>JBAUBR010000142.1:0-14018 GCA_049676965.1 Occallatibacter sp.
TGCGGGCCGCAAGAACGACCCGCAGAGCACAGAAATCAACCATAACGCAGCACAAAACCAGCCGGAATGGAACCGAAAGCGGAGTAAGACCGGCAAACAACTTAGTTTTTCAGCAGCCTGCTAGGAAGGCGAACCAGCGGCGCTCCGTCGTAACGGCGGAACGGATCTGGCTGCTTTGCCCCAATCCAGATATCCAAGCGAGGCGGCATAGCGGTGGTAGTGGTGCTTCGTTCTCTCGTGGTAAGCTACCACGACTTGCTCGGCAGCAAGGTCGAGGTCGTCCCGATCCGTCTTAAGCGCAAAATCAGGAGGAGTATTTGCTTCCATGTCCATGTAAGAAATTAGATACCACAAAATGCACTCGCAGTTTATGCTGATCGCGACTGGCGATTCTCATCCCTGCGTTGCCTTTTTGCCATTTCGAAATTCGGATTGCGAAACCGAGGCACGTGTTTTACCCCAAGGAAATCAATACGTACAACCCCTTACCTGCGGCCAGCTCATTCCCTGAACGGCTCATTACAGCGCGCATGGCGCTCGGCCTGTCGCAGCGGAAGATGGCCGAGAAGCTGGGGGTCGATCCGGCTACGTTTATGGGGTGGGAGGCCGGGCGGCATCGGCCCACCGGCAAGAGCCTGGATTTGATCGCGAGAGCTCTTCAGAGTCGGTAACGCGGAGACGGGTTGGTCACTTGGCAGTTCCCGATTGGCGATTCGTCCAGAATTCTATGCAAGAACGGCTTGGGTGTTTCTGAGCAGTCCGCGATTTCGGCATAATCGAGAAAAAGGGGGGCGGCAGGACGAACTATGACAGCGGAGCCGCTGAGTTTTGAGCCAGCGAACGTGGATGTTTGTTCGCTTGCGCCTACGCCGAGCATGGCGCGAACCATGCGGTTCAAAGCATTGGGTGTTGCCCGAGGGAAACAGCCGGTCGGCACCACGGTGGATGTGAGCTGTGGCAACCCTCTGTGCTACGCGACGCAGCATGTGGTACTGCGGAGGTGGAAGAGCTTTGGCGGGAAGTGGCAGCCGTTGGCGTTAAGGCTCGCAGGGCTGCCCGTCGGCGGGTCATTCGACCTGCCGGATTACCCGAGCGATTCAGCCTCGAGAAGCCGGCTGCGAGGCGGGGTAAGCGCGTGTGCTTTGGGCCGGATGTTGAAGTTTTCAACGCGGTCTCTGCCAACGGGAGGCAACCGAATCACGCGCACAGGAACGTGGGGCGATGCGGACACCAAAGGCGGAGAATCCGCTCGATGAGAACATCGTCCGGGTTCCTTGCTTACTTCAAAGTTCCGCGATGGAACCCGAATCGCCGAGTATCAGATCGAGCCGCCTGAGGTTGGAAACGCGCTACGGACTGTTCTCGCCAGGCAACTTCAGAGACGCCTTACAACCATCGATTGCCGGAAATCCCTGACTTCAGACGCACAGAGTTTTCACGGAACCAAAGAACTGCGGGAAGCGTAATAAAACGTTACGGACGCGACGATGACGGGGCACTGTGAGGTGACAGATGCACGATCCGTGGTGGATGCATGCCTTTCTGGCAGTTCACATCACTGCCGGCGGCGGAGCCTTTGTGTTAGCTCCGCTGGCGCTGATCACCGCAAAAGGCGGCAGAGCACATCGCCTGTGGGGCAAAATCTACTTCTGGTGTATGGCCGTCGTCGCTTTTACGGCGCTGGTCATGGCCGTATACCTGCCGGTCCTCTTTCTTGCGTTGGTGGCAATCTTCAGTTTTTATACGGCTTTCGCAGCCTACCGCGTGCTCGGTCAGAAGGCCGCTTGGAAAGGTGCTTCGGTCGTTCGTGGACTGGACTGGGCTGCCGCCATTGTCTGCTTCGCAGCCAGCCTAACGCTCGCTGTGTTGGGAGCCGCCCGACCGGAATTTGTGCAGAACCTGCGCATCCCGGCGATTGTCTTCGGGGTTGTTGGGATGCGCATTTCGGGCAGATCCCTGTGGCGCTTCACGCATCCGCCGACGGAAAAAATGTTCTGGTGGTACGCTCATCTGCAGGGAATGATCGCAAGCTACATTGCTGCCTGGACCGCTTTCTCGCTCGTCACAATCGGCCCCCTGCTGCGTGGAGCCTGGTGGCTGTGGATGGTGCCCATTTCGGTCGGCATACCCGCCATCGTCGCCACGACGGCTTACTATCAGCGGAAGTTTGCTCCCGGGCCAAAGGTCGCCCTAACATAAGTAGCCATCGGAGCACAGATGATTCGTCCCGCGAGACAAACGGCGCACAATAACCTCTGGTTTTCTAGCCCAAAGGTCAGCTCTGATTTAATCGTACTCGTCAGTTGATGTGAAATCGCCAAAGCGCTTTCCCAGGGGTGCGGCGTTGGAAACGTGGTAAACCGCGCAGATCAACCGAACGGTGCGCGAGTACTTGTCTGAGCTTGAGCGGCAGAACCCGGTAGCGATGTCGGCGGTGATTCGCTCATGCGCTTGTTTTGCCTGCCGGATTTGCTCCGGGAGCTGGCGCACTTCCCAGCGGATGGCGTGCTGCTGGTTGATATGGGCCGAGCGCAACTGGTCGAGCTTGCGGATTTCAGTATCGACCTTGACCTTTTCCATCACCGCCGGGTTGCCCGACGCAATGGCCTTAATCTCCGCACAGGCGTACCGCGCCCAATAAATCCGCGCGATCGGCAAGGTAGTCGCGTATCGTGCCGTCCTGCTTGTCTATCGTGTAACGGCTGGCAATCAGCGCCATGACGCCGCCGGGGCGCAGTTTGTCCAGCGACTTGGCGAAGAAATAGTCGTGGATGGCGCGGGTGTCTACGGCTACATCGGAGCGGCGGCCTCGCCACAATGAGGGATTAACCAATTCTTAAGTTGTTCCTGCCTATAGTTGCACCGAGGACGCGAAGTGGCGCTCATGTGGCCTGAGAGCCGCATCGGTGTCCACCTGCAATCGAGGGAGCTCAAAATGAAGCGCTTTTCCAAACTGTTCTGGTTCACGTTGTTTGCAGGCGGCCTTTCCTCACTGCTTTTGACCTGCGCCGCGCTGTCGTTTTTTGTCACTAAGTCAGGTGAAATGGTTGCGCTATGCAGGCACGGAAAAGATGGGTGTGCCAGCGCAGAAGCACTTCAGCACTTGTACCGGACGGCTTCAATAGTTCAGGTGTGCGGAACGCTTTTGCTGTTCGGCCTGGCTTATAACATAGGCCGCAGGCTGATCCGGCCCGCGCCTGCCGCGGCAACGGACGCCGGCCAATGAAGAGCGCGTTTGCCAGGGGGCAAAGCGGCTTCACCCTTCTTGAACTTGCCATCGTGCTGACGCTCACTGCCGTAGTGATCGGCGGAGGGCTGGTGATCTTCACCGCGTCGCTGCAAGCCTCGCAATATAACTCCACCGTCAAGAAAATGGACGACATTGAAAAGGCGATACTCAATTTCGCCATCGTCAATAACCGCATTCCCTGCCCGTCCGATCTTACTCAGAAACCCAGCAGCAGCACCTACGGCTATGAAGCGGGCTCGGTTACCGGCGGCACCGGCACCGGCGAGTGCTACACCGGCATGACGCCCGCCGCGAATTTAAAGGCCACGTCGGGCACGGAGGAAGGCGGTGTTCCCACGCGCGCGCTCAGACTGTCGGATGACTACATGTACAACGGCTGGGGCAGGCGTTTGCGCTATGCGGTGGACCCGACCTACACGGCAACGAGCGCCCTGCCTGTTGCCCAGTGCGCCACCGCCGACTCCAAATCCATCACGGTGGATGACGCCTCCGGGGCCGCGCGCAGCACTGCGGCGGCCTACGTGCTCATGAGCCACGGCGCCAACGGCCACGGGGCGTACACGAGCAACGGCGTGGTGTTCAATAACGGGAGCAAGAGCGTAAACGAACTTGCCAATTGCCACTGCACGAGCGCGGGCGTTTTTACCGGCACCTACACCCCGACCTATTATCAGAAGACCCCGGCCTACGATTCAGGGGAATCAAATGTTGCCGGCTATTTCTTCGATGACATCGTGAGCTTCAAGGAGCCCTGGCAGATGCAGGCGCTCAATTACTCTCTGGCATCCGGGGAGTGTGGAAACCTCTACGTGGTGGACAGCAGCAACAACCGGGTGCAGCTATTCAATATGAGCAGCAGCTGGATTGGATCGATTGGCGGCACGTCCAGCGCCTGCACGTCATGCATGTGCACCTCTTCCTCCTGCCCCACCAGCAGCGGCAGCGGCAACGGGCAACTCTGGGCACCGTACGATGCCGCCATCGATTCCAGTGGCAATATCTGGGTGGTGGACCATAACAACTACCGCGTGGAAAAATTCAGCAGCAGCGGCTCCTACCTGAGCAAGTTTGGCTCCTGCGGCAGCGGCAACGGCGAGTTCGGCGTATGCAGGAACGGCGGCGGAAATGGCATTGCCATCGATTCCAGCGGGAATTTCTGGGTGGTGGACGGTGGAAATAAGCGCGTGGAGGAGTTCAACAGCAGCGGCTCCTACCTGAGCCAGTTCAACAATGGCGGCAATTTTAGTCAGCATTTACAGTTCGTCCATGTCGATTCCAGTGGCAATATCTGGGTATCGGACTGGGCCACGAATGAGCTGGAAAAATTCAATACGAGCGGCACATTATTGGAGACTATCGGGTCGGCGCTCACTGGCTTCGGGACGTTAGGCGGCGTAAACGATTTCACCTTCGATGCCAGCGGCAACATCTGGATAACCACGACAAACAACGATCCGGGGCCGTTTTCTCAAGGTCTCGTGGAGGTGAATAACAGCGGCACCTATTTGAACGGGTATGCATACAACCCCGGCGGGAGCCCCACCGGCATCGCCGCAGACCCGATCGGGAATTTCTGGGTAATATTGCAGGGGGGCGATGAGATGCTGAAGTTCAATAGCAGCGGCACCTATCTGAGCCTGTTCGGGAGCAATGGCACCGGCAACAGCCAGTTCAGCAACCCGACAGGCATCGCCATTTACAGCCGGTGAGGAAAAGATTCACCTTATTTCCGTGTCAATCCCAATTGTGGGCGGGGGCGATTCGCGGTTTACTTCTGCGCACGCATTAGTATCATGGCGAAGCTACCAAGAAAGGCGATGCGGAATGGACAGTAAGACGGAACAAGAGTACGACGAGGAAGCGGCAATGGAGGCCGCGTGGGAGCGCTGCACAGCTCCGCATCCGCGGGATCAACTCAAGCGGGAATATGACGCGATATTGAAGGGCTACCCTCGCGACGTTGCCCTGGAGAAATGGGGACCGGAAATCGACGCTCAGATAATGAGCGACCTGGCCAAGCTCGAAGAATAATCGTGGAACAATAGCTTCTCCGCTATCGCTACCTGCGACGTTCACGTCTTTCCCGGAGCCTCTCGTTGCAATCTTCCCAAAATGCACGAGTGTTTTCTTTCCGAATCCGGAACGATCTCCTCACCGCGTGAAATTCGCTCGGCCAGCGGAAATTGTCATAGTAGCCAGCCGGTGTCGGGTCGAAGCCTGGACGCGAGCCCGAACGCTGAAACCAGACGAATTGGCAGTAGGAACATTTGTAAATCTGATCGTTGGGGCCGCGCCTCTCCAGGATATCGGGCGGTATATGCACCGCGTCCGCCGAAACACTGTGCAGGCAGCCGGCGTGGCCGCTGCTGCAATCCGCTGCGGGACAATGGGGCTCGTAGATCTTCCGAACACCCATGATCACATATTGTATGTGATCGTCCGGTTGTGGCCGCTCAGTGCAATTTGATCCCGCCACCTGGCAAATCTGGCCCTTCTGGCCGTCTATTCCAACCCGATCCGGATCTGCGTTCTCAGAAGCTTGCTGAAAAGCTGACTTCGCGTGGGAGATCGCAAGGTGAGCATCCGGGCGGATGGGTCACGCACCTTAAAGTTCGAGCCGCATTCTCACCAAAATAGGGGATTTTGGTGCAGAATTGAAGGGACGCCGTTTGGGACTTTCAGGAGGTCAAGTCTAATGCGCCTGACCGCCGCAATAATCCCCCTCGCTATCGCTGGCTTGGCGCTTCCTTCCTGCAGTGCGCAGGCACAATCGGCCGCTGAGCCGAATTCGGGTGAGACTGTCCTCCACACCACCACCAATCTGGTGCTGGTGGATGTTGTAGTCACCGGCAAGGGAAAAGCCATCCACAATCTTGACCGGAGCCAATTCCACGTCTTCGAGGATGGCCACGAGCGGCCCATCACTTCCTTTGATGAACATGATCCCGCCGCAACGCCGGCGGCGATCCCTCGACCGGCCATGATCCCGGCCTCGCTGCCGGCCAACACCTACAGCAATTTCTCCGCCGATCAGGTAGCGAGCGCCGCCAATGTGCTGCTGCTGGATGAATTGAATACGCCACCACAGAACCTGGAGTTTCTGCGCCAGCAGATGATCGAGTACATGGGCACGGTGCGGCCGGGGACAAGGATGGCCATATTTGCACTCACTTCGGAGTTACGGATGGTGAAGGGCTTTACCAGCGACATTGCCCAAACGACCAAGGCGCTCCAAAACATGAAGCCAGAGGACTTTGGCGCCCGCCTAGCCGACCGGATCGATAATAATAGGCCAGACTTTTATACCCGGGTCAGTCCGCGTCGCCATGACCCCGGGACCGACGAGAGGCCGCAGATCACTTTAGAAGCCACGATGCAACTCGCCCGCTATCTGGGCCTCATCCCCGGCCGCAAGAACCTGATCTGGTTTGCCGGCAGATTCCCCGTCGCATTCGATCCCGGGGCGTCGCTGTCGGCGGCGCATGTAGCTGTCTATCCCGTGGATGCTTTGGGCATTGCGTCGTCGACGCCCTTCCATGCTGCATGGAATGATGAAACCGACAGCGGTGGACTAAAGGCCGACGCGGAGTTTCATGAGCGAACCAAGGCGGAACATGCCGCGATGGAGCAGTTCGCGGAGCAGACCGGGGGAGAGGCGTATTTCAATACCAACGGGCTCAAAGAGGCCATAGCGAGCGCCGTCGAGAACGGGTCGAGCTACTACACTATCGGTTACGTTCCCGCCGCGAAGAAGCTCGATGGCAAGTTCCGCGCTATCAAGGTTCACGTTGACAACGGCGGATACGAACTCGCCTATCGACGCGGCTATTTTGCCGCCGCGCCTGATCAGACTTCCAGCCACGATTCCCAACCGCCCAGCCAGATGACGGAGAGTGTGGTGCATGGGGCGCCGGCGGCCACGGAGATTCTGTTTCGAGCGCGGGTGTTGCCGGCAACCGACCCTCTGCTGCGCGGAACAAATATACCGGCGGGGCCGGCGGGAGAGATGGCGTCTGAGCTGAAAGAGCCGATGCAGCTCACCATTGTCGACGTGACGCTGGACTCGCGTAGCCTTGCCTTGAACGAAACTTCGGACGGCGCGCACCATGCGCGGGTCGAGTTTTCTCTGGTCGCGTATGACGCGAGTGGCAAACGTCTGAATTACCTCATCCGTGGAGTCCAGTTCAACATCATGCGCGAAATCTACGAGCGGACGGTGGCTGAAGGAGTTCCCGTTCGACTCGCACTCGACCTGCCCGCGGGAGAAAGCTCGCTGCGTATCGCAATCTATGACCTCAGTGTGGGCAGGGTTGGCTCGCTCGAGGTGCCAGTCACTGTTGCGGCCGTTGAAAACCTAAATTCGAGCGTCGGCTCGCCGATCGAAGCTCAGTCGCCCGCGCGCCAGGCGCCTGCGAACCAGGTATCTGCGAATCAAGTATCTGCGAATCAGGAGCAAGCCACTAAGGAGCCGGGGACTGAACCCAATCCGGCGCTCGGTCCGGTCCCGAACCCGGCGGTTCATCCTGCGCCGAATCCTCCGCTCGATCTTGTGCACGCGCCTGCGACCGACGGTGCGACGGCTTATTTTGGGCTCCCAATTGAGAGACTCAAGTTCGCGGTTCCGGGGCTGAAAGGGATCAAATATGACTCCGATCAGGAGAAGCTGCCCGTAATCCTCGCCGGCGTCGCGAACAAGATCGCGGAGGTGTTGCCTCGATTGCCTGACCTGATTTCACGCGAAGACGTCAACAAATTCCAGGGCTCGTGGGACCAATCGGCACCGCCCTGGGGGACCGCGGGCGAACCGTCCAGTCGAGAGTTCAAGTACCTGCTCCATTGCCTGCACAACTCCGACGGCAGCACGACAATTCCTCGCCAACCGCAACCGCGCTTCACTCCTGCCGCTATGCTTCCAGTTACTCGGCGGCGCAGAGAAGATGACTGCTTCGGCAGCATCATCGTCCACCGATCAGACCCACTCACTCTGGAACTGCCCAGTCTGCGGCGGAACCATGCGCGTCGTCGAACGGCTCTCCGCCGCGCAACTCCTGCTTCGCTCGCCACCGCAACCAGACCGGTGCGCAGCATGAAGCTCTATCCGCATCCCCGGCCTTTGACCGTGCTTCGGCGCGTACGCGGATCCTTTGTCTCATCTGTCCGGGATTGCTCGGCCGGCGATCTCTTCAGCCCTACACTGACATCTCATTGCGGTGTTTTACAGCACCATCCCACAGTCAAAGCGGCACATCCTACCCGACTCCACCGCTGCCCGATCCCTCTGCACTCGCTCAGACCGATTCAAAGTACATAGCCTTCCATGAGGGCGGCTTCCTTCAAGTCGCTGTATCCGAAGCGCCCGCCCAAGAGCATGCAACTGCGCACTGTTGCGTCGAGGGGCGCTCCAGATACAGCACTAAGACTTGTGTGTCACTTCGCTGACTGCAACGGCCATTAGGTACGCGAAGCTGTGTGACGATCCGGTCGCGGTCGTCTGCTCCAAGGGGATCAAGAATCTGCTGGGCAGCGACGTTATTGCCTTATTGGCTAAACGCGGTTTTCTCCCGCGATATGCTTTCCCGTTAGATGTCGTACCTCTGGAAACAGGCACGACCAGATGGTCTCGCGACCTTGAGGTTGAACTCAGTCGCGACCGTGGCGTCGCGATAGCTGAATTTGCTCCCGGAGCGCAGGTTATCGCGCACAAGAAAGTATTTACGAGCAACGGCCTCTACGTTGTGAGCAAGATGGATAAGCCAACCCGGCAGTGGTATTCCGAATGCCCGGACTGCAGGCAGATTCGCACTGGCCAGACCCAAGACGAATTGTGCAAACCTTGTGCCGTATGTCAGCGTTCAATCAGTGCGCAGTTCGTTAGACCCTTTGTCGAGCCCGCAGCTTTTAGTGTGCGCGTTGATGAAAAGGACGGCGCAGCGCGGTACCGGCGGAGCACACTCGTCAGACAGCGCCAAACGGTCACTCATTTCATTGACCACGTAGAAGAATCGAGTCTGCGAGACCATGGCCTTTTCCACCTGGCACTAAAGGAAACGGGAACACTCTTTCGTTACAATTTAGGCCCAGAAAACAAGGGGTTCATGCTATGCCAAGACTGCGGATGCAGTGAGCCTCTGCGTGGCTATTAGACTGGGAAAAAGCATCAACGTCTGCGCGCGCTGAGTGGCGAGAGAATGTGCAACAACGAACAACCCTGGACGAAAATACTCGCTTACGGGCATAAATTTCAGAGTTGTTGCCTCATCGCTCGTCCGGTGTCGATGCCCGCCTCCGTCGAGTCTCTAGCCTACGCCCTGCAACGGGCTCTCTGCACCACCCTGGATATCGATGCTTTCGACATCGGGGTGTCCTGGCGCTGGCTGGCCGGGAAAAACAAACAACCCGCATGTGAAATTATCCTCTTCGACCACACACCTGGAGGAGCTGGATTTGTGAAGGATGGCTTCGACAGTTGGGATAAGGTGGTCGCGAAAGCTAAAGAGCTATGCGAAGGCCATATTTGTGAGGGGGCCTGCTATGACTGCCTGAAGAGTTATAGCAACCAGACCCACCATGAAAAACTGGACAAAACAACGGTCATTGAATTTTTGGGTGAGTAGTGGAGTCGCCTGGCCATCCCTTTGTGGCACGCATCTCACTCATATCACGGCTTCAAGGAATTGGCGAGCCGTCACAATCTGTGTGGCGCCCCATAGAGACGGAAAATGCCTCGCATTGCCCGTGACCAGGTAATTTGCCCCTGCAGCATGCGCGCATTCCAGAAAAATATCGTCGTCGGGATCTGAACAGGCGCGCACCTTCTCGGCGGGCTTTACCCAGAAGCCCTTCTCTCGGATGGTGCGAAGGGTTGCGCCGATTTCGCTCTCACTGCGATTGAACCGGGGGCGCCGGATCACTTCTTCGTACTCCGCATAAACATCCCCGCTCACGCAAAGCTGCGTGTCCGGCTCCAGGATGGCCATCAGAAACACCTGCGCCGGCGGCCCTAGCGGGCTCAGCAGAGCGGAAATGAGGATATTAGTGTCGAGTACGACCCGGATCATTGCTCCAGGGGCTGCTGGCGATTACGCCGTGCCTTTCGCGCAGCTTCGATTTCGGCGTCGATCTCTTCGACAGAGAGTCGGTCCAACCCTAGTTGCTTTGTGCTCTCCCAGGAGTCCTGGAGCCATTCCGGCGCAGAAGGAGACGCCATCGTGCGGATGCTGATGGCTTCGTCTTCAGCAACCGAGCGTCCCAGCAGGCTTTCGATGGTCGTCTTCTGGTCCGGCGAGAGGTCTTTGGCTCTGGTGATCATGCGTTCTATCCAATGTTAACAATACCTTCAGAGTCTAGGCCATCTGTCGTTGATTGTCACGATGAAATGCGCCCAAGCGGTGCTCGCGGCACCCCGCCGCATGATCCTTGCAATTCTGGCACAGCATTCCAGAATTGCAAGGTTGCCTCTACCCCCTGCCCCGCTTCAGGTCGTTTCTCTCGACGGCCACGGCGGCGTTCTGGGCGGTAATCAGCGCATAGCCTTCGTCCTTCAGCCGGGCTCGTTCGCGGGCCTTCTCGCTGACTTCTACCAGTTTGGCGGCGGTGGCCTCGATGCTCCATCCCCAATCGATGGCCGTCATGCACCAGGCAAAATCGGCCATGCTCCGGTCGGGACCGCTGCCCTGGAGAGTGGGCGGGGCACCGGCAAGCGATCGGGCATAGTCCGGCCATACCTTCGTGCTCCTGGCGCGCTGGTGGCCGGATTTGCCCTGCTGGGCTCTGCCCGTGAATACGGGCGCGATTTCCGGCTCTGGTGCGGCAACCAGACCCATTGCCTCAAGTTGCTCCTTGGTCACGATACGGCCTGGCGTGGCCGCGCTGATTCGCACCGTCGGAAAATCCGGCTCATACTTGCGTTTATAGTTCGTCGTGCCGGCGACGCGCGTGGCGCCGGAGGCGGAGTGATCCGCCCCTGCCCCTTTCCGGAGCCTCCTGGAGAAGTCTTTGGCCTCTTCGGGGCTCTGAAGCCCAGAAACCGCAACCCATGCCTGGTGATTGCCGGGGCTGGTCTGCAGTATCAGGAAGGCCGCGTCCCCTACCCTATTCAGTGGGGCAGCATCCAGGTCGTCGAGCTGCACAAAATGCACCTTGTCGCTGAGCGGCCGGACGATGATGTTGTTCTGGCGCTCCGCGGCGCCGGGGAAAAGCCTGGGCATCGAGTTCTTGAGCTGGGCAAGCGACTGCCGGGGCCTGAATCCACGCTTTTCGCCGTCAATGTCGATATGCGTCAGGTCGAAGTGCGTCGCGCCAACGCTGGCAAACGTATCGAGCATTCTCAAAGCTTCGTCGAGCTGCTGCACCAAGTTTCCCCTTGCGCAATTGGCCTTTGCCCTCTTGAAGGCAGGCCAATCACGCAAGGAGGCAGCCGACGATAACCGCAGACGAAGAGACATGCAACTATTGCATGAAAGAAATCAACTAATAGAGACCATCGTGTACGATTGCCGGTTGAATTGAAATGCGACCTGGCGGGCGGATCGGAGTTTCTAACCTATTGTAACTGCCCCCGCCGTGTTTCATTGGGTAAGTCAGGGAAGGGTTTCCCTTCCTTGGGAAGCGAAAGCCCCCGATGGGCTTGAGCTTCCAAGCTTAGTCGGTTTGTCATCGGGGTATTAGGAACGGTTTGGCTGTTAGAGGTGTTAAATAGATCTGTTAAATGAGTTAGAGGGTTGCGGTAATGTTGTAACTCTCGATAATTCTGTTGGTTATTCTTTAGTGCTGTTCTTGAAACCCCGAGGAATTGTTCCCGATACCCCGAGTGATGTGTTCCCGAAATCCCGAGTTTTTGTTCCTGATACCCCGGTGATTCTTGACCTTGGTCAGTGAGTTATCCACAGGGCATGGCGGGAGGTAGCTCTTGGAGGGACTTAGTGTTCCTGATACCCCGTTGGAAGGGGATTATGCCGTTGAATTTCCTCAATTCCCATTAAAAGGGGTTGGTTTTATCGGGTTATCAGGAACGCGCGCTCGTGAGCTGGTGCCGGTTGCGTTCGTGATGCTGTCGGACAAATCCGTGGAAGGCTGCTTCGTAGTCTCGCGGTTTGCGAGATGCATCTCCATCCAACCACTCATCGTATTCGCTTTTAAGCGCGTAAACGTCCCAACCTGGGAAGTCGTTTCGGATACGGTTTATCGTCCGTTCAGAAAGGTGGCGTTCGAGTGGGTTGAGCAAGGGGAGGTCTCGGGGCTGTGTTTCTTGTGGCCCATGCGCGTGAGCCGGACGGGGCGCCTTTCGGGAAGTTGGCTGGTAAATATGGTCGTCCCCCTCCCCTGCGTATTCCCGCTTTAGCATGTGAACCAGTGGTTCGCCGTCGCTGCCGGTGCGGATGGAGAGCGAGAATCCCGGCAGGTCGTTGCGCTTGGCAATGCGCAGCATTTCGAACTTGAAGCGCCGGTAGGTGCCTTCCGCCCCCGATTTATCAAACAGGGTTGGCATGGAGATGGCAAAGCCCTCCGCACCATTGCCGCCCGCGTGCTTGCGGGCAACGCGGTACAGCCAGCGCTCACGGCCGCCCGTAATCGAAAAATACTCGGCATCGATGGCGAGGACTCCGCCGTCTTCCATGACGCCGCGATAAAACCAGTCGGACACGGTAAGCGTGAGCCCCCTGCTCTCCTTGGATTGCGCATCAATGAGGTCTTCCCAGCCGTCAATCCAGCTGAACATCGTTGTCTTCTGTCCGCGCTTTACACGCATATTGGTGGTGACGACGGTAGCCTTGAGCCGCTCCAGCGAATCGCGGAGCTGGGCATAGTCTTTGCCACCAGTGGAGCGGCCTATGGCCTTGAGGAGGTCGTAAGGCTGGCATTTCAGCTCGCGCGGCACGTCGTTGGTGCCGCGGTTCTTCATGTCGCAAAGGACGGAGGCCGCCCAAATGAGGATGTCGGCATCCCAGATGGTCGCCATCCCGTAGTCCTGGTGCGGCTGAACAGTGACGAAAATTCCGTCGTTCTCGTTGATGTACTCGATGGGCTTCAAGCGCTTCGACTTCGATAGCGAGAAGAACGGGCGTTCCATTGTGTCCTTCTGGTCGCGGAACCGCAGATCGACAATGGTCGGCAGAAACAGGTCGAACTGGGGATTGTAGAAGCGGGCTCTGCTCATGATGCCGTGTCTTCGAGTTCCCGCTGCAGGGCGGCAATGGCGCGCTCCAGCGTGTATCCCAAGACCCAGCCCTGCGCCTCGGAAATCGCGTAAATCGCGTCCACGGTCTCCTGGAGAGCCTTGACGTTGAACTGAACATTGCGGCCGGTGCGGAAATGTCGCGCCTGGCGCTTTGGTGCCGATGCGGCAATGTGTGTGGGTGCAGATTCCCGGCTGCGAAAATTCGCGGTTTCCGCGACCACCCTCACTGCTGAGGGGACCGGTGCCTTTGTGTCTGGTCCCTGCTTAGGTTTGAATCCGGTTAAATCCAGATCCGATGTTTCGCCAAATACACTCGCGCGTGTGTGGGACATCAGGCTACCTCCTCTGTCACTTTTACCGCCTCTGCTGGGCCAGTAGTCGCAGCCGCTTCGCGTTCCTGCCCAGATCCCTTGAGTATCGCGACCACTTCGGCCGCGAATGCGCGTGCATTCTCCGCAGCCGCAGAGATGTTTGTGACCTGGCTTGGGTCGAGGCCGGCAACCGTGCCTCCAAACGAGAACATGGCGCGGTAAGCCTCACGCTCGTGTATCTGGGTACTGAGCATAGGAATGCTGTTTTTTGCGAATTCCG
>JBAUBR010000143.1:0-22573 GCA_049676965.1 Occallatibacter sp.
ATCCAGCATCAGTTGCCGAAGATGGGTCACAATAAACCTCCTGTGACCCAAGCCTTACACCGGCAACAATGCCCGGGGACCACCCACGCCGCAGCGTCCGTCGCGCCAGCGACTTAGTTCAAACGCACATGTCGACTGGATCGTTTCTGGAATGACGGTAAAACGACAAAAGCCGACCAGATCAGTGCAGACCCAGGGCGGTGATCCGACACTGCCTGCATTGTTCTTTGTAGATGATTCTCAACTTCTGTTCAGCGTCAGCCCTCGTCTGAACAGCCTGCTCATGCATACCGGCTGAATCCAGCGCTTCAGCATAGGCAACCTGTGCCAGCAGGTAGCGCGGGTTACCTGTTCCGACTGTCTCAAGCAGAATGGAGCATCCTTTACGCATTTTGCTCAATGCGTCTCTGATATCGCCATCCTTTAGATGTGCCTTTCCCAAGAGCATGTAGGCCCAGCCGACCTGGGGATTCTCTTCGCCGTAAAGGTGTGTCAGGTAGCCGATTTCCTTTTCAAAGCCCGCCACCGCAGCGCGTGCGTTGCCCTTCAACTCTGCGAGCCAGGCCTGGGAGGAAGTGACAAATGCGTAGAAGTCACCACCCAGTGTGGGCGCCAGCTTTGACTCCAGAATCGCCCTATCCAGCCAGGTCTGTGACTTTTTGGTGTGTTTCAAGCCCAGCTCAAGATCTGCAAGGTTTGCGCAGGCAACGGCTATGCCCTCGTGGTTGTTAATTTGCCGGCTCACCTGGAGCGCGCGCATTTCCATTTGAGCAGCCGCATCGAACTGGCGCATGTCGCGGTAGAGCGTTCCAAACGCGCTCAAGGCTGATGCGTAGTCTGCGGCGTCCTCGTTCCGTTCTTCGAGAATCCGAAGCGCATTTTCGTAGGCCGAAATCGCCTCCTGAAATTCGCCCTGATATTGGAAGGCCAACCCGAGTAGGGTCCATCCTCTGCCGCGCTCTGTTTGACTCAACTGGGCCGAATCCAGAGCCGGCCTTGCCATCTGGATCGCCTTTTCAAAATGGCCCTGCGAACACAGCTCTGCCGCAGCGCGGAGTTGCCGGTGAACGTCTGACTGCGCCGATAGCGACAGAGCCACAGAAAGAGCTATTGCCAGCCATTGTGCGAGATGCCGAATCATACCGGTAAAGCTCCCTTTTGTTGCCATTGCTTCGAACGATTGTGGGTGTTGACATGCGCGCGTATGGCGGCCTCAAGATCGGATCGCATACGAGCTTGGACCAACTCACTTCGTCAAAGCGTTTTGAGCGAAGTCGTGAGATCAGCTAGCTCAGCTCAGCATTCAAGGACAGTGGGTCTGCTTGGGATCTCACCGTTTCAATAGTGTTGCTCGACCCGACATTTGGCCGAAGACCAACAACTCAAACGTTCCGGGCACCATTGCTGGTGGCGTATGCGGTTGCGCAGGCTGCGGGCCAAGTTGGGCGGTGACAAGATAGACCCGGTGCGTCCTGGGATCGAGCTCCATCGTGCGGGCCCCGCGCTGTGTAGACAGGTTCGCGATAACAGAGTACGCGTCAGCGGAGTCCTCGTGGACAACCGTCAGAGTGCCATCCCCATTCGAGCTGAATACAATCTTCGAGTCTGGGTCGAATCGATTTGCGTCCACCCCTGCGCCGATTGGGATGGTTGTGACAACTTTGCCGGTATCGGAGTTCATCACGACCAATTTTCGATTATGACAACCGACAAAGAGGCGCTGATGCGCGGCATCGATTGCCATTCCTGACGGGCTCTCACCGGGCGCCAGCGACCAGCGGTTTAGAATCCGAAGGCTTCTTGAATCGATCTGCAACACCTGGTTCTTGTCCTCAAGGTTGTTGTAGATATGACCGCGGCCATCGGATGCCGCGAACTCTGGGCTGCCGCCGAGTTCAGCGCTTCCCACGACCTCTCCTGTCGCCGCATTCACTGCTGTGACTTTGCCGTCTTTGCTGAAGACAAAGGCTCGCTTTGAACTCGAATCGTAGATAATCCCGTCGGGGCTGTTCCCGGTCCTGGCAGTTGCGGTCTTCTTCAGAGTCCGGAGATCGAAGATCGTAATTCGATTCGCCTCATCTTCGGTGATGAAGCCTCGGCCGAATTCAGGCGCGATTGCGATTCCGTGGACGCCCTGAATCCCTGGAATGTCCCCAACAATCCGATAGCTGTCCGCATCTACCACCATCACATGCGACCAGCGGGAGATATAAAGCCGCCTGGCCTGCGTGTCGATGGCAAGATAGTCCCAGAAACCATCACCTCCAATGGTCAGGCGAGCCAATAGATGGTAGTCCTCTGCTGTGGCGGCAAAAAGCGGATCGCTCGTCGCAGAGTAAGCCGTCAAGACTAGCAGGACAATGATCAGTGTTGCCCAATTCGAATGCAGAGTGCTTCTCACCCAACGTACCTCCTTGCGTGGACAAAGTCGGCGTCTCTCAAAGCCTCCTTTGAAAGGCCTTTGCCGAACTGTGTATGAGGAGAGTATCCGTGCTGAGTTCGCCCCACTATCGATTTGGCGTGAGACGCCTTTTTGCGGGTGCAGGATGGACAATCAGTGGCAGAAAGGAGGGGAGATCAACCGCCCATTTCGTGAAAAAACGATGCGCGGAAACTTCGGCTCAAGGTCACCTCGGCGCCGTTCACAAGCTTCACGATGTAGTCGCCGTGAAAAAGCGGGTGGAGTCCCCGAACAGCGGACTTGCGGACAACTGTCGATCGATGAATGCGAACAAACTGCTCGGGGTCAAGTTTGTCCTGGAGACTCTGAATCGTCTGACGCGCAATGTGGGTCCCAGCTGTGGTGTGGACCACGACGTATTTGTTGGCCGCTTCGATCCAGAGGATCTGATCGACCGGCACGAAGAGAAAGCCGCTCTCATCTCGAATTGAAAGCCGGGAAAGCCAGCGGCTCTCATTATTATCGATCGCAATTTCCCTCGGATTCATCCGCCGGCGCGCGCGCTCCAGAGCCGTCAGGAGCCTTTCCCTGTCGAAAGGCTTGCAGAGATAATCGACAGCCTCGATCTCAAAGGCCCGCACCGCGTATTCGCTATAGCCGGTTACAAAAATGAAAAGCGGCAAACGCGGTGATTCGATGCTTTCGACGAGGTGAAGTCCATCCAGATCGGGCATCTGGATGTCGAGGAACACAATGTCGGGCGAGAGCGCTCCGATCTGCTCGACGCCCTCAGTACCGCTCGATGCTTCACCTACGATCAGAAGATCGGTTTCGCCCTCCAGCAACTCGGACAAATAGCGGCGCGCGTGAGGTTCGTCATCGACGATCAATGCGCGGATTGGTGTTTGTGCCATCTGTCCGAAATACCTCGATTCCGTCCAGTGATTTTTGAATCAATGAAGAACATGCCGGTCAGCCGGTATCTTGCCAGACGCTAAATCGATGTCTGCGGCTCCGAAGCGTTCGGGCCGCGGAGGTGGCACGGCTTTGTCAGGCTTTTTCTTCTCGGCATTGCTATATGGAATGGAGATATCGATCTGAACTCCGCCTTGTGGCCGGTCAGTGTATTGAAACGCGAACGCGTCCCGGTATTGCAGGCGGAGCCGGTCTTTGGTGTTGGTGAGTCCCACTCCAGACTGCGAAGACGTCGACGACCGATTGTGCACCGGACCGTCATTGCAAATCACCAGACGAAGCCGTTCTCCCTCTCGGTATGCCTTGAAGCGGATCTCACACAAGCCCGTGATACGTGCCGCGCCATGTCGAACGGCATTCTCGAAGAGCGGTTGCAACAGCAACTGAGGAACTTCGGCGCGCGTGGCCGCCGGCTCAATATCGTAGTCAACCACCAGCCGCTCTCCCAGCCGTAGCTTCTCAATTCCCAGATAGAGATCCGCAAATTCCAATTCTTCGGCAAGACTGCGGAGCGGACGGCCCGTGTCCTTTAACGTGAGCCGGAGAAGCTCTCCGAGCGCGATGACCATACGGCGGGCCGAAGGCGGTTGCTCTACGATCAGGCCAGCGATCGTATGCAAGGTGTTGAACAAGAAATGCGGGTGAAGTTGCATACGCAGCGCGTCAAGTCGCGAAACCGCAAGTTGCCGCTCCAGTTCAGTGGCCCTCGTTCGTTCCGCCTGAAGGCTTTGCCAGATTCTCAATCCCTCCAACGCGGCAACGAGAACCATGCCAATGAGAACGTCAACGGGGAAAAACCTGCCTGATTCTGACTTGATGAACGACCAAAACGTTTGGGAGGCTGAGTGATAGGGGAAATATGTGAAGAACAGGATAGCCCACTGAGTGATCATCACCGGAACAGCGAGGGCGGCGACAATCATAAGCAGCGCCGCGCCATTCCGTAGCCTGTTCGTTCCCTCGAGCGGAAACCAGCGTGCGCACCACGCCAGAAAAGGTAACAAGAGCGTCCACAATGCAAAATGCACGGCGTTCGCATAGAGGGCAAATATGGGAGGCTTATGCTCGCCTATATCTCCCACCAGCAGAACGGCGGTGAAGAAAAGGGAGGCGAGCGCCCAGCCTGCCAGCACAAACCGAATTCGCACAAGACTTCGCATACTCAGTCCACGCCCTAGTTGAAGGTTAATACTAACCGCCTGTTCCTGGCCATATTCTCCCGCGAAACCTAACTCGCAGCGCCTAGCGGCAAAGTGGGCATTCGTTTTGCGTCTCGTTCGACGCGGTTGCCATTCAGCATCAGTGATGCAGCCATCGCGTGACCATCATCGACTACGCTACCGGTCTTTGCCGACGAGCGGTTGCGACATGTCGCGAGACGCGCTTCAAACGGTGTGAAGCGGCATATGGCGTGTTCAGATCATGATGCTTGTACGTTGATCCACGAGTTATCAAGAAGGCGATTCCATGAATCACGGTCAATTTCCTGCCGACTCCGCCGCAATTGCGGTAACGGGACATGTAACAACTCGTGGACTCTCCTAACGTGGAACAACGCGATGCGGCCATTGTCCGTCGGACGGCTCGGTGGGATGAACCGCAGGGTCACTCGGTTCTCGTACGTTCACTGATCCGCGGTCCGTTTGGGTCTCGCTCATGGCCACGATCATTATTGTGACTGGCGCGCGGAGCACTCATCAGACCGGCTGACGGGTTTCCTGGAATTACGCCGAATCCAACTCACGCCGCAAAACAGGCGTTTCACTCCAAACGGGAAGCGGACATCGTCTTCATTCACCTAGCTTGAGAGGTCAAGCAGGGTGAACTGGAGGTGAAATGAACAGGCAACCGTTCGGAGATAGCTGCGGATCGGCCATGAAGGCCATCATGATGACCGGCCGGATATGTGCAGTCCTTCTTCCAGGAGTGTTCCTTTCCGGGATGGCTCTCGTGCAGCAACCCTGCATTCGAGGGATCAAAATCGACGGTGTGATTACTGATCCAACCGGAGCGGTGATTCCCGGTGCACACGTGCGGGCCGGCACCGGAGCAACGGGTGTAACCGATGCAACCGGCCACTATGCGTTTGCATGTGTGCCCGTCACCTCAACCACGATTACCGCGGACGCCGACGGATTCTCCCAAGCCAGCGCTCGCGCACACGCTCGTGCAGGTGGCGCCGCGCATGTCAACCTCCAGCTTGCTGTCGCGCCGGTGGAGACGGACGTACAGGTGAGCGCGAATGCGAACGGGGCAGACGACGGCCGCACAGCGGGCACAACGGTACTCGGAACCGCGGAGGTGCAGCGGCTCTCGGATGATCCGGGCGAATTTCTTCGCGAGTTGCAAGCTCTGGCCGCGGGTGGAGGCGGGCCTTCCGGCAGCGCTATCGTCACGGTCGATGGATTTCAAAACGGCAGCACGCTGCCTCCGAAGAGCTCCATCGCTTCCATTCGTGTGAATCCCGATTTGTTCTCTTCCGAGTATCAGAACCCGCCGTGGCTGGGCGCCAGGATTGAGATCGCAACCAAGCCAGGCGCCGGGCCGTGGCACGGAGCCCTGTTCTTTGCCGACAGCGCCAGTCCCTTCAATGCTACGGATCCGTTGTCCGCGACCGCAACGCCTGCGAGCAGGCGACGGTATGGTTTCGAACTCGGTGGGCCCATCACGCAGAAGAAAAGCGATGTCTTCTTTGCGCTGGAAAAGCGCGATATCGATGAGTTCAATGTGGTCGATGCGGTAACACTGAATTCAGACGGGATTCCTGCACCTTTGCAACAATCCATACCCGCTCCGCAACGGTTGTGGATCGGATCCGCGCGCGCAGATTGGCAAATCAAAGCAAATGATCTTGCGACCGTTTCCTTTTCCTCTAACGTCAACAATCTCGGAAATCAGGGCCCAGGCGGCCTGGTTCTTGCCGAAGCCGGTTATAACAGCCTGTCAAGCGAATACGATCTGCGTCTGCTGAACACGCAGACCTTTGGCGCCAGTCTGTTGCATGAGACGCGGGTCGGCTACTCGTGGAAACGTACCGAGCATACGCCTCTCTCGACCGAGCCTTCTTTGCAGGTGGCGGGTTATTTCACCGGCGGCGGGTCAACCAACGGGGATCTTAACAACCGCGAACGCGATCTCGAAGCAGATGATGACGCAGTGCTCACGCGCGGCCGGCATACGCTGAAGTTTGGCATGCAATCGCTCGGCTTCTTCATGCACGATTACGATCCGGACACCTTCAACGGCGCGTTCGTCTTTGGAGGGGGAAGCGCGCCTGCGCTCAACGCGAGCAACAATCCAACCGGCGAAACGACGACGATCACGGCACTCGAACAGTACCGTCGCGCGGTTCTGAACCTCCCTGGCGGGACGCCAACGGCCTTTCAGAAAAACCGCGGAACTCCGCTCGTTCCCCTCACTCAATGGCGGCTCGCCTTGTATGCGCAAGACGGTGCCAAGCTAAACGATCACTTCACCTTGAATTCAGGCTTCCGCTATCAGCTTCAAACCGCGCCCAGCAGCTTGGCGAACTTTTCGCCGCGAGTCGGCATGAATTGGTCGCTCGACAAGAAATCGACATGGGTTGTTCACCTGCGAGCAGGAGTGTTTTCGAGCGCGGTGGACCCGGACTATGCGCTGCAGGTCGATCGGATGAATGGAATTCGGCAACAACAGGAGACGACCTATGCGCCAAGTTTTCAGAATCCGCGGGCGCCCGTGGCCGGTTCCATCGGCGTGAACACGCTCTATCAGTTCCCGAAGACGTTCAGGCAAATACCCTCCTTTAGCTCTAATTTCGGAGTGGAACATGAGTTTACGCATCATTGGCACGCGGAGGGTGACTTCAATTACACGGCGAACTGGGATCAGATCCGGGTAGAAAATATCAACGCTCCGATGGTTCGAAGCAGCACAGGCGTTGCGCCCGACCCAATCGCGGCTCTTCTCGCTCCGAGGCCCATTGCACCCAACGAGAATATCTTTCTTTACGATAAGCTTGCGCATATGCGCGGGAGATTCCTGGTTTTATCTCTCGAGCAGAACGATTACAAGCGATTCGGCGTTTCCGCGTTCTATGTGCACATGGCAGGTGTCCGGTCCGATGGAGGTTTCCGCGGTGAGAATACGTCGGGGGCGGCCAATCCGCAGTCGAGTTACAGCGAGCAGGGCGAGTCGTCGCGGGTGGATTGGCAGACGTCCGGCCTGGGAGGTCTGATGGGCAATGTGAAACTACCGCTGAAAGCGGAGCTGTCCACTGAACTCTTCGCAAGCAGTGGCAATCCATACAACATCACCACGGGCACGGATGCGAATGGCGACGGCGACTTCAATGACCGGCCTTCTTATGCTTCTGCCACGGGTCCCGGAGTCTACAGCACGCCATTTGGATTGCTCACCACCAACACGGTGAATGGCAACGTTCCGCGCAACATTGGGACCATGCCGGCAACTGTGCATCTCGACACGAACCTGAGCCGTTCCTTCGCCCTGCGTGGCGGCAAAGACCATCCGCGCACGTTTACATTCAGTGCGCGCAGCGAGAATCTGCTGAACCATACCAATGTCACCGCCGTAAACACCATCCTGTCCTCCGGAGCGGTTGGGCAGCCCGTTACAGCCGACACCGCTCGTCGTGTCGAGTTGGGTGTGCGATTTGCCTTCTAATCGGAAGCGGCGGTAATGTTCGAGTGTTCGCTTGCCTTATGAAAGTGCGCGAATGGAGATTCGTCTTCCGTCGCAATCGATCCCGATCTCAATCGCAAACAGGCCGGTCTGCAACTTCGGCCGATGACTCGGGCTTCTTATCTCCAAGTGCCTATCAAAGTTCCTTTTCAATTCGGACTTCCTCATTCTGGCTGGCACAAAGGATGCCGCGTACGCCACGCGCGCGGTTGCACCCCGCTCCGGAAAGTGGTATTCAAATGGATCATGTTCCAACAATCTCGTTCTAAAGACGCGAGTCAACTTCGTGCGTTCAATCGCCGCCAATTCCTAAAGGCTGCCGGATCGGCTGCGATGCTTCCCGCGGTTCTTCCCGCCTTCGGCGCGCAGAGCTCGGGAAATTCAGCCAACAACACCATCAATCTGGGTGTGATCGGCATTGGCTGGCAGGGGCCGGGCAATACGGAATCCTTCCTGGCATCGCCGGACTGCCAAGTGGTCGCAGCATGCGATATCGATGCGAATCATCTGCAATCGGCTGTTAAGACGATCAACGACCACTACGGGACCGAGGATTGCAAAGGCTACCACGATTACCGCGAGCTGCTTGCCCGCGACGACATCGATGCGGTGATGATTGCCGTGCCCGATCATTGGCATGAAATCGTGGCCACCGAAGCCGCGCGCCGCAAGAAAGACATCTACGCCGAGAAACCCCTCGCGCACACGATCGCCGAGCAGCAATCCATTGTGCGTGCAGTCCAGGAGAACGGCATTATCTGGCAGATGGGCTCATGGCAGCGCTCGGTTCCCACCTTTCATAAAGCTGCGGAAATTGTCCGCAACGGGCTCATCGGCACGGTCACCCATGTGGAAGTCGGCCTGCCGGGCGGCAACTCGGATTTTGACGATGTACAAAAGGAGGCGCTGGGCATGCTGGCTGCCCACGGCGAAAATGTCGTGAGCCTGGAGCAGGTCGAGCCCGGCTCGAAGGCCTGGGATCTGCTGGTCTCCGATCCTCCACCGCAATTGGACTACGAGACATGGATCGGTCCATCCAGGATGGAGCCTTACATCAAAGCGCGCTCCCATAAATCCTGGCGCTGGAATTACAACACCGGCGCCGGACAGCTTCTGGATTGGATCGGCCACCATTGCGACATTGCGCACTGGGGTCTGGATTTAGACAACTCCGGTCCGTCGGAGGTTGAAGGCAGCGGTGAATTGCCGCCAGCCGATGCAGTCTGGAACACCGCGCCAAAGTACCGGTTTGAATTGAAATATCCGCAAGGCATCACCATGACCATCGCGGGCGGTTACCCCGACATCAAGAGCGGCGTGAAATGGATTGGCAGCGAAGGCTGGGTGTGGGTAGATCGTGGAGGATTCGACGCCTCGAACCCCGCATGGAAGCCGAGCAAATACCTGCCCAGAGAACTGCGCAAGGTGAAGCTTTACACGTCATCCAATCACCAGCAGAATTTCCTGGACTGCGTGAGAACTCGTGAAGGGACAATTACGCCTGTTGAAGTTGGGCATCACTCGGCGATTCCCGGACACCTTTGCCTGATCTCCATGCTTACCGGCAGAAAAATCCAATGGGACGTGAAGGAAGAAAAGATTATCGACGATCCCGAAGCCAGTAAACTGATGACTCGCGAATACCGGGCGCCATGGAAGATGAGCTGAATCCTTCTTGGAACGCCGACCGCTATTCATTGTTCCGACCGGTTGGAGGCGTGAGCTTTTTTTGAAACCCCGCAATTCAACCTTTGCATGGACCGGGGAGACATGGCTGATTCGACGGAAAGAATGCTGGATCCTGGCCGCAAAACCAATTGGGATTTTACCTTTGCCTTTCTGGCTTTGCGCTTTTGGATCGGAATACGCGCCCTGTTTGTCGGTATAGAGAAATTTGGCGCCTATCAATCGGTGGCCATGCCGCTCATCGATCCCGCGACCGGCCAGCCGGATGCGAGCGGAGTGATGGTCAACGTGAACATCAAGTCCTATGCGCTGGCCAATTACGCCGGCATACCCGCTGCGCTCAGAGACAAGTTCTCCCATGATCCGCTGTTTCCGAAATTTGCATTGGTGGCCTTCGACCGCATGCTTGGCCCGGCATTTATTCTTACCGGAATCATGCTCCTGCTCGGCTTGGGCACTCGTCTATCGCTTCTTGCCCAGGCGTTGCTTTTTATCGCCCTGACGGTGGGCCTGGTTCTGATCGATCAGTCCGACGGCGTGGCTTATCTGGGCATTCATATCGGCCTGGTCGCGGGGGCCTTTCTGCTCGCCGAACACAACAGATTTACGGTTCTTCGAAAATGGTAAATCCGCTCCTGAATCGCCGTGAGTTCATCGGCGCGACCACGGTCGCGGGCGCCAGCCTGTTGTTGAACGGCTGCAAACCCGATTCGGGCCAGAAAACGGCGTCGGCCGGCAAGTTCTCGGGGAATACTCTCAATATCGCTCTCATAGGTTATGGCGAGGAAGGCAAGGTATTGCTGGAATCCATTCTGAATATCGAGGGCGTCAGACTGGTGGCGCTTTGCGATATCTGGGATTACCACCTCGAGGAGGGTGCGCGCTACCTCAAGAAAATCGGCAATGAGGTTCATGCCTACGAAAACTATGAGGATCTGCTCGCCAAGGAAAAAGACTTTCAGGCGGTTGTGATCGCCACGCCCGATTTCTGGCATGCTCCGATGACCAACACCTGCCTGAAAGCCGGCCTGCACGTGTATTGCGAAAAGATGATGAGCAACACCATCGACGGGGCGCGCTCCATGGTGAAGACCATGCGCGAAACCGGAAAGCTGTTGCAGATCGGTCATCAGCGGCGCAGCAACCCGCGCTACCTTTTCACCCTGAACCGCCTGCTGCGGGAGGCGCAGTTCTGCGGACGCCTGACGGCAGCGCAGGCGCAATGGAACCGGGCGGTAAAGGAGGACTTCGGCTGGCCCAAGAAATACGAGATGCCTGCGAGCCTGCTCACCAAGTACGGCTATAAGGACATGCACCAGTTCCGGAACTGGCGCTGGTACAAGGGACTTGGCGGTGGGCCGCTGTCCGATCTCGGTGCGCATCAGATCGACATATTCAACTGGTGGCTGGGCACGCCGCGATCCGTGATTGGCAGTGGCGGCCTGGATTACTACAAAAACCACGACTGGTATGACAACGCAATCGTCATCTACGAGTATCCGCTGGACCATGGCGTGGCGCGTGCGTCCTATCAGGTGCAGACGACCACCAGCGCGGGCGGCGGCTATTTTGAGATGTTCATGGGCGACGATGGCACCATCAAGATGTCTGAGGATCCCTCGCTTTGCGCGATTTACCGCGAGGCTCGCGCTACCGAGGTTTCATGGGACGACCTGGTTCAGAAGGGATATGTCCGCGCCAAGGCTGCCACGGCAGAGGACGCGGCGAAAGTGGACGTGCGCGAAACCGCACAGATGGCGGAGTACGAAATCCCGGCGTTCTTCAATAAGCCCCCGCATCAGCCGCACCTGGAGAACTTTTTCAACGCTATTCGCGGCGCCGCAAAACTGAACTGCCCCGGCGATGAAGCTTTCACCAGCGAATACACGATTCATAAAGCCAACGAAGCCGTTGCCGCGCAGACAAGAATCGCCATTACCGCCGAGGAAGTTAGAGCTTGAGACGATGATGAGAGTGCATTCCAACAACTTTTTCGTTCTGCCTGTACTGTTTGTCGCCATCGCCGCGCTCGCGCAAAATCAGGTGGTTTTAAAGACCCAATTGCCGGCGCCTCTGTTTGTGGGTACGCCTGCGCCCTTCAAGGTGCCTAATCTCGAGCCTCCAATGAAAGGCAAACGCCCCGATTTCTATGTTCCCGCCGGCACCGTGAACCTCGCAAAGAACAAGAAGGTCACATCGAGCGACAACGATCCCAACGTGGGAACGCTGGATATGATTGTCGACGGAGACAAGGACGGCAACGAAGGCTCGTGGGTGGAACTCGGACCCGGCAAACAATGGGTGCAGATCGACCTGGCCAGGAGAGCGGACATCTACGCGGTCCTCATTTGGCATTTTCATTCCCAGGCGCGTGTATATCGGGATGTCGTGATCGAGGTCTCCGATGATCCCATGTTCAAGTCCGGCGTGACCACCATCTTCAACACCGACTTTTCCAACGAGCTTGGCCTTGGCGCAGGCAAGAATCTGAGTTACATCGAGACCTATCAGGGCAAGTTAATCGATGCCAGGGACGTGAAGGGGCGTTATGTTCGCCTTTACAGCAACGGAAACACTTCCAACAAACTGAACCACTACATTGAGGTTGAAGTGTGGGGCAAGCCGGCCGTCTGAAACCGATTGTCGACGATCGGAGCAGTTCGCCCGAAAAGCAAGACTCCGCCCTTCCTCCGCGGTGGGTTCGCTGGGCTGTCTTTCTTCTTCTCGCGCTTCTCGGACTTTTCTTGCGCCTGCCGCAATTGGGTGTGCGGCCCATGCACACAGATGAAGCCATAAACGCATACATCATTGGACAATTGCTGGCGGGTCAACCGTTCACCTACGATCCGCAGGACCGCCACGGTCCGGTGCTGGTCGCCTTCGCCCTGCCGCTGGCCAGAATGCAGGGTGCGAGGGTTTTTTCCGACCTCACAGAATCGGAACTGCGCCTCACCACGGTCCTGGCCGGTAGTGTAACGATTCTGCTCTTTGGTGCGGCGGCCGAGATGTTCGGCTTCGTGCCCTGCCTGATTGCCGCGCTGTTGTTCGCCGGCGCTCCTCTCCCCGTCTACTACGACCGATATTTCATTCATGAGTCCATCTTTGTCCTCGCCACGTTTGGACTGATTCTGGCCGGATGGCGTTCTTGCCAAAGGCACTCGGCTGTGCTGGCAGCGCTGGCTGCCGGCTGCGCCGCGCTCATGCTTGCGAGCAAGGAGACCGCCGTTCTTCACTTCTTCGCGCTGGCTGCCGCCGCACTCCTCTTCTGGCGCTGGAATCTGCGCGGAAAACGGAATACCGGTTTGTGGCGGTCCAATGCGGCGCTGGCCGCGGCGGCAGCATTCCTTCTGCTGAGCGTGATGCTGTTCACCTGGTTTGGCAGTAACTGGAAAGCGCTGGCCGCGTTGTTGCAGGCGGTGCCCAATTTTCTTATGCGTGCCGGCGGTGAAGGCCATCGAGAGCCATTTTGGTACTATGCTCGACTTCTAACCGGCGGCTGGTCGGGCGGAATGACATTGACTCTGGCCTGCCTCGGGTTCGTCCAGGCGGCAAGAAAGCGCGATCCTTCGCCCTACGGGTTTCTGGCGTTCTATGCCCTCATCCTTGCCATTGTCTACAGTGTGATTCCGTACAAGACGCCGTGGCTGGCCCTGAATTTCTGGCTGCCGATCGCCCTGTTCACTGGTCTGGCATTCGAGTCGCTCTGGCGCGTGCCGGCGAATGATCCCGCTCTTCGCATCGCTGTTCGCGCCTTTTGCATCCTGGTGGGAGCCGTGTCCGCCGCGCTGATCCTCCACGATACGCTGCAGCGCGTTTTCCTCCATCCTGCCGATGAAGCCAATCCGTATGCCTATGCCCACACTTCGGAAGATTTGCTCGGACTGCCTGGGGAGATCGAACGGCTCGCGCGCCAGAATGGTTTGGCGGCGCCACGCATCGCCGTGATCGCCTCCGATCCCTGGCCGTTGCCGTGGTATCTGCGGCAGTTTCCCCAAGTCGGATTCTGGCAGCCGGGCCAGCAACCGGGGAAAGCGGATTTCTACATCACCTCCACCGAAGCTGCCGACCAATATGGAGAACAACTGAAGGATTTTCACCCGGAGTTTTTCGGAGTCCGGCCCGGTGTGCTGACCGTTTTGTGGTCGCCGACGCCGAGATAAAATCACATGGCTGATATCTATCAATTGAATCATCGCGCCATGGCGACCTACTTCGAGGTGCGCATCGCCGATGAAGAGAAAACCTATGCCGCGCAGGCTGCGCAGGCCGCGGTCGATCTTCTGGATCAGCTTGAATCGCACTTGAGCCGCTTCCGGGCCAGTAGCGACTTAGCGCAGATCGCTCAGCTCGCGCCGGGCGAAAATATGCGCCTGAGCGAGCCGGCCTTTGCCTGCCTGGAAATCGCAAAGAGAATGGAGTCGGCCACGCTCGGCGCGTTCTCCGCCACGGCCGGTGCCATGCAAACGCAAACCTCCCTGCCGCGATGGCATTTGTTGCCGGTGGAGCTTGCCATTCAGTGCGAGAGCGGGCGGTTGCAATTCGATCTGGGCGCTATCGGCAAGGGGTTTGCACTCGACCGGATGGCGGAGTTGCTGCGCAACTGGGATTGCCCCTCGTTCTTGCTGGTTGCGGGCGGCAGCAGTGTCCTGGCGGGCGGTCCGCCGAAGGAAGCTGCCGGTTGGTCCTGCGGCCTGGGTGATGACCATGCACGGCAGCGATTTTTTCTGACGCGCACTTCATTGAGCGGATCGGGGCTGGCGGTGAAGGGAAGTCATATTCTCGATCCGCGCACCGGCCAGCCGGCCTTGCGGCGGAATCGTGCGTGGGCTCTGGCCGATACCGCGGCTGAGTCGGACGCGCTCTCAACGGCATGCATGGTTTTGAGCGAGCCGGAACTCGAACAAGTGCTTGCGCAGGATCACTCGTGGCTGTGTTTTCTCGAGACTCACGATGCCGCCCGACCGATAGGAAGCCGCGCACTGCCGCCGCGAGCCTGATTCCTTGCTATATGGTTGTGCATCTTCCAGGACGAATCAAGAGCTTTTTCTACGCGTGGGTCCTTGTGCGGATTTTACGGGTGCATTGTCTTCTTGATTCATCATTGTCGCGTCTCCGCCGCCCCATAGTTAATCACAGGCTCTAGAAATTCAGCCGGTCAATGTTGGATTTATCGATCACGAGCGGCTTGCCGAGCACGATCTCGCTGCCGCGCACCGTGAGCTTGCCCAGCCGGCCGGCGGAAACAGAAGTGAGCCCAGGCGGAAGCTTGTGCCGCGCATCCATCCACCCCGCGTATACGGTGAGATAACCGAGATCGCGCGTGTTCCACAGCACGATGCTCTCGACGTTACCGCTGTGAATGTAGGGCCGGCAGATGCTAGGCAGCGAGAGGCCGATCACGTCCACATCCGGCCGGCGCGATTGCAGGATCGCCTCCGCCGAACCGGGAACCGCGGGCGCCGAGATGTCCATGATCAGCTTCACCTGCGGATAGACCTTGAGAATGGTCTGCGTCTGCGTGAAGGCCTTATCGCGGTCGTCGTCGCTCGGCTGCACGGTGGCGAGCGTCAGACGCGAATGGCGCTCGGCAAGTTGCTGCTTAATGCACGCAATCCAGTTGTTCTGGTTCTCCGCGCTCAGCGCGCCGGTGATGATCGCGAACTGGCCGCCATCGGGCAGCAGCCGTTCGGCCTGGTCGGTGAGCGTTTTGGCGATTCCCTCCGGTGTCGCCTGGTCGAGGAAATAATCGCGGGCATCGCGTTGGGCGTCGGCGTCCCAGGTCAGCACCGCGATGCCGCGCTGCCGCGCCTTGCGCAGAACCGTTGAGATGCTGTCGCTGTTTTCGACGGCGACCACGATCGCATCCACGTGCATCGTGATCCAGTTTTCGACGAGCTCATTCTGTTGCGAAGCGTCCAGACTGGTCGGCCCGTCCCAGATGAGATCGACGTCCAGCTCGCGCGCGGCTTCCTCGGCGCCGGCGCGGGCGCTGATGAAGTAGGGATCGCCTTTGGCTTTGGGCATCACGGCAATCACATAGCGATGGCCCTGCGCAGTGGACGCCGGCGAATGCGGCGCGCCGGTTGTCCGCGAGTGGTTCACGAATGCCCAGCCGGCCGCGGCGAGAAAGACGACGGCAACTGCCGCGGCAATTGCCGCGCGCGTGCCGGCGAATCTGCCCATTCGTGCGTCAATCAGCTCCCGCAGCCGGCTGCCGGCGCGCATCTGGTCGAGGCTCACGATGGCCAGCAGCAGCACACCGGTCAGCACGCCGGTCAGCTCCGATGGCAGCGCCAGCAGGTGCATTCCATCCTGCAGAATGGAGAGAAAGAACAGCCCCAGCAGCGTGCCGAAGAGCGTGCCGCGGCCGCCGAAGACCGACGTGCCGCCTAGCACCACGGCGGTGATGGCCTGGAGTTCATAGCCGGTGCCGAGGTCCGATTTCGCCAGTCCGAGATGCGCCACTAGGATCACGCCGGCGAGCCCCGAAACGACTCCCGAGAGCAGATAAAGCAGGACCAGATGCCTGCGCACGGGAATTCCGGCATAGCGTGCGCCGGGCTCATTCAGCCCGATCGCATACAGTCCGCGCCCGATCGTCGATCGATGCAACAGAACCGCGTAGCCGATCGCGATCAGGATGAAAATAGGCAGCTGCACGGGAATCAGCCGCCAGAAGTAGCCCTGACCAAGAAAGAGAAACGGCGCGGGAAAACCGGTGTAGCTCACGGCTCCATGCGTGATGCCTTCCGCGATGCCGCGATAGAGCGTGAATGTTCCCAGGGTGACGATGAGCGGCGGCAAGCGCAGTCCGCCGATGAAGAGCGCGTTCAAGGCGCCGCAGGCGCAGCCCACCAGCAGGCCCAGCGCGACCGCCGCGACCATGGTGAAATGAAGGTCTCGCCAAGCAGCGCCCATGGCAACGGCCGTGAGCCCCATGGTGGAACCAACCGAGAGATCGATACCGCCGGTAATGAGGATCGGCGTGAGCGCAACAGAGAGCAGTCCCAGCTCCACGCTGAAGCGCAGCACCTCGAAGAAATTCGTCCAGCCGAAGAACTCGCGCGCGACCGACGAGAAGAGGACGACCTCGGCGAGCAGCGCAACCAGCAGCCATCGCTCGCTGCTGTTCAAAGGCAGCGGTCCGGCGGGCCGCGCCGCGGCCGGCAAGCGAAGCTTCATCAGGCTATTCACGGCTGCGTCCGGCGAGGTTGATCGCAACCGCGACCAGAATGATCGCTCCCTGAATCGCCTTTTCCCAATACGCGCTCACGCCGAGAAACGTGAGCCCCGTGCCGATGGAGCCGAGCAGAATCACGCCCAGCACCGTGCCCAGCACTGTGCCCGAGCCGCCGGTGATGGCCGCGCCGCCCACCACCACCGCCGCGATCACCTTCATCTCCAGCCCCAGTCCCGCGTTGCTCGGGATCTGGTGGAAGCGCACCGCATTCAGCGCCGCGGCCAGGCCGGTGAGTGCGCCGGTCAACGTGAAGACAGAAAACACCACGCGTTCGGTGCGGATGCCGGCGATGCGCGCCGCAGCCTCGCTTGAGCCCGTAGCCAGCACGGCACGGCCGGCGCGCAGATACCGCAACCCGGCCGTTGCGGCGACCACGAGAACGGCGACCAGCGCCACGATCATGCCGCTATATCTCCCCTGCGACAGGCTGAACCACTGGAAGCCGGGCGGCAGGTCTTCAATCCACGAGCCCTGCGTAAGCCAGCGGAGCCCGTCGCGCAGCGCGATCATCATGGCCAGCGTGACCACAATCGACGGAATGCGAAGGAACGCGACCAGCCCGCCGCTCGCCGCGCCAAACAGCGCACCGGCCGCGCAGGCTGCCAGCCCCGCCAGGGCCGCGGGCATTCCCGTCTTGGCGGCAACGCCCGCGATGACGCTGCACACGGCAAATTGCGAGCCGACGGAAATGTCGATGTGGCCGGCGAGGATAACCAGCAGCATGCCCAACGAAACAATCAGCACCGGGACATTGGCCATGAACAGGTCGCTGAAGTTCTCCGCGCTGAAGTACCCGCGGCCCAAGAAGAACAGCACCGCGTAGACCAGCGCAATGGTGGCGGCGACGCCGATTTCGCGGCTCCAGCCCTTGAGGGTTCGCATGAGGTTCATCCGTGTCCCAGCGCCAGCGACATGATGCGCGGCTGCGTGGCCTCGGCGCCGGACAGGATGCCGGCGAGCGTGCCCGCATGAAACACGCCGATGCGGTCGCTCATGCCCAGGATCTCAGGCAGCTCGGAGGAGATGAGCAGAATCGCCATGCCGCGCCCGGCGAGCTGCACAATCAGCTCGTGGATCTCCGCCTTCGATCCCACATCGACTCCCTGCGTGGCCTCGTCGAGAATCAAGATGCGCGGCCCGATCGCCAACCACCGCGCCAGCGCGACCTTCTGCTGATTTCCGCCCGAGAGCTTTGCCGTGGTTGTGGCCACCGAAGGCGTCTTGATGCGCAGCCGGTCGACGTAGCCCGCGGCCAGTTCGCGCTCGCTCTGCGTATTGATGAGCCCTCGGCGCGAAACCGACTTGAGACTGGCGAGGCTGATGTTCATCGCCACACTCATCTCCAGGATCACGCCGTGCCGGCGGCGATCCTCCGGCAGATAGCCGATGCCGAGGCGCATCGCATCGGCGGGCGAGTGAATGCGGTGCGGCTTGCCGGAGAGAAACACGTCGCTCGGCGCGGGCGCCAGGCCGAAGAGCGTTCGCGCCAGCGTGGTGCGCCCCGCGCCCACCATCCCCGCCAGCCCGAAGATCTCGCCCGCGCGCACCGAGAACGATATGTCGTGCAGGCCTTCGCGCGGGTTGCCCAGCCCGCGCACTTCGAGGGCAACATCGCCGATGGGAACGGGGCGTTTGGGATAGACCGAAGCAATCGACCGGCCAACCATCATCTCGATCAGCTCGCCGCGATCGACTTCCGCCGCGTTGCGGCACGCCACAAGATGGCCGTCGCGCAGAACCGTGATGCGATCGGCGATGGCGAGGATCTCCTCGAGGCGATGCGAAATATAGAGGATGCCGGCCCCGCTCGACCTGAGCCGCCGGATCAGCGCGAAGACGCGCTCCACTTCGCGCTCGGTCAGCACCGCGGTCGGCTCGTCCATCAGCACGATCTTCGCCTCCGCGCCCACGGCCTTGGCAATTTCCACAATCTGCTGGTCGGCCATGCTCAGCGTGCCGGCCAGGCGGCGCGGGTCAATCGTGGCTCCCAGGCCCTCCACCAGAGATGCGGCGCGCCGGTAACGCGCTCTCCAATCGATCGTCCGGCGCGGAGAAACCATCTCCAGCGGCAATGCGATGTTTTCGGCGACCGTCAGGTGCGGGAACAGCGCCGGCTGCTGGTAGATCGCGGCAATTCCCAGCGCGCGCGAGATGTTGGGATCGTTGCGGGCGACAATTTTCCCGCGCACCTCCATGCTTCCCGCATCGGCCTGGATGGCGCCGGTAATGATCTTCGTGAGCGTCGATTTCCCGGCGCCGTTTTCGCCGACAATCGCATGAACCTCTCCCTCGCGAAGCTCCAGCGAGACGCCGTGCAGCGCACGCACCCCGTCGAAGCTCTTCTCCACGCCGCGCACGGCGAGGAGGGGTGCAGAGGCAGCCGGCTCGGCGCAGGGATTCACCTCGGTTCCGCACTCGCCGCTGTCCGGTCTCGCATCGACGCGCTCAACGCATTCCCCCGTGATATCACTCACTTCTATCCCACACCGCAGTCTTTGTCCACAACGCCGCAACCCGGCCCTGTCCAGCCCCTTCTGCCTTCGCGAACCGGAAAAAATCGGTAGTGGCTCAGATTGGAAATCAGATGCAATTGTGCGAATAGTAGCAGGGTGGGAGATGGTTGAAGACCATCCAGAGGGGCCACCACAGAGCAAGAGGCGCCCCTATGATTAACCACATTCCGCGCATCCTAAAGCGCCACACACAAAAAGCGAAGAGGATGGTCCACGCGACTGCTAATGGAATGCTGACGGTAATCATTGCATGGTAGTCGAGAGGCCTTTGCCGGGCTGGGATCATGTGGCCTAAGTACGCCACAAGCAATGACGCCGCACATGCAATCCCGTAGCTTATTTTTTCAGTCATGCTAACTGGGCGATTTCCTCGTAGCTCCAAACATGTTCTGAAATCCCTGCGGCCATCGGAGGCGTGACGCGGAGCGTCTTGTGAATCCGAGCGAAATCATAGTGGATAAAGTGTAACGCGACGGCCGCAGCGTGGTTCTCGATGTTCTTTGAGAATGCATTCGTGAGCCGTGTAAACCTGCGCATCGGCAGCTTTCGTTGACAGAGCTTGACCGGTGCGTCTAATATTCCGTTCGCAATGGTAAATTTTGTGCCATACGAAATCCAGAGGCGGAGGGCTTCCTCGTTTTCACCGGCTGTTCCGCGTCTGGATTCAAGGCCATTTGCTCCGCCCTTTCAGCTCCCTTTGCACAGATCGAACGCATTTTGGACCTGAAGAGCGTGCATTGTTCTTTCCCGCTGGCCATGATTGAAATCGCCAGCACCGGCTGCGGCGGGTCAGCACGGACGAGCCGGGCGCCTGAAACCTCGAGATCGCTTGAACCGTTGATCCAAAGGGGTGTTAACACGGCGACTTTGAATCGAATTTCGAGCAAGACGCGCCCATCGCGGCGTTGGCTTCCCGTTTGCCTTGTGGGCTGCGCCCTGCTTTCTTCCCTCGGCCTGCGCGCCCAGTCGTCGGAGTGGCTAACCAGCAGCTACGACGCGGCGCGCGACGCGTGGCAGCGCGCAGCGTCGAAGATCACTCCGCAGAACGCCGGCGACCTGCAGTTACTGTGGAAAGTCAACGTCGGCAGCAAGCCGATGGGGATGCAATCGTTCCGCGAGCCGCTCATCGTCTCCGGCGTGAAGACCGCCCAGGGCACCAAAACCCTGGCCATTCTTGCCGCCGCCTCAAACGACGTCTACGCCATCGATGCGGACGACGGCACCATCGTGTGGCAGAAAAAGCTGAAGTGGGAGTCGGATAAGCCGCCGGAGCCGGGAGAGGGCGAGGGATTCATCTGCACCAATGCATTGAGCGCAACGCCGGTGGTATCGCCCCAGGACGCGCCGGTTCGACGCCTGTATGTGCTGGCCAGCGACGGCTATCTGCACACGCTCGACCTCTCGAGTGGCGACGATGCCGATCCGGCCATCCAGGTGCTCTCGCTCCCTTATGGAAAACCCTATGGCCTGAACCTCGTGGGCAACGTGATTTACACGGCCACCGGTCAGGGCTGCGGCGGGGTGAAGAACGCGCTCTACGCCGTCGATCTCGAGAACAGGAAGGTTGTCCAGTCGTCTCCGCCGCAGGCCGGCTTGTGGGGCGTCGCGGGCGCCTCCGTCGGCTCCGACGGGACCATCTATTTCGAATCGGGCGATGGCCCTTACAACCCGGCCACGGGAGAACTCGCGACCAGCGTTGAGGCATTTACATTCTCCAACGACCAACTTACCCTCAAGGACTATTACACGCCCAGCAATCATGATTGGCTCACCCGGCGCGACCTCGACATGAACGTGACGCCGGTCGTCTTTCCTTACCAGGGACGCGATCTCCTCGTCGGCTCAGGCAAGGAAGGCCGCTATTTCCTCATGGACAGCAAATCCCTCGGCGGGGCCGATCATGAAACTCCGCTGTTTCGCACGGATCTGATTTCGAATAAGAACGTGAACTTCCAGACCGAAGGAACGTGGGGAAGCCTTGCCAGTTGGGAAGACAAGGACGGCACGCGCTGGGTGCTCGCGCCGACAGGCGGATATCCCGCGGTGAAGATTCCCATCACTTATGGCCCCACTCCTCATGGCGGAATCCTCGCGCTCAAGCTTGAGCAGAGGGATGGAAAGCCGGCGCTGGAGCCTGTCTGGTGGTCGCGCGACATGATCACAGCCGAGCCGCCGGTGGTTGCCAACGGCGTGGTGTTTGTGCTCGCGGCCGGTGAGTTCACCGGGCAGGCGAACGACGATGTTGGCGGTCTCTACAGCTCGCAGGATCGCATTCAGCGCTCCGTTCCCGCCAAGTTATACGCGCTGGATGCGATGACCGGCAAGGAGCTCTATTCGAGCGGCGACCAGGTGAAGTCATTCCTTCATCAGGCGGGACTTTCGGTCGCCGATGACAAAATCATCTTTGGAACCTTCGACGGGACCGTCTATTGCTTCGGTCTCAAGTAAGTTCCGGTAAGTGGAGCTAACTCGATCCGGCGCCCGGCGAGTTCGAGACTTCAAGAATCGGTAGGCGTAGCGGCGGCATGAATCCATGAGGGCATCTGCGGTGATTGGGAATGGAGCGCGCGACAGGATGAAGAGAAGAATGATTCGGACTTTGGGGGTCGGCTGGGGGGTCTGCGGGGTGATCTGCGGCCTCGTATTGAGCGCCGCATTCGCGTTCGCGCAAGACGACCGGGGAGACTGGAGCCTGACCGGCGGCAATGCCGGCCAGAGCGGCTGGCAAAAGGCCGAGTCCAAGCTCTCGCCGCAAACCGCCGCGGCCGATGTGAAGCTCCTCTGGAAGATTCAACTCGGCAAGCCGTCGAAGGGCGCACCGTCCTTCAGCGAACCTCTCCTCGCCAGCCGCCTAATCAACGCCCAGGGCTTCAAGGATATGGTCTATTGGGGCTCCGCCGACACTCTCTACGCGGTCGATTCCGAGCTCGGCGTTCTCCTCTGGCAAAAGGAATTCAAGAGCGAGATTCCTCGACCTGCCGCAGGCTGCGAAGCCACTCGACTGAGCATTCTCATGGAGCCGCCGCAAGTCATTAACTTCAACGCTCGCCGCCGGCGCCCGCCCGGCACGCCGCC
>JBAUBR010000144.1:0-11820 GCA_049676965.1 Occallatibacter sp.
CGCCTCGCCCGAGACTACGAAAGACTTGCCACCACGCTCGGGGCCTTCCACTTCCTCGCCTTCGCCTGCCTCATGATCGCTCAACTCTTTAGGCTCCTCGCATGAAGTTAATAACAGGCTCTAGAGCGTGCTTCAAAAATAGCTCGGCGAGCCGTTGATTGAGACCCTCACGGGCTGAAGCCCGCGATCTTCCAGCGCTTTTCAGCACGACTGAAGTCGTGCCCTGATACAAAGCTCTGACGGCCTAGAAGTTTTCCGTAGCCTGCTAGATAGCTATCGATATCGCCGCGTTGCCTTCAACACCATGGAGAACACCCCCGACTCGTCGCGCGCCACCTGCAGCGAGACGTGGCGGTTGATGGCGATCTCGGCCTGCAGAAGCTGCTGCTGCGTGGTATCGACGTTGGTGGCATAAGTTAGGGTCATGTTGCGGCCTACCTGCTCCTGCACGATGATGCGCGTAGTGGAGTTGCCGAGGGCGCCCAGGTAGTTGGGATCGATTTTGACCGAGCCGGCGCCGAACAGTTTTTGCACCCGGCTGCTCACGGTGGCGTTGAGCGCGCCTCCCAGCAACACGTCGGTGGTGGGGCTGGCGCCTTCCTGCTCCTGCTGCTGGGTGTACAGGCGCTGCTGGTCCTGGGTTCGCCCCAGGGCAAGCAGGGCCACCACGTCGGCCTCGGGGAGCGGCGGGTCGCTGCGGTAGGTGATGGACATCTTGGATGGTGTTCCGTGAAGGCCGAGGGTGATGTCGTAGTCGGAGACGTGAGCGGTGGCGCTCAAATCGATGGAGGGCTCGATGCGCACCGGGTTGGTAAAGGAGATGCTGCCGCGCTGCAGCTCGTAACGTGTTCCGGCCAGGGTTGCGGTTCCCTCGGTGATTTGCACGGTTCCCAGCAGCGTGGGCGAGGCCAGCGTACCGCGCAGATGCAGGTCCACGTCGCCGGCCAGCTTGGCTACGGTGGTTTGGAAATTCAACTGCGGCGAGGAGACGATATGGATGTCGAGCCGGATGTGATTGGAGGGCGCATCGGGCGGGACGATGGGCTGCACCACGTTGGCCTGTGTGGCCAGTGAGGCGAAATCGACGTCGGGACTGACCGAGAAGCGAGTGATCATTACATTGCCGCTCAGCAGCAGGTTGTCTCGCGCTCCCAGGAGGTGAAACGAGGCGTCGGCCAGCGAGCTGACGCCTGCGGGATAGCGGATGCGAATGCCTTTTCCGCTGACGCGAAGATCGGCGTAGAGGCCGTGCTGGTAGGCGAGATAACCGGCGACGCTGAGCAGGCCGCCCCCGCTCATGGCGGTGAGCGATTTGACCTCCAGCCGGTCCTGGTTGAACTCGAGCGTTCCGTGCAACTGGCTCAGGCCGTTGGGCACGTCTTCGAGAGCCAGGGAGCAGTTCTCGAAATCGATGCGCCCGCGCAGGCCGGGATCATTGAGCGGGCCATGCGCCTCGACCTGGAAGGTTGTGGTTCCGCTGGCGGTCAAGTCGGGGTCTAGCATCTGGCCGAGCTTCATGTTGATGGCGCCGCTGGCGGCAAAATCAAGCTTCTTCTGGCCCTCAAGCGCCAGCGTGCCCTGCGCGTGCAGGTCGGTCTCTTCGCCGGTGACGTGCAGGGGATCGAGAGTGATGCGCCCATCGGCCAGCGCGGCGTGCAGGCCGCCCTCGCTCTTCAAGTGCACGCCGGCGATGGTGGCCGACAGGTCGTTCAGGCGCGCGTCGCCGCGGAGTCCGTCGAGTCGCGCCAGCGGACCGTCTATCGAGATGGTGCCCGCAAGGGCCGATTCGCCGGTCAATCCCTCAACCGCGGCCATTTTCAGCAGCGCGTCGATGTTGAACTCCGAAAACTCGAGTTTGGCTTGCGTGGCATAGTCGCCGGTCAGCGCGGTCTGGCCATGAAGGGCAAGCCCGGCGGTCTCGATTCGAGTGGTCGCAGTGTAGGTCATCGCATGATTGGCGGTGCGCGCGGTTATTTCGAGCGGGCCCAGAGGTTCGCCGTTCAAAGAGAGGCCGTCGAAGGTGGCGTGGGCGTCGATGCGTGGATCGTCGAGCGATCCCAAGCCGGTGACGACGACGCCGAGCTTGCCCAGCGATTCCAGCCGGTGGCGGCGCAGCCAATCGATTTTGGAGACATCGATGCCGGTGGCGCGCGCATCCAGCTGGAATTGCTTCGAATCGAGATGAACGCTGCCGGTGGCGGAGATGGCGCCGCCTGCCTCGTTCGCAGTGAGAGAGGAGAGCTTCAAAACCTGGTTGGCGAGGGTCGCCTGCGCGCGAACGCGCTCGATGGGCTGGCCGAAGGCGGCGCCTTCGTCGAGCTCGGCAGATCCGGTGCCGGCAAGCGCATGAATGGGCCCGCTGACCTGGAGCTGCGCTGCGATGGCCCCGGTGAGGGGCAGCTCCTGTCCGGTGAGCGGCTGCAGTTGGTCGGGGGTGAGGTTGTCCGCGCGTAGCCGCAAATTCAGCTGCGAATCTTGGTCGAATTCCGGCGTCGTTTCGTGGCGGTCCTGCCCGGCGTTTGGCGCGGCCGCAAGGGTTCCGCTGAGCACGATCCCGGTTTCGCCGCGGCGCAGAAAGCCATGGTCAATGGAAATGCGCTCGGCGGAATAGCTGCCCGTGGCCTGCACGGTGTCCCAATGGACCCATTGCGGCTCACCGGCGCGATCGGCCGAACCGGGCAGAGTCTCGATGGCGATGTTTGTGGCCTGCGCGCTACCGGCGAGATGGGGATCGACCAGCGAGCCGGTCCACGTGCCGCGATAATCGACCTCTCCCTCGAGAGACGCCGGCAGCGCGGCGACTCCTGACTTGCCGTTGCTCTGCAAGCCGAGGTCGCGGAGGAACGTATCGTAGTCGAGCAGGTCGCGGGAACGGAAGTTCACGGTCAAGTCGCTGGGACTGGTCGCCGGATAAGCGCCCAACTCGCCATGCGCGTCCAGTTCGCCTCCCGGCGTGTGAAATTCAAGCTTGCGGAGATCCACGGAGCCGTCGCGCTGCTTGTAGGTGCCGTCGACCGTGCCGCTGGCGGGGACTTCGCCGGTGACCGGGCGCGCTGCCGGAGCGAAATCGAGCGCGGCTTCGACCACCACCGTCGCGTTGTCGCCTTTGCTCCACGTGGCAGAGGCGGGACCGTTGAGCAGCGTGTCGAAGCCGAGGCGCTGCAGCGGGGGCTGGCCGACGATGTCGAGGATCGTATCGACCGAGACATCTTTCAACCGGGCCGTGACTTTGCCGTTGACCGGGACTGGGATGGGCGGCGGATGCACGCGGGATGCGGGGACGGTGCCCGGAACAGCGCGCACGCTGTTCTGGCCGGCGCGCTCGATGGCGGGCGCTCCGGGGATCGGCGGCAGCCAGTGGTCCAGCGCAACCGTGCCTTCGAGCTGGCCGCCCTGCATCAGCCGCGCCACGATCGACGTGATGAGCAACTGCTCGGGGTCGGCGTGGACGTGCGCATCGAGACCGATGCCGCGAGCGTTTACGCTGGGATCGATGTAGGAGCCGCCGTCCACGTGCACTCCGCCATCGAACCGGAACTGGCCGCCCTGGCCGGCGCCGGTGAGATCGAGCCGCGCGATGCCTTCAGGCGAAAAGGGAAAGCCGGTTATGGGATCGAGCAGCCGCATATCGAGCTCTCCGGAGACGCGGCCCTGCCAGCGCGGGCGCGAAAAGTCCTGAAGCGCTGCGGAGATTTCCAGCGTGTGGTCGTCCTCGCGCCCCTTGCTGTCGCGGGCGCGCGAGGTGAGGCGCAGCGAACGCACATAAAGAGCGTTGCGCGTCAGGTCCAGGCTGGCCTGCACGTAACCCTCAGCCGTTTGGGCCTTGGCGGCCGTTTGCCGCTTGGCGGGAGGAGCGCCGCGCGTGACGGTCAGGTCTCTTGCTCCGGCTTCAATGTGATAGCTCTCGGGGCTGCCCTGCGCCTTGGGCGCATAGCTCATCTGCAGCGAAAGATCGCGGGCGCTGAAGTCGAGCAGCGTAAACCGGTTCTGAAAATCGAAGGCCGCGGCGCGGTTCTCGAAGTCGACGACGCCCTGCTCCACGGCAACGCGGCCGGCTTGTATGTCGAAGATGGTGTCGATCGCCGATTCTTTGGAATGAACTGGTTTTCGCGGCTGGGGCTGGTTGGTCGAGCCGTCGGGGTAAACGATGAGGTGGAATTCGGGATGAACCACTTCGAGATCGCGGAGCAGAATGCGCGGGCTCCAGAAGTCCATCAGGCGAAGGCGGACGCGCAGCTGGTCAATACTTGCGAAGGGCGCTTCGGCCGGCGCTTCGCGCCCGTGGATGACCACGCCGCCGGCCTCCGCTTCGAGATCGAAGGGGCGCCAGTGGAAGGATTTAATTTCGGCGCGTCCGCCGACGGTCTGCTCGATCCTGGCTACGAGATTCCGGCGTGCCCAGTTCTCGAATCCGGCGGACCTCACCGTATAGAAGAGCAACGCGGCTCCCGCGATGAATACGGCAGCACAGGAAACCGCGCACCGCAGGAAGATGCGCAACAGCTTGCGCCGAGCGGGGCGTGTGGGCTTGTCCGCGCTCATTCGTCTCCCTCGCCCGTCCCCGAATGCGTCTCCGGCGTTTCCAGAGACGGGTCAAGAACCTCGATGTCGCCCTGTTCGCGCAGGTTTTTGAGCCAGTCATCGAACATCGCGTTGACGCGCTGCTGCAACAGGATCTCTTCGATGCGCGGCGCGACTGTTTCGAGCGCGGGCACCTCGGCGCCGGCGGCGTACTGCGGCAGCAGCGTCTTGTGGTAGTAATCGTCGACATCCTGGGGCGAGACGCGAATGCCCTGGCGGAAGCGCTGCTCGATGAAGCTTAGAATTTCCATGCGCTTGCGCAGATAGGTCCGCACCCGCTCGGCGGTGAGCCCATGCGCGGCCAGGAAGGACTTCCACCCCGCTTCGGTTGCGCAGTTCAGGCGCGCGCAGGCGGGCACTTCTCTGCGAATTTCGGCCAGCCGCGCATCCAACTGCGCCTGGGTGGGCGTAGCCGCCGCGACCTCTTCGCGCCGCATCTGCTGCTCGATGAGGGCGCGGCTGATCAATTCGTCGAGGGCCCGCGTTCGCGTCAGGGTGCCGGGTTTGCCGCTGCTCGGATCGAGCACCGCGAGGCGAATCTCGTCGTCGAGGTCGCTGGCCAGGATGACCTGGTTGTTGACGACTGCGACTACCTGGTCGAGAACTACCTCGGTTGGCGGCGCGGATTGGCTGCGCGCGGGGTGACAGCAGATCGCGAGCAGACAGGCTGCCAGTGAAAAGCGGAAACGCGCCGCGGTGTGACGGCCGGGATTGAAAGAGAATCCCTCAGGGGCTAAAGCCCCAATCATTATGGGTTGATTCTGTACGGGCTGAAGCCCGTACCCTTCGAGCCCGTACCCCTCGAGCCCGCACCCCTCGAGCTCGTACCCTTCAAAAGCGACTCCGGTTGATCTGCTACGCTCCGTGCCCCATCCTTGCGCCGGTCTTTCGGCGCAAGGGTGGGACACCCCAGAACCCCGCAAACTCTTCAACAATCGCCGAAATTGTCCAAGCATACTTATCAAAACGTTTGCCCCAGGCTGAAGAAGAAGTTGAAGTGGCTGGCCTGGCCGACGTGTTCGTCTGAATACGCGGGCGTTAACGAGTAGTTGTACACCACGGGAAAGATGGGTGGATTCAGGTTATAGCTGAAATCCAGGCGGATGGGTCCGACCGGCGTGTGATAGCGCGCGCCGATACCGGGCGTGTGCGAGAAGTAGTCGAAGCTGCACTGCCCGTGCGGACCCGTCGAGGTGTCGATCCCGGTGGGGGCGGTAGGGGGAGGGTACTTGGGAGGATCGATGAGGGGCAGCACCTTGCACGCATCGCGATCGGGCTGGTGGATGCGCAGCGCGCTGGGCCACGCCTGCGAGGCATCCCTGAAGACGTTGCCCATATCGTGAAAGAGCACGAAGCTCAGGGTGTTGCCGAACCAGGGCAGATTGGGCGGAGGCAGGCGCAACTCGGTCGAGTTGATCAGCGCTCCCGCGCCGCCGATGGGGAACCCGGTGAGCGGATCGCGCGGGCCGGCGGCGTTGATGGAGAATCCGCGCAGGCTCACCGGTCCACCGGCATAGAGACGCTCGGGCAGCGGGATGAGTTGTTCGTTGCCGTCGCCGAAAGCGCGTTCCTGGCCGTAGCGCGTATTGCGCGCGAGCACGAACTTGCCCTTGTCGAAGCCGTAGTAGCTGGAGTTGGAGATGTCCAAGCGGTTGAACTCGGCCTGGGCACCGAACACTTCGTCGGATAGAAACTCCTGGAAGCTGGTATAGGTGCCGCGGTGCGAGTCGATCGGCGAGTCTCGCGTATCGCGAATCCAGGTCAGACCCGGACCGGCGACGCGCACCGCGGTCGACAGCAGCGCAATTTCGGCGGGAAAAACCTGCAGGCTTGCCGCAGCCACTTTCACGCGGCGGAAATCGAAATCGTAGATCAGGGTGTTGGCTTTGGACGGACCCCGATTGGCCTTGGAAAAGTGCTCCGTCCAGCGCATGCCGGCTTCCAGCTTGGACGCGACGTAGGTGGTCACGTCCTGGCTGTTGGCGTAGCCGCCGGTGAAGGTGAGCCCGAAGTCGCGGTCACCTTTGAAATGCGGATTCTGAAACTGCAGATTGACGTTTTGCTCCAGCAGGCCGTAGGTGGCCTGTAAGCTGGCCGATTGGTCGCGGCCAAAGAGATTATTGCGTGTAAGCTCGCCGAGCACGCGCGGGCTCACCCCGGTTTTGCCTTCCGGATCGCACTTGACGCCGGCGGAGATGATGCCCGCGCAGTTGCTCACCGGCTGGCCGGTCTGCGCCTCGAACCCAAGGCCGTAGGTAAGAACCCAGCGGCGCGCCTCGGTAGTCTGAATGAGCACGGTTTTCTCGGCCTGGCTGCCGGTGGGGTTTTCGATCGCGGTTTCAACCTCGTTGAAGAGGGCATACGCGTAGAGGTTGCGCTGCGTCTCAAGCAGCGCCGACTGGTTGAGCGGGTCGCCGGCACGAATGGTGACGGCGCGCGCGACCGTATCGGGGCGCGTGTAGTGCAGGCCGGTGAGCAGCACCTTGCGCACGAAGATCTGCTGCCCTTCGGTAATGCGGAAGGCGACGTCGACCTTGTTCGGGTCTTCGGCTTCGGGCTGCGCGGAGACTTCGATGCGCGCCTGGTCGAAGCCGCGGCTCAGGAATTCGGTGAGCAGCGCGTCGCGATCGCCGGCGAGGTTTTGCGGAGAGAGCAACTGCCCCGGCGTGGTGTTCAACAGCGGCGTCAGTTCGGCCACTGGAATGTGCTCCGCGCCTTCGATCTTCACCGTGCCCACCTGCTGCTGGGGGCCTTCGTCGATGCGGTAGGTCACGGTGAGGGGCGCCAGAGGGACGGGAAGGCCGTTGGCTGCGTTGCCGGGATCTCCGGTCTGGATGACCGGCGTCACTTTGACTTTCGAGAAGCCATTGTTCTTGTAGACCGCCTCGAGCGTGCTTGCGTCGGCGGCCACCAGGGCCTGGCTGTAGATCCCGTGGCGATCGAGCGAGTCGGCGGCATGAACCCTGAGCAGGTCTTCAAGCGTGGCGGAGTCGAAATAGCGATTGCCCTCCACTGAGACCTTGCCGACGCGCCGGCGCTGACCGAGCTGCACGGTGTAGACGATCACGACGCGCTGCGTATTCGAAGTCTGCTCGCGGTGATCTACTTTCACGTCGAAATAGCCGAGGCCCTGGTAGTAGTCGCGCAAACTCCGATTGCCCTCGTTGAGCAGATCGTCGTCCACGCTGCCTTCTTCGAAGATGGGGATCAGCCGCTTTATGCGGTCCGGCGACAGATTCGCGCCCTCGACCAGCACTTTGACAATCGGCCCGCGATTGGCGGTGAACTGGAAGTTCGCCCGTTTCGCATCGGGGGAGTACTTCTGCGCATCGAGCTTGATCTCGGCCTCGAACCGTTCCTCTTTTCGGTAATGCTTGAGCACTCCATCGAGCGCCCGGTTACCGGTGTCGTGATCGACGCGAGAGCCATACTTGAGGCGCGCGTGGCGGCGGAATTCACCTTCGCTGAGGCCGGGATCGCCGGAGACGTCGACGGCGCCGACGCGCGCCTGCGGACCGGAGACGACGTGAAATGCGATGTCCACCAGTTGATTGTCGGGGTCCGGGTGCAGTTCGTCTGCGATTTTTGGCTCGTTGAAGCCGTTGTCGGCCATGGTTGTGCGCATCTGATCGAGCGCGCGCGTCATTTTGGCCTGCGTGAAGCGGGTTCCGCTGGCAAGCTGGCTGGCGCGCTCCAACTGCGTGTTGATGGTTGCGCCCTTGGCCCCATCCACGGTCACCCTGCCGATAAAGGCCCGGGGCTTGCCGCGAAAGACGATATCCACGCTGCCGCCGCTGCGCGAGCCCTCCGCCAGCACGCTGTCGTAGAGACCGGTGGCGTAAAGCTGGCGCAGGCTTTCCCTCACTTTTTCCCCGGTCAGTAGCGCGCCCACGGTGAGCGCGAGATGATCGGGCAAAGGAGCGATACGCTGCTCGGGCACTCCTTCAAAGGAGATGCTCCGCACCGCCAGGCCCATCAATTCCGAAATAGATTGCGCAACCGATCGCGCGGGGCTTTGGGCTACACCGGCCGCTGCCTGCCGTTCCTCGCCGCTGCCAACCCTCTGTCCCGCGGCCAACGCTCCGGTGCCGATCCCAAAGACAAGGACGCATGCCGTCAACGCCGCATGCAGTCCGCCGCCTTTCCTTGCCGGCATTGTCCTCAAGACCATCTCCAGGAAGAAACCCGGGAAGCGCACCCCGGTTGCACAACACCATCAGGCAAGGTCGCATCCAACCCGCAGTGGCGCCTTGGCGGCTGCCCACGATCCAAGGAGCCGATTGCATCCCTTATACTAACGACTGGTGAAGCCCCGGTGCACTGGCCGGGCGTAAGGGACGCTCCTCAAAGGAAGCGCATGCCTCATTCCCCATCGACGACGCAACAATCTGAGCCTGTTTCAACAACGCTGGCGGAGCAGTCGCCTCTGCTGGTTGCCGCAGTGTCTGTATCGCAGCCCACGGCGATTCCCCAATCCGTGCTGGGCACCAACGGCGATGCTGACGTGCTCACCCGCGCCCAGGGCGGCGACCACCACGCCTTCGCGCAACTCTACTCGCTGCACAAGAGGCGGATTTACTCCCTGTGCCTGCGCATGGTGGGCAACGTGGCCGAAGCCGAAGACCTGACCCAGGAGGCGTTTTTGCAGCTGCACCGCAAGATCGCCACCTTCCGCGGCGATTCGGCATTTTCCACCTGGCTGCATCGGCTGGCCATCAACGTGGTGCTGATGCATCTTCGCCGGAAGGGCCTTTCTCTCATTTCGCTCGACGAGGCCATGGATCCCGCGCCCGACGAGGGCCCCGGCCGCAGCTTCGGCGCCCCCGATCTTACCCTGGCAGGCTCCATTGACCGGCTGGCGCTGCAGCGCGCCATCGACGACCTCCCCGCCGGTTATAGACTGATTTTCGTGCTGCACGATATCGAAGGCTACGAGCATAATGAAATTGCCGCCATGCTCGACTGCTCGATCGGAAACAGCAAGTCCCAGTTGCACAAGGCTCGACTCAAGCTGCGCGATGCCCTGCGCACTTATCCCCGGCAGGAGGGACGGAGATGACCGGTCCCCGCGATACCAGCAAGCTGAGTTGCGAAGAGTTCCATGCGATGTTACCGGAGCTGATCGGCACCGGTGAGGACATCAGTACCGATCCGCACATCCAGAGCTGCGAGCTGTGCCGCAGGCTGCTGGCGGAACTGGAGACGATCGCGGAGGCTGCGCGCCAGCTCTTCCCCGCCGAAGAGGAACCGCCGGACAAGATCTGGAGCCAGATCGAATCGGCCCTGAAGGAAGAAGAGAATTCCACGCCGAACAGTCGCGGCCACGTCGAGTCGGCGGTCCGGGCGGCCGGATCCGCAGGCTAATTCCGCGCACGTGACCGCGCCATCGAAATCCGGCGACAAGATCCGCCGCATCGTTCTCACCGGCTTTATGGGTTCGGGCAAGACTACAGTCGGCCCGCTGGTCGCCGTGCGCCTCGGCTGGCGTTTCATCGATGTCGACGACGTGATTGAGGCCGAGGCCGGTGCGGCAATTGCGGAGCTGTTTGCACGATACGGCGAAGCGGCCTTCCGCGAGCGCGAACGGGCGGCCATCGCGCGTCTTGCCGCGGGAGATGCGCTGGTGCTGGCGCTGGGCGGCGGAGCGATCGAAAGCCTCGACACGCGCGCGATGCTGCTCGCATCCGAAAATACGCTGCTCGTGCACTTGGAAGTGGAGTTGGCTACCACGCTCGCCCGTTGCGCCGGAACCGAAGGCACGCGGCCGGTCCTCGCCGACCAGGCCAATCTCGAAGCACGCTACCGGCGCCGGTTGCCGCTCTACCGCACCGCGCATGTGTCGATTCCCGTGGATGCGCTCACGCCGGAGGAAGCCGCGGAGGCGATTTTGGCTTACGTGCGGCCAGGCTGACTGCAAGCGAGCTAGTCAGGCGGGCTTGCTTCCACGTGCAAAACGTGCTACACGTATTGCACGTGGAGAATGGAAGCTATGCCGACCGCAGTGGACGACGAAAAGCAGAACATTACACTTCGGCTGAGCCGGAAAACTATTCAGAAGGCTAGAATTCTTGCCGCCAAGCGTTCAACTTCCATCAGCGGTCTGCTTACCAGTCAGATTGAACAGCTCGCGAATTCGGAAGACGATTATGACCGCTCCATGCGGAGGGCGCTGGCCCGGATGGAGAAGGGGTTCCATCTAGGCGGAACGCACAAATTGGATCGGGACGCGCTGCATGAGCGCTAAGGTCTTCATCGATACCAACATTCTCGTCTATGCGCATGATATCGACGCGGGGAAAAAGCACCAGACGGCGCACAACCTACTGTACCGTCTGGCCCAGGACAGAGCAGCAGTGCTAAGTATGCAGGTATTACAGGAGTTCTACGTCACGGTGACTCGAAAGCTGTCTTCGCCCTTGCCCAAGAAGGTAGCCAGGGAAATTGTCAATGACCTGGCCCCCTGGTGCGTTGCAACTTCTCCAGAAGAAATCAAGGAAGCATTCCGAATTGAGGATCAGGCAAAGATCGGTTTTTGGGATGCTCTGATTGTCGCTGCGGCAATCAAGGCGGGTGCATCGCAAATCTTTTCTGAGGACCTGAACCCAGGCCAGCGCATCGCCGGCGTTCTGGTCGAAAATCCCTTCGCATCCTAAGCCCGAATCCGATTATGATCTTTCGCCAGCGCCTGGAACTCGCCGGCGATGAGCCCTGGGAGCCGCGCTCCGCGCTGCACGTTCTGGGGCCGATGCGGCTTCGTGTCCGCTTTGAGGCATCGAGCGCACAAGCGGCTCGGATCTGAAGATAAAGGTAACTACTGACGGGCTGCTATCATCATTAAGAGCGTGCGGCGGCGAGCCGATCCGGGCGCTGTCAGCCGGTTCTTTCTCCTCTTGATGAATTCCATCTCTCAGGCCGCTGCTTCTGTTCCGCTCGCTGCGCCGTCGGCTGCGAGTGCCGCGCATGACCCGCTGCACCTTCACGCTCCGCAGCCCGGCGCCACGGCTACGCTGATTCAGGATTTCCGCGAGCTGTTCAAAGTGCGCGTGACCGGGATGGTGGTGATTACCGGGTGGGCCGGTTTCTATCTGGGCTCGATGCAATCGGGCATTTCGAGCCTGCAGCGCGGGCTGCTGGATACGCTGGTGGGCATCGGGCTGGTCTCGGCCGGAGCCGCGGCGCTCAACCAGGCATTCGAGCGGACGACGGACGCGCGCATGATGCGTACCGCCGACCGTCCAC
>JBAUBR010000145.1:0-3471 GCA_049676965.1 Occallatibacter sp.
CGGAATTCGCAAAAAACAGCATTCCTATGCTCAGTACCCAGATACACGAGCGTGAGGCTTACCGCGCCATGTTCTCGTTTGGAGGCACGGTTGCCGGCCTCGACCCAAGCCAGGTCACAAACATCTCCGCGGCTGCGGAGAATGCACGCGCATTCGCGGCCGAAGTGGTCGCGATACTCAAGGGATTTCGCGGGCACCGGCACGTCGGGCGCCCCCACCGCCGGGGCGGCCACCAGCTCGAAGCTGAACTCGCCCGCGGGCGTGGCGGTGGACAGCTCCAACAACGTCTACATCGCGGATTCCGGCAACTCCGAAGTCCTCAAGGTCAACACCTCGGGATCGCTTTCCATCTTCGCCGGCACCGGCACGGCGGGCACCTTCATCGCCGGGGCGGCCACGAGCTCGAAGCTGAGTTCACCCGTGGCCGTGGCGGCGGATTCCTCCGGCAATATCTACATCGCCGATTCCGGCGATCACGCCGTAGCCCGGGTGAACACTTCCGGCACACTCTCCTATTTCGCGGGCACCGGCACGTCGGGTTCCACCAACGACAATAACGGCTCGGCGGCCACCAGCGCCAAGCTGAATTCGCCCTCGGGCCTGGCGGTGGACTCCAACAACAACGTCTATATCGCGGATTCCGGCAACGATACTGTCCTTGAGGTCGCGGCGTCCACAGGGGACATTGCGATCGTAGCGGGCACCAACGGATCGGCGGGCTTCTCAGGAGACGGCGGGGCGGCCACGAGCGCCAAGCTCCATGCACCCAAAGGCGTGGGGGTGGATACTAACAACAATTTATACATATCCGACAGCACGAACGAGCGTATCCGCTTCGTGACGGGCGCCTACGGCACCATCTCCACCATCGCCGGCGACGGCACGGCAGGCTACACGGGCAATGGCGCGGCCGCCACCAGCGCGGAAATCGACGCCCCCAACAGCACCGCCGCAAGCCGGTAATAGGAAAAAACATATAAAAGGTGCGGGCGCTACCAATGGCGGCACGACGGAAGGCGATGGTATCACGCCCGAGGTGCGCGAAGACCACGCCGCCTATATCGCTTCGTGGCTCGAAGTGCTGAAGAACGACAAGCGCCATCTTCAGCGCCGCAGCGCAAGCCCAGAAGGACGTGGAGTGCCTCCACGGTTTACAGCCAAGGACGGAGGATCGAGCGGCATGAGCGGCTCGCAACCTACACAAATACATCCATAGGCGTTAGTGTTATTGATGCCGCTTTATAAGAAGCAATTTGTGGCCATTGACAACCCGAAAGCCGAAGGGGTCGTTGCCCATGACCTGATGGAGTATATTAACTCGTTGTTTAAGGGAGTTAAATCTGTCTTAGCATGCCGAAAGTCGGGGCAACAGCGCCCGCTAACATCGACCGAATGTAACATAATGTTCATACACCCGCATCGGGGATTACGATATAGTACATACGTTATAATAACTGACTTATAAATAGTTCTTGATGGAAGAGCGTGCACGAGAGTCCCTGAAGAGTGGGATAGTATTTGCTGCTGTCGGTGTCATACTGGCGCTTACGGTTCCGCCTTTGCTTGCATCCGCGGCGGCGACGATGGGCCTTGCGGCAGGGGGCCTTCTTGGCGCGGCCACAGTTACTGGCGTGCTTGGGTCCGCCCTGGTATTCGGGGGATTCGGAATGTTGTATCCCCGTGTGAAGTCATGGTTAGCCCCTGCATCCCTGAAGCAGCAGCCGGATATGGCCAGTCAAAGCGCCGCCGCAAGAGAGGGCGATTCCAGGCAGCAGGAAGTTGATTCCCTGCAGGCGCCGGAGCAGTTTCTGCAAGGTGCTTCCGCAGAACGCGCTAAGGCGACGTTTTGTCAGAAACTTGAGGCGGATCGCAGCCAGAGAAAGGCCGCTGACAGCCTTAGCCTCTGAATCGTATGCGCTGCCTTAACCGGCTGCGCAGACGCCGTCGTAACCAAGCCACGTACCCGTGGCGGGGCTGACGTTTTCCAGGATCAGCTCCTGAAAGGGAACGCCGTAGCGATGCTGCAACTGCGTTCTGACCTTTCTGTCGTGGGCATCCCGTGCGCGAAGCATGCTCGCGATTTTTCCCGGTCCGCTTAAAACCTGGGTGCCGTCGGACGCTGCGCCGGCTGGACCTCCACCTAATCCTATTCCCAACTTCGCTGCTGACTCCGTCATAGAGTGGGCAATCTGTCTCATGTCATCGAACGTATCCGCAATCTGTAAAACGGCGTCTACCGCGTCCGGATCAACCCCATCCGGGGGGATGGTCCTTAAGTCATGGGTAATCAAAGGGCCGACTTTCCCCGCGGTCCAGAAATGGTCCCTCCTTATCGTCTGCTGGTCCACGCAGATGTTGACCTCGGCGACGGCCATGTGCCAATAGAAGTACGTTTTCGCGGCGGTGCCCTTGAGTCTGTGGGGAGGCGCGGGAACAGTGATCGCGGCGACGCGACGCGCCGTATATTCTTCAATCGTCTCGGCGCTTGCGGGGTGGAGGAAGCAGGTGAGGAGCAGCATCGCGGTTACTTTTCTCATGGAAGATCTCCTGCCAAGACAATATTGCCACAATGTAGTTATTATAATCAACTAGTTGTATATAGTATTCAGTTTCTTGGAGTTATAGTCGCCCGAATGATAGCTTCGGTTGCGTGATCACGGGTAGGCAACTGCGCGCGGCTCGCGCGCTTTTGGGATGGGAGCAGATAGAACTAGCCAAGCGCTCCCGCGTGGCCATAGGCACCATTCGCCGGATGGAATCCTTCCACGGAGAAATCGGCTCGCGCACCTCGACGCTTTCGCAGGTGCAGACCACCGTAGAGAAGGCCGGGATTGAATTCCTCAACGACGACCGCCCCGGCGTGCGCATCGCGCAGAAGACAGTTCCTTCGAAAACCGTCTCACGTCGCTAGACGCCGTTTTATGGCGGGGCCGCAGTCCCGAAGACTCGCGTAACTGGCTTCTCCTGCTCCCCAGGACATTCCATCCACCCCAGTAGGAGCCGCGCCTGCCGTGTAGTGACCCTCTCGCTGCGCTCGATTCCTCGCGGTCGCTGCGCACTGGGGTTCTCTGACTCGCTCGCTGATAACGCCGCTTACGACGGGATGTAATTGTCTCTTGCAAGATGCATGAATCGCCCTATGCTTGCTCCGCTTGCAACCCAAACCAATGGAGGATTAGATGGCACAAGCACAACGTGCGAGCAGCGCACCCGAAGAACAGCCCCTCGCTCGCCGTCCGGAGAGGACTTTCAGGCAGGGAGGCGTCGAAGTGAGTGTGTGGCGGAACCACACAGAGAGTGGCGACCTCTACAACACGACGATTCGTAACAGCTATAAGGACGACAAGTCTTAGTGCTGTATCTGGAGCGCCCCGCGATGCAACGATGCGCAGTTGCATGATGTTTGGGGGGGCGCTTCGGATACAGCGACTTGAAGGAAGCCGCCCCCACGGAAGCCTATGCACTTTGCAT
>JBAUBR010000146.1:0-2890 GCA_049676965.1 Occallatibacter sp.
GAGAAGTCCAGGCCCAGAACCTCGTCGGCGGTGTAGCCCTTGATGTGCTCCGCGCCGGGATTCCAGGTCATCACCGATCCGTCTTTGTCGAGCAGATAAATGGCGTAGTCGCGAACACTCTCCACGATGGAGCGCAGTTGCTGATCGTTGCGCCGCAAAGCCTCCTGCGCGGCCCGCTGCTCGGTCACATCGCGAATGATGCTGATCACGATGGTGCCCGAGGGAGTCTTCACGGGCTTGAGCATGATGTCGACGGGAACTTCCGTCCCATCCTTGCGCCGCGCAAACAGGTTCATCGCCGCGCCCATCTGGCGCGCGCGGGGATGGGCATTATAGTTTTCTCGATGCGCGGGATGGCGCCCGCGAAAGCGCTCGGGAACCAGGCTTTCCACCGGCCGTCCGAGCAATTCGGCTTGCGTATAACCGAAGAGTTCCGCGGCGCGCGGATTCGCTCCACGGATCACCCCTTCGGGATCCGTGATAAGAAATGCGTCTGGAGAGATCTCGAAGAGATTCTCGACGGCAAACCTGGCGAACTCGGCCCGACCCTTAACCGTAGCCGCGTCCTGTTCAGGGGAATCAGACGGGCGCATAAGTTGGTATGTTCCTTGGTGGCACGATACTGCTTACCCGCTTAGATGGGCAAACTCCATCATATAGCCCCAGAAAAGAAGAATCCGGATAGGAACGACATAACCAAAGGTACTGAATCGGGAAGCGTCAGGGCCTGGCCGCAGTCCCCTTTGCGGCATTCTCAACGTTCCACTCCGGCGTTGACTGGCCGAGCAGATTGCGCACAAAGAAGTCCATCATCTTCCGCTGGCCGTATCTTCCTCCCGCTCCGTGCTCGCCGCCCGGCACCACCAGCAGATCGAAATCCTTGTTGGCCTTGATGAGCCGGTCGACTACCTGATAAGTGGACGCCGGAGGAACGTTATGATCCATCTCGCCGACCACCAGCATGAGCTTTCCCTGGAGCCGCCAGGCATTGTCGACATTGGACGACTCGGAGTATTGCGGACCCACCGGCCAGCCCATCCACTGCTCGTTCCACCAGATCTTGTCCATGCGGTTATCGTGGCAGCCGGAGTTCGATACGGCCACTTTGTAAAACTCGGGATGGAACAAGAGCGCGCCCATCGAGCTTTGCCCGCCCGACGAAACGCCGAAGATGCCCACGCGGCCGATGTCGTACCACGGGTACTTCGCCGCGACCGCCTTGTGCCACAGGATGCGATCGGCAAATCCGGCATCTTTCAAGTCATGCCAGGTAACATCGTGAAAGGCGCGCGAACGGTTATTAGTGCCCATGCCGTCGATCTGCGCCACCACAAAGCCTAACTCGGTGAGCGGCTCCGCTCGCGTGGTGAAACTCTTGGGCACGAACGAACCCTGCGGGCCGGCATAGATATCTTCAATGACCGGATACTTCTTCTTCTTGTTCGCGGAGAACGTTTTGGGCCGATAGATTACGCCCCATATCTGCGTCTTTCCGTCCCGGCCCGCCGCGTGGAATGGCTCCGGCGGCGACCATCCCGCGGCCTTCAGACGGCTGATATCCGCGGTTTCGACTGTCTTTATCAAACTGCCGTCTTCGCTCTTGCGAAGTTCCATCACCGGCGGTAGATCGATACGCGAGTAAGTGTCGACATAGTACTTACCATCGCTCGAATAACTGAGCCGATGATCGGCCCTTACCGGACTTAGCAGCGTAAGTCCGCTTCCATCGAAGCCTACCTTGTAGCCGTGCACATAATACGGATCCTCGTCCTCGGTCAATCCGCTGCCTTCGAAATATATCTCCCGCTTGTCTTCATCCACCCGATCGACTGCGCGCACCACCCAGTTGCCTGCCGTGATCTGCCGCTCAACTTGACCCGTATGGCCGTCGTAAAGATACAAGTGTTCCCAGCCATCGCGCTCCGACGCCCAGATAATCTCTTTGCCGTCGGCGAGGTCTTTGCGGTAATGCTTGCCGGTGTCGTATTGGTCGCGCACCAGCGGCTCATAGTTCACGAATGTCTTGCTTGGCTCGTCAATGAGCACGCGCGCCGCGCCGGTTGCCGCATCCACGTCGATCACGCGGTAAAGCTGGTGGCCGCGCTGGTTGTATTCGAAGGTGAAGCCGCGAGAATCCTTCCACCAGGCCAGCGGCGTGAGCTCGTAGGGATTGGGAAAGAGCGTGCTGTCGACCGCCATCTCGCGCTGCGCGAGCACATCGAACAGAACGGGCCGATGGAGCGGCAGCACATCGCCCGGCTTGGGATAGATCATGGTCGAGTGGACGGGCTGCAACTGATCGGGCGGCGACGAATCGATGTAATCGACCACGCGATTGTAGCCGGGGCGGATGCGATAGATGGCCAGATGCTTCGAATCCGGCGACCAGACGAGCGTATCGACTGCATAGTAGCTGTCTTCCGAACCGTCCTCGCTCAGTACGATGTTCGGCTTCTCACTCCAGGCGGGCCGCTGGTTGCGTCTCGTGTCTTGCTGCCGTTCTTCGGCCGGTTGCGCTTCTTTCGGCGCGACCACGAGGTTGTAATTCTCCACCCACGCCAGCCATTTGCCGTCCGGCGAGGGCTTGGCAGCCGCCTGGCTATTGATGGGCTTCGGCGTCTGGTCGTAATTGTCGCCGGAGTCGTAATCGTCATCTTCTGGAGTCAGGTCGCGCTTCTTCACGCATTGGTATGCATTCAAATCGCAGCGCCAGATGGCGTTGGCGTGCACCAGCTCGAGCGCTGTCTCATGCTCGACTACGTGGTAGTTGTCGAGCGGCAGCTTCTCCGGCTTGACCGGCTCGCCGAATGCTTTGGCCAGCGCTTCGGCCAGCTTCGCGTGGTCGAACGCCGGCCGCGTCGCGCTGCCCTCCGCATCCACCCACACATAC
>JBAUBR010000147.1:0-2667 GCA_049676965.1 Occallatibacter sp.
TGCCGAAACTTCGGTGCGCCAGGATAAGCCCGGCGCTTTCAGCGGGTGCAATTCCCGCCCCGGCAAGGGGAAGAGCCGCCCCACCGGGAATCGAGTCTTGGGCTCATGAAGGTAACGACATGGGTTAAGCGTAGACAGAGCGATGACCAGGCCGTAACGCAAGTGAAGCGATTGAGCCTCGTGAGTCATAAACTCGGAGGCCGACAGAGTCGAAATTCTGGAAGGCTACAGTAGGCGACCGTCAAAGGCGATGGGCGCTGGAGACTCCGGCGGGGTCGGAGAGCACGGCATGGTCAGAAATGGAAGCGTCATGGCACCTGGGAGATCCACCGCTGTCTTGGTTCGGTAGTAACGGGCTGAGTATGTCGATCGAATGGCCAAACCTGAGAGAGACAGATGCGACGGTGGAAGTCGGACCTCGCCTATAGTACTTCGAGCGCGGGAAAGCCGCGTACATGGGGAAGAGGCGAGGCAGGTTGAGTTGCTGGTCCAGGGAAACATTCCCTGCACTCAGAGGTAGGAGAAGGATGTCTACAAAACTGGACCAGATCATGGAGAAGGCAAAGTCAAAACCGAAGCCGCGCTTCACCTCGTTGGCGCATTTGCTCACACCGGAATTCCTCACGGAAACCTGGAAGCAAATGAATCGGCGCGGTGCGAGTGGTGTGGATGGGGAGACGATGAAGGAGTTTGAACAAGACTTGGACACACGTGTTCAACAACTATGTGAGCGCTTGAAGCAAGGGACCTATAAGGCTCCACCGGTACGCCGTGTGGAGATACCGAAGGGTCCTGGCAAGGCAGGTACGAGGCCGCTCGGAATTCCGACCGCCGAAGACCGCCTTCTGCAACGAGCGGTTGCGCGGCTGTTGGAAGCAGTGTTCGAGGCGGATTTTCTGGAGTGCTCGTATGGATTTCGGCCTGGACGCAATCCTCACGGTGCCCTTCGGGCACTGCGGAAGATCATCGTCACGAAGAAGGTTGGAAACTTGTTCGAGGCGGACATCCGGGGCTACTTTAACCACATCCAGCATGATTGGCTGCAGAAGATGGTTGCTTATCGAATTGCAGACCCGCTCATCCTGCGCCTGATCGGCAAATGGCTGAACGCGGGTTTCATGATGGGAGGAGTTGTGACGCGAACGGAAGAAGGGTCGCCGCAAGGCGGTCCGATCAGTCCGATCTTGTCCAATATCTACCTGCATTTTGTTCTTGATCTTTGGTTCGAAAAGAAGATCAGGCCGGCGTGTCAGGGAGAGGCATATTTGACGAGATTCGCTGATGACTTCGTGGTGAATTTCCAGTACCGGCGCGATGCAGAAGAGTTCCAAAAGAACCTGACGGATCGATTCAGAAAATTCGGCTTGGAGTTAGCAGAAGAAAAGACGCGGATCATGCGCTTCGGACGATTTGTCCGGGGGAACCTCGCGAAGACCGGCCAAAAGCCGGACACGTTCGACTTCCTGGGTTTTAAGCACATCTGTGGCACGGATCGAGGTGGCAAGTTTGCCTTGGTACGGGTTCCGTGCATCAAAAGCCGCCGAAAGTTCTTGGCTAAGTCCAAAGAATGGCTCAGAAAGCATAGGCATGAGGCGCCGCAGGATCAGCAGAAGCAACTAATACTGATGCTGCGCGGCTTCAACCAGTATTTCGGGTTACACCATTGCCAACCAAAGCTTAACGGGGTACGGCTCGAAGTAACGCGTCAATGGGTCCACTCCCTGCGGCGGCGGAGTCAGCGGCATCGCCTGCACTGGTCCTATCTTCTGAGACAGCCATGGTTCGAACTGCCCTACGCCGTTGCAGTACTTCATCCGACGGTATGATCGCCCTCCCGTGAGTGCAACCTGTGGAGCCCGTTGCGGGAATTCCGCACGGCGGGTTCTGCGAGGGGGGACGAGCACAAGAGGAACACAGCCTCAAGGCTCGTCCCTACCCCCCCAGGCCGGGTCGGTACTTCCCCATTGCCGACTACAGGCCAGCAACCAGTGTCCCCCCAACGTCGTCAATTTAAATCCCGCCGTCGTACCGATCAGAACGCTGGCGCCCTGAGGCTCTCCTTGACATTCTAGGAGAGCCCGTCGTATTTTCCTAGACAATCTAGAAGTGCAGGATATGCGAAGAGAACACATCATCGGTCTGAGTGCTTTGGCGGTTGTAAGCCCGATGGTTTTTGGCTTGGTTCATGTGCCGCGCATCTATGCCACCCTCCTCCAAGATTCAGGGGGCACGCCAGCGTTCAGCTTCGAGGTGGCAACAGTAAAGCTAAGTTCTGGGCAAGGCGAGAACAGCGGAATCTTCATGTCTCCTGGCAGCTTCAGGGCGGAGAATCGGCCACTCAAAAACGTCCTTATGTTCGCATATGACATTAGGTCTGGCTCGCAGATTTCTGGCTACCCCAACTGGGTGGATTCAACTGAATACGATATAAATGCCAAAATCGATGAGACCACGACTGCGGCGTTGGGTAAACTGCCTCCGGATCAGCGGATTCGGCAGATGAAACTAATGGTGCAAGCGCTTCTGGCTGAACGTTTTCACCTTAGGGAACCTCTGCACAAGTCCGCCACCGGCTTCATTGTTAATTAAACTATAACCATGAAGCGAATGGCGCAGATTCAGCAGACACTGGCATCGCAGGCGAGTTTTTCCAAGTATGGGCGCAAG
>JBAUBR010000148.1:0-17893 GCA_049676965.1 Occallatibacter sp.
GCCAGCCACGAGGCCACCATCTTTACGGACGACATGGCTAAGCTCAGCCCACGTCTCAGCGCCGATATCTCGAAAACCTCGGCTCTTGAAATCAGCCCAACGCAGTCCGTCGCCCAAGGAATTGGAATGGGAATCTGACGGATGCGAACAGTAGAATGGGGGCTGCGTCAGCCTCCACAACGCCCGTACTCAATCCACGGAATTGAAACGGAGGCATCGCAATGACCGGCCTGATAACTATGCCAGAGAATTACGAAAACATCCGCAGTGGAATCGTCGAACTGCTTAAAGCGGCGCGCTCCGCTGCCGCTCGAAATGTCAATTCGATTATGACCGCTGCGTACTGGGAAATTGGGCGACGCATCGTCACTCTCGACCAGGGCGGGGAACACCGTGCCGAATACGGTGAGCAGCTTATCGAACAGCTCGCAGGGGATCTGACGCGTCAATTTGGCAGAGGATTTGGACGAGCGAACCTTTGGCAAATGCGTGCATTTTACCGCGCATGGCCAGAATCTCAAATTCTCCAGACAGTGTCTGGAGAATTTCCAAGCGCTAGTGATTTCAATACTATAGCCAGCAATTCTTCAACCATTTCCACTCTCGCATCTCGCTTCCCGTTGCCTTGGTCCGCATACGTCCGGCTGCTTGCCGTCAAGCGTCCAGAAGCGCGATCTTTCTATGAGGCCGAGGCCCTCCGTTCGGGCTGGTCTGTTCGCCAGCTTGCGGCACGGCAGAACCGCAGCGAGTCGCCTTACCAGCAGCGCACCAGCCAGAAGGACAATCCCACACAGCAACTCATCAAGCAGGCCGTTGACTACCTCATTCAGCAGCTTGATGCAGGCAAGAGCGAAACCTTGACCGCGTATCTCGGCGCGATGGCGCGGTTCCATTCGTATTCCTTCGGGAACATTTTGCAGATCGCCAGACAGCGCCCGACGGCCACCAGAGTGGCTGGCATTCGCGCATGGAACGAGCTTGGCCGATTTGTGAAGAAGGGCGAGAAAGGTATTCAGATTCTCGCGCCGATCATCGGCCACCGCCGGAAGAGAGACACGGCAGAGCAGGAGCAGGACAAAGCCAGCGCCCATGCTGATTGGCTTCCGTGCCGTGTACGTGTTCGATCTCAGCCAGACCGAAGGCGCGGACCTGCCGGAATTTGAACACAACATCACCGGCGAAGTTGGCGAACACCGCGACCGGATGATTGCATTTCTCGTACAGCAGAATATCAAGGTGGAATTTAACGAGAAGATCGCCCCCGCGCTTGGCGTCTCCTACGGCGGCAAGATTGCTTTGCTTCCCGGCCAGTCGAAGGCCGAGGAGTTCACCACGCTGGTTCACGAAACGGCGCATGAGCTTTTACACAAGGCCGAACGCCGCACTATGACCACCGCGACCGTACGGGAAACCGAAGCCGAGGCCGTAGCCTTCGTAGTCGGCCAGAGTGTTGGTTTGGAGATCGGAACCGCTTCGAGCGATTACATCCAGATGTACGCGGGCAACGCCGCGCTTTTGGCCGAAAGCCTTGAAGTCATCCAGCGTACCTCCGCCGTGATTCTCGCCGCCATTCAAGCGGACGAACCAACCCAAGAGAACGAGGCCGTTGCGGAGGTGGCGTAATGCGGACCCTGGCTCTCATCCTGATGGAGGCCGGGCCGCTCTCGCCCGGCTTCCATCTTCACATCGACAACCCGCCGTGGATGCCGCTCGACATCGAGGACATCGAGACGAGCGGCCCTAACGGTCTGCCAACCGTTTCTGTTGCGCACTACGGCCAGCAGAATGGCGATGCCATGCGCGACCCGGAGATGCTCTTCGAGATGCGCCGCGATGGGAGTGAGATTGCACTCGCCCCGTACTACTGGCGGAATGACTATCTCGTCATCGAGCAGTATTCAAGCTACCACGACGATGCGCAAAAACTGTTTACCCTCTCAGGGCTGAAACAGCAACACGAAGCGTTCGCCTGGACTTGGGACAGAAACCTCCGATCTCAGGGCTTCTATGAAGCCTTTATGCGCAGCCGGAGCCAGTAACCCGCCATTCAACGGGCGGGTACTGGACTTGCCCGCCTACGCATTCACGCTCGATAAACCCACAAGGAGAACCCCATGACAACCGCAATTCAAACGCAATCCGAATATCGCAACCTGCCGCTCATGAGCCTCACTGAGTCGGCAACCAACCCGCGCCGCAGTTTCGATCAAACGGCGCTTGGCGAACTGGCGGATTTTGTGCCCGGACACAAAATCGGCCTTTTGTTCCGCAGACCGTTTTGTTGCCGAACGTCACGAATGGCGCTTGGCAGCGAGCGGTCCGCGTTCCGAGCGACACATAACGGATCAGCGGAACGCAAACGCAACAGAGGTATTCGCGTCCGTGAAAGCGAGGAATCCTGCCATGGGCAGGTCGAGAGACTGAGCAGCATCATCCACGCCGAAGGCGTGCGGGAATATTGCTCAACTGACAACTGAAGAGTAGGCGGTGATTGGCCCGGAACGCGAGGTTATGACTAGATCAGTGACTCGACGATTTAGTGCCAATGCAGAATCACCAATTGTCGTCCAGAGAACTGACGTACTTTTAAATCTGCTGAGTGGGCTAGGCTGCTGGGTGCGCTATACAAAACGAAGTAGACAATCTACTTCCATTGGGGGTAGAGTATCTACATCTATGAGCGAAAAGGACCAATATAAGAATCGGATTGAGCTGCTGCAGGGGACACTCGACATGCTTATCCTTCAGACGCTGCAATGGGGACCGCAGCACGGATATGGCATTGTCCAGGCGTTACGTTTGCGATCCGGAGACGTGCTTCAGGTGGAGACTGGATCATTGTATCCGGCCCTCCATCGCTTGGAGCGTCAGAGCTGGGTGCAGTCTGAATGGAAGCAGTCAGAGAGCAAGCAAAAAGCCCGATACTACCGAATCACGGCCAAGGGGAAAAAGCAGTTGGCCTCGGATCTGGGCCGATGGGAGCGGATTGTGGAAGCGATTGGGTCGGTGATGTACGTCAAGCCTGAGGAGAGTGAGTCGTGAAGTGGTTTCCGAGCTTCGGGTTTCAGCGGCGCAAGCGCGAATTGCAGGAAGAGATCGATGCTCACCTGCAGATGGCAATTGCAGATCGAGTAGCGCGAGGGGAAACGGCGGAGACAGCGCGACAAGCAGCAGCGCGGGAGTTTGGAAGCGTTCCTTTGGTGCAGGATGTCACGCGCGAGATGTGGGGCCAAGGCTGGCTTGAACAATTGGGCCGGGATGTCCGTTATGCCTTGCGGCAACTGCGCAAGAGCCCCGGCTTTACGATCACCGCGGCGGCCATGCTGGCCGTAGCTATCTGCGCCAACAGCACCGTATTCAGTTGGATCGACGGCACCATGTTGCGCCCGATTCCGGGCGCGCGAGACACGGGCGAACTCGTAAGCCTGCAGCGGGGAGAACGGAACTTCTCGCCGACTCCGCCTTTCTCCTATATCGACTATCGCGATCTGCGCGAGCAGAACCACACATTCACGGGAATACTTGCCTATCATAACGATTGGATTGCGCTGACTGGCGGCGCACAGCCGGATCGTGTCTATATAGCGAATGTGTCGGCTAATTATTTCGATGTGCTCGGCATCAAGCCGACGCTGGGGCGATTCTTTCTGCCGGACGAGGAGGCCCGTGCGGTACCCAACGTGGTCCTGGGTTACGCGCTCTGGAAGACGCGTTATGGCAAAGACCCGGCAATTGTGGGCAAGTCGATCGAGGTCGCCCGGCATCCGGTGACGGTGATCGGTGTGGCGCCGGAGGGGTTTGTCGGAGCAGCTCCCGGGCTGCGTGACGATCTGTGGGTAACGCTCGATCCCCTCGGGGCGGATGTGTGGCGAATGACCCATCGCGACTCGGACTGGCTGATCTTAATAGGAAGATTGCGGCCCGGCGTGAGCCGTGGCCAAGCAGCCCAGGATCTCGACACCTCGATGCACCATATTGTAGTGGCGTATCCGGACCAGCATCTCGGCGATAACCGGATCACGCTCGATCCCATGTGGCGTTCGCCATTCGGCGCCAACGGATACATGGCGGCGACGCTGCCCATTCTGCTGGCCTTCGCCGGCGTGGTGTTGTTGTTGACCAGTGCGAACGTGGCCACGCTCACGCTGGTGCGATTTGTATCCCGACGGCGCGAGCTTGCCATCCGGCAGTCGCTCGGGGCAAATCGCATGCAACTGGCGCGGCAGATGATGCTGGAGGGCGCGGTGCTTTCCATCGTCGCAGGAGTCGTGGCCCTTGGATTGACATCGTGGACATCGAAAACGTTCGCATGGTTCTTTCCGGCGAACTCGAATCCCCTCATACTCAACGGGAGCATGGACCATAAGGTGGTAATCGGGATTGCGGTGTTGTCCCTGTTGGCCGGCATGCTGTGCGGCGCGCTCCCCGCCTGGCGTTCGGCCCACGCGCCGGCCATTGAGGTACTGAAGGCAGAGTCTGCAAGCATCTCCGGCGGCTCACGCAACCGGAAATTGCTCAGCGGGCTGGTGGTGGCGCAAATCGCGCTTACCCTTCCGTTGCTGTTGTGCTCCGGGCTATTCCTGCGAACGCTGCGGAATCTCGCCGCGGCGAACCCCGGCTTTGAGCAAGACCACGTTCTCACTGCGTCCGTTGGGCTGAATATTGCCGGCTACAGCAACGATGAAGCAAAATTGATCCGTCGCAAGATACTTGATCGCGTGTCGGCACTGCCCGGCGTGGAGGTTGCGTCTCTTACTGACTGGATTCCGATGGCCCTAATTCAAAAGAGAAACGATGCGTATCCGGAAGGGTATGTGCCGCATCCTCATGAATCTTTGCTGGTGCAGAATGCCGAGGTGGGACCGCGGTATTTCGAATCCCTTCATATACCCATCTTGGAAGGACGCGAGTTTACGCCGGAGGACGATGAAAGGGCCCCGAAGGTACTCATCGTGGATCAGACGGCGGCGAGGCGCTACTGGCCAGGGCAGGATCCGCTGGGAAAGAGGCTCAGGATTTGGGGCAGCCTTTTCACGGTTGTCGGCGTGGCGAGGAATTCAACCCATACTTTCGTGAATGAGTCACCCGAGCCTATGGTCTATATGAGTTATTTCCAGCACCCGGGGTACGAGACGATGGTGCAGGTGAAAACCGAGGGGAATCCCGTCGACCTGGAGCCAATGGTGGAAAACGCCATCCATGGGATCGATTCGCGACTGCCGGTTTTCGATGTGCGTTCCATGCGGGAGAGCACCCAGATGGCGAGCACTTTCGCCGTCATCGAGAGCACCCTGGCGGGGATGTTCGCGCTGATGGGGCTGGTTCTTGCCATAACCGGAATCTACGGCGTCGTGGCATATCGAACCCAGTTGCGAACCCACGAGATCGGGATACGAATGGCTCTAGGTGCTTCACGGGTGGACGTGCTGAGACTCGTGCTGGTGCAGGGATTGTGGCTCACAGGCATTGGGCTGGCACTGGGACTGGCGTCCGCGTTGGGACTGACACGTGTCATCGGCCGGATGTTGTATGGAATCGGAGCCAACGATCCCATCACCGTAGTTTCCGTCGTGATGCTCCTGGGAGCGATGTCTTTGGCAGCATGCTACCTTCCCGCGCATCGAGCAATGCGAAGGAACCCTGTCACTGCGATTCGCGAACTGTAAACCTCAGCTCAGACTCGACGCGAATTGAACGGTTTCGGGGTATGCGTGATCATCTGAAGCGCAGAAGGGTCCAGTAATTGGGTTGTGCCTGGATCGTCGGCCATCCGTCAGTAACACTTCGGCAAACATTCTGGATCGGCGGAGTCCACTTTACCTGCTAATCATTTACCTGAAAGACCCAAACGGAACTGGTGGCGGCAGCAAACAGTATAACGGGTGGCAGTAAAGCACTGTATCCAGCACCAGGTGCATGATTATTTTCCATCGGACATTTCCGAATGGAGAGTGTCATGCTCGAACACTACTACGTCAAACCTTCAACCATCGACCGAATCCGTGACAGTTAGCTCGGCTCTCAAATTGATAACTACGCGGGATGGATGGAAGCGAACGGCTATTCCTCCCGCACCGTCTTTCGTCGGTTGCCGCGGCTTTTCTGCTTTGCTGAGTTCGCACAGAAGAGGGGCTGCACAGATGTTGCTTCTGCCCTTGCTCTTGTCGAGGACTTTGTTTCCCAATGGTTGGTTCAGCACGGACCGGAAGCCAAGACATCGGCCTCGCTGCGCAAGCATGCAATTGATGTAGGGAATGCCACTCGTCAGATGTTGCGGCTGGCCAGTGGAGATCCTGTAAGGCATAATCGTCACCGCCGCCCATTTCCACTTGAATCAGAGGTTCCTGGGTTCCAGGAGTATTTGCGCAATGAATGCGGACTGATGGAGAGTACGATCGCCGGGTACCGGCATCATCTGCACGAGTTTGGGCAGTACCTCCGGAAGGCCGGGATCACCTCGCTAGGCGACCTGTCGCCCGCGCTTCTGGCATCTTTCGTCGTCGAATGTGCGCCAGGAATGGCTCCCTGCACGCGCCGCGATCTCTGTTGCCATCTGAAAGTGCTGCTGCGGTTCTGCCATCGCGAAGGAATTACCGACCGGGACCTCAGAGGTGCGGTTGGTATGCCCCAGGTATACCGTCTGGCCGATGTCCCTCGGTCAATCACTTGGGACGAAGTCCGTCGCACGTTGGAAGCGGTGGACCGAAGGACAATCCGAGGTCGGCGAGACTATGCCATCTTGCTCTTTCTTGTTGCCTATGGGCTGCGAGCCCACGAGGTTGCCAAACTCACGTTGGAAGATATCGACTGGAAACGCGAGCGATTCCAGGTGCCGGAACGCAAGGCTGGCCATGCGACTGCGTATCCGCTTGCCGGAGTAGTGGCAGAAGCCCTGATCGACTACCTCAAACGAGGTAGACCTGAGACTGAGGATCGCCATCTCTTCTTCCGCGTTGTGGCCCCGCGTTCCCCAATCACTCCCGCCACAGTGTCATCGAGTGTAGCGTTTTATCTGCAGAAGGCGGAAATCAAGGTGCGCAAAGGTGGATCGCATACGCTCCGGCACACCTGCGTACAACGTCTGATCGACGCCGAATTCCCACTGAAGACTATCGGCGATTATGTTGGGCATCGTTCGCCGGAGTCCACGCGCATCTATACGAAGGTCGCTATCGAAGCCCTGCGCGAGGTTGCCATGGGCGATGGGGAGGCTCTATGAACACTCCCTTTTTCCAGAGCTTCCTGGCGCCGTACCTCCATCAGTTCGTGCAATACAAGCGTGCACTAAACCGCAAGTACTTAAATGATGCGCATACGTTGCGCCTGTTCGACCGGTATCTCTGCACCCACAACATCGCCGACTGGCCCGCCATCGATAGCGCTGTAGTCGATGATTTCCTGGTGTCCCGTCCTAAAGTCGGGCCAAAGAGATACAACCTCATTCTGTATGCAGTGCGCCGGTTCTTTGCCTTTGCAATTATGCAGCAGTGGACACAGCGGAGTCCTGTGACGGCTAGTCCGCGGCGCATCACCGGCAGCCGGATTCCATACTTATTCGATCTCGATACCGCAAGGCGTCTAATGGTTGAAGCTCGAAAACTTCCGGAGAGATCCCGTGCGCCCTATCGAGGCCTTGTGTACGAGACGATTTTCGCTCTGCTTTATGGCCTGGGATTGCGGGTAACCAAGACCCGCGTACAGATACGGATAGCCGACCTCGCCATCGGGCGCGGAGGTGTAGTGTCCGAAGAGACCAGGGTGGCAGCGCCGATCACCATTGGGGAAGCGGACATCGAGCTCCCCGATTTGCTGACCGACCTTCAAGACAAGACCCAACTCACCCGGCGCAGTCTTGTGAGGATATTGACGGCCAGCAACCGCCTCGACGATTTTAAACGGAACCCTCAACAGTTCATTGAACTGGCGGATGAGTCGATCAACCGAACAAAGCGACTCGCCCTTGTGGATGGCATTCGGTAGCCAAGAATACAGAACGCATGGAACATCATGTCCACATGTTCGAGAGCACACTCCCTGCAGCTTGCAGTGGCTGAAGATTCCTCTGCTAGAACATCAAAATCAAATCCTAGCCCGTTCCAAGTCAGGATCCTGTACCCACCAGCAACCATCCGCAACAAATAGTCAACCAGATGCTGAGCGTCATCTGTACTCATTCGGGGCGCGGGGTCACCATGCTGCGTCTTGCCGTACCAAAGAACAGGTTGCCGTTCGTCAGCTGTCAACGTCGCCGCACAAGCGATACCAAGTGGTCGATGTTTGCGCCAAACCAAATCGTCGCCAGGAATCTCCTTTGCCGTTTCAATGTCCAATGCCAGGTACCTATGTGTCATCTTCTTTCTCCGAGGATCGCCAGTCGCGAGTAACGTAGGTCAATGGGTGTGGTTAGGCTACCCGAGTAATCGAGGTACTTGTTTTCATCTAAAAGCAATCGATACTGCTTCGCGGCTTCGCGAACAGCGACTGGAACGAGCCGAACTTTGACACCACCTTCTCCTAGCCCCCGACGTGATCACCGCGGAGATTGACGAGCATCTGCAAGCCGCCCTAGACGAATTCGCCCTGATCGCCGAGGAACTCAGAAAGAGCTGATCCGGTCTGCTATCCTTAGGCTATTTCTCAGCGAGCGTTCGAAAAGAGCTACTCCACCGGAAGGCAGCGCTTTTTCAGATTGAGGGCAATGTGGAATACACTCCGTCTCAAGCGCGGGCGTTCAAGACAATCAACAACAACCTTCAGATTATCGCTTGTGCCGGCTCTGGGAAGACACAGGTAATCTCGCGACGCATCGTGAAGATCCTCGAGTCCAAGAAGTCAGCCGGTATCAAGCTCGCGAACATTGTGGCCTTTACTTTCACCAAAAAGGCTGCCGGCGAACTGAAGAAGCGGATTCAGCAGCTTTGTCTGGAGCATCTCGGAACAGACGAAGGCCTTGCTGAAATGTACGTGGGTACGATTCACGGATATTGCTTGAACCTTTTGCAGCAGCCTCCGGTTTACAACTTTCTCAAGTACTCGCTCCTGACGGAGGTGCAACAGAGATTGCTGATTGACCGCAATAGCAAGCGGAGCGGGTTGACCGATGTGCCTTTGCTGAATGGAGAAAGCCTTAAGCGCTGGGTAGACTCCCGTCTATATCAGACACTCCTTGGAGTACTGGAGGATTGCTGCGTCTCGCAAGAGATCAGGAAATTAGTAGACCGTCGCCTCGTTTGACATTGGTTGTAACGGAAAGCATCGGGCTGGCGAGAATGATTCTTGAGAAATTCGTCCGCTAAGCTTACGCAAATCTGGCGTAAGAGCGTTTGTGGCGAAATGGTCTAAGCGATCTTGGTGTTTTCCAAGGGAACAGCGCCGGTGCTTTCCCAAAGCGGCAGCCTCAACTGCGGCTCTGCGCGCATTTCCTTGTGCTTGCGAAGGAAGGTGCGACAGAAGGCATTGACAAGATTGGAGCGGTCTTCCTTTCGGATGCACAGGTGTGTTTCGAGCATGAGGGGCCCGTCTGAAAGCGGCCGGCAGACAATTCCAGCTTGTTGCGTTCGCTGCCCTGTGGCCGGAGTGATAAAGGAAATTCCGAAATCTGAGGACACGAGATGCACAGCCTCATTCTCTGAAAGGATGTGGTGCAATTTTCGGATTTTGATTCGGAGCCACTCGGCATGTCCCATGAGAGATCGGTACAGAAGGGGATGAGCCTGCTCCTGAAAAACGATCCAACTATCGCTTGCGAAGTCGCTGATAGAAACGGATCTCTTGGATGCGGCCGAGTGAGTGTCCGGCATCACTGCGTAGAGCGGGGCCTTTGCCAGCAGGGAGCATTCAATCGCCTCCGATGGAGTAGGACGGGTGATGATAGCCAAGTCCAAGTGTCCATCAAGGAGTTTGTGTGTCAGGGTCGGCGCATATGCGCTCTGGGATTCAAGCTTGAGCTTTGGATATTGGGGCAATGCGATGGTGAACAGCAGTGAACGAAGCTGCGGGTCGAGATAAGGCGAATATCCGACGGTCAATGATTGGTCCGCGCCGGAGTGGGCCACATTCCCGAGATGAATTCCTAGGACGAGGTGATGCTCGGCTCGCCGCAACTGGTTGGCCAGCACTTCGCCTGCGTCCGTGAACGAGACCCTTCTTCGGTCACGGAAGCATATGGGGAATCCGACGATACCCTCTGCCTGGAGGATTTGTCGGCTAAAGGCCGACTGCGTAATATTCAGGCGCTTGGCAGCACGTGTGAAGTTTAGCTCGTCTAAAAGAGCGAGGATTGCATCAATATGCCTTGTCTCAATCGGGGGAAGCATGGCTCGACTCCTGGGCGGGGATTACCAAGGCACGGAGTAGCTTCTCACCAATTGAAATTGTTGGGCGTTCTGACCCTCGACGGCATCTACGATCGCAGTGCCGCTTACCTTCTAAGACACAGAAACTCAATAAATGTTGCGAAAGTTTTCCCAAAATGCTTGTATTCCCGGCGGGAATATCGATATTCCGAAAGAACATTGGACGAAAACGGGGTTTTCGGTGGACGTTAAAAGAACCATGGAAGGGGAATCAAGCTAGTTAATACGCGCACCCCGACCCACCTGAAAAGTCACGATTTCGACGGAGGACTTTGAGTCATGATCCTGGAAACCTTGCAAGAGCGCAAGACCGTCATGAATATCCACGAGGTGGCGATGTTGCTCGGCCTCAGCCAATCGTTGATCTACCGCATGGCCGCGGCGAATCAAATTCCCAGCGTTCGGTTCTGCGGCGCCCTGCGATTCGATCCGTCGGAATTGGCCGCCTGGTACAAAGACCAGTTGAGCCCAATTCAAACACGAAAGGCACCGCACATTGAGCGGCCGCGTATGCGGCGCACTTCAATCGCAAGCTGAATGGATCACCCCGCCAGAGCCGCCAACGCACTGCCATTCACCTTGCTGAGAACATCCTTGCTGCGCACTGCCTTCAAATAGACCATTGTGGACGCAAGGTCACTGTGACCGAGCCAGAGTTGCAACGTGCGGATGTCACAAACATGATCTTGGAGATTCCGTGTTGCGAAGGTGTGACGGAATTTGTGTAGAAACCACTCGTGACAGTACGGACCTTTCGCGCACTGATTTCTGTGGGAAGTTACGCAGTTGCAGCAGTTCAATCCAGCCCGATAGGCAATCTTCTTCAACTTGTTTTCGTGCTTCTTGTCCGGCTCGTTGTTTGACGTGGGGAAGACCAGGCCAGATGGATGAGCCCGCTGTTTCTCACGGTGCATCTTCAACAGTTCGAGCAGAGTTTGGGGAACCGGAACCTCGCGCTCCTCTTTGTTCTTAGGCTTGAACTCATACTGCGGCTTTGCCGTCACACGAATAGCTTGGTTGCGGAAGTCTATGTCCCGCCAGGTCAGATAACGAATCTCCTTGTCCCGGAATCCCGTGAGCAAGTACGTCATATAGAGCGTGCGCTCGTCGGTCGTACAAGCAGCGAAGAGAGCCTGCAGCTCCTCGGGTTCATAGACGGCCCGCATCGGCTCCACATAGTCCGGCCAATCGCGCTTTTGGAGCAGATTTACGACGCCGTTGGCCTTGAGCATCTGCGCAACGATCACCGCCCGGTTGTATGCAGTACGTCCGCCATTGCCATTCGAGTACAAATGCCGGATGTAGCCGAGGACATCCTCGCGCTGCACCTCGGCAACATGGCGTTTCGTGCAGGTGGCGGCAAATGTCTCCAGGCAGGATTTGTATGCGACATACGTTCTCGGTTCCCGTTGCGGCGGCTTGATGTTCTCAAGGTAGGTTGCCACAGCCTCGCGGACAGTGGGGCCGGCCGGTGCCTCTTCGCCTGCCTCCGCCAGCGGAACACCGGCTTTCTGCGCTTCCAGCTCCAGGCGCTTTCGCCGGGCCAGATCGAGGACGTCTGCTTTCTCCGGGACAGGCTGGCGGATTCGAGATTTGCCCTCCCGCCATTGCAAGTAATAGCTGCCTTCCGGATGGACCTCGACCGAACCCCGGACCCGTACCTTGTCCTTCAATTTTCCATTGGTTTCGACGACGGCGGGGAAGAAGTTCCAGCCGCCGTCCACCTTGATCTTCTTTACGATGTTGACGCGGTGGGCAGGACCGTAACCAGATGAAATTCTTGGCATGAGGGGCACCTCAAAAACGTCAAGATCAACGCTTATGGACACCATTATGGACACCAAGGAGATTAAAGTCAATAGAATCAATATATGGCGGAGAGGGAGGGATTCGAACCCCCGATAGAGTTACCCCTATGCCTGATTTCGAGTCAGGTGCATTCAACCGGGCTCTGCCACCTCTCCGCTTTGTAACTTACTCATTTTAAACTACTTACGTGTTTGGGTGTTTCTACCATTTTTACCTCGGACGCTCCGGTGTCCGTTCTGGTGTCCGTTCTGTCCCGAAAAGTTGACCAGGCGATCGACCGCCGAAGTCTGGTGTTCCGGAGCGAGATGGGAGTACCGCATGACCATCTGGAGTGTCCTGTGCCCGAGCAGCTCTGCAACCGTACGCAGATCGACCCCGGCCATAACAAGTCTACTGGCAAACGTATGGCGGTTGCAATGCCACGTGTAATCAAGCACCTTGGCGTCATCGAGCGCGGTTGAAAACCATCCCCGCGAGCCTTGCAGGGAATCCCCGGTGCGCACGGAGGGGAATACCGGCGAAGTCCCCGGCCGGGTGTCTTTGCCTTGTAGCTGTCCGAGGGAATCCACGGCCACCGAGTTCAGCGGAATCACCCGCGGATCGCCATTCTTGGTCTTCAGGAGATGAAGCTGCCGGCGCTCGAAGTCGATCTGGTTCCAGAGAAGCCCGTACTGCTCACTCATGCGCATCCCGGTGTGCAGAGAGAGAAGGAAATGCGGCCGGAACTCCGGAACCTGCGCACATCTTCAATCGGAATCAAAGCCCTCGTTCCAATGCGCCTTGTTGACAGCCGTCGCGAGGCTACAAGGTACTCGACGGACCGCTTGCTGATCGAGAGAAGTTGCGCGGCTTCATCCTGGCTGACGAGCAACTTGTCTTTGGGCGCGACGGTGACAGATGAGCGAGTACGATTACCTGGAGTTCAAGCATTTGCAAGCGATCGTCGCAGTCGCAGACGCCGGCACATTTACAGCGGCAGCGGTCGCGATGCCACTTGCACAATCCGCCGTCAGTAGACGGATCGGCGAGATCGAAGACATATTCAATATCCAGATTTTCGAGCGCGACAGGGCGGGCGCAACTCCTACTCCTGCGGGAGAAACGCTTCTTCAATATGCCAGAGCATCTATCCAAGGACGTATTGAAATCATCAAGGCTGTAAAGGCGATTCAAGAAGCCTCTTTGCAGCCATTTCGCCTCGGATTCACGCCCTTTATCGAACCCTATGTCATAGAGGTTGTCACTGAGGCGTATCAATCTCTCTTTCCTCGCGGAATCATTCTTCCAGAGAGCGTTGACACCAGCGATGCTTTGGGGCGCATGAAGGAAGGTAAATTGGATGCAGTTCTTGTTACTCTTCCGGTTATTCCGAACGGGTATTGCGTTCAAAACATCATGCAAAAACGATTGGTGGTTTGTATTCGTAGGGATGACGCTTTGGCCGCTCAAAAAAGCTTGCCTCCTCAATCACTCGATGGCAGACTCGCAATATTCAGCGATCCACGACATCATCCATTGGCACACGCACGCCTACTGGAGATGCTTCAAGAACAAGGAATACATCCGAAATTTGAGAAACCAACGTTTAATCGCGAGCAGGTTCAATGGATGGTTAGGCAACGCTTTGGCGTTGCCTTGATCCGCCAAGATGAACCGCTCCATGACGACTTGACCACGAGGCCAATTGAAGGAGTGAACTGGACGATTGATTCGGCTCTGGTTTATCGCAGAGATCATAATCAGCTGGCGCTTCCATTGCTCATTCGCGACCTCGAAACGCGATTTTCAGGCAACGAGATTGCCACTGAAAAGAAGCCGCCTCGTCGAGTATCCGGCAACCGAGAACAACGGGAACTCCCATTCAGTGATAAGCGGCATGTCTCGAAATAGAGTCCTCGGTGGTTCCCATCTCGTTTTGGCATCGATATCTATCGCGATAAAGTATTGGACTTGACGCAAACATCGCGCCTACTCTCCGGCATATCCCGACTGAATCGCAGTCGATGGAGGTGCCGATGTCCCGCTCGATAAGCGTCACGATTCCCCAGAAGACGGCCCAGGCAATTCGCAGGTGGATGCGCTACTCCGCCACAATCGCCACCGTATGCCTTTTACTTCCTATAGCCGCGCACGCGCAGAGCGGCTCTCCCTTCGATACGGGCTTCACAGCCCTTCAAACCCTCTTCACCGGAACCGTCGCCAAGGTCGCAAGTTTGATTGCAATCGTCATCGGCGGATACGGATTCGCCCACGGAGAACCGGGAGCAAAGAAGGCGCTCGCTGGGGTAGCAGCCGGCACTGGCATAGCGGTCCTCGCGGTCAACGTCTTGAGCTGGCTCTGGGGCGTTTAGTCTCTCTCACTTCCTCTTGTGTTTCTCCACCCAAACAAAACCGCAATCGAGGGGCTTATGCCAGGTCAGATCACAACCAAGCAGCGCCGCAAGGATGGCTTGAAGCGATGCCATATCGAGTGTCCGCGGATTGGGCGGCAGGGGCGGAGGAACGAAGGCCCGGACTCTCTCACCGGAGAGAGTTGAAGTCACATAACGGCTCCGTGGGGCGGTATTGGGCTGTTTAGGCATGTTTTCATTCGTCCACCTACTATTAAAGCATATATAGATTGACTTTAATAACGAACTCCGCTATTCAAGGTTGCCACAGAGGGCACTACCTGAAGAGTTCCACCAATGGCGTCGGCATTGCAATTATGAGATCGGACGGCAGCACTGCAAGGTTCAGTTGGAAAACCAGCGAGAGATTCCGTCGATTGGAAGTTGCGAAATTGACGAGATCGGCTATGGCATTCGCTGACTTGTTTTCCTGAATACTCGATTGAAAATCTCGTGAGCGAGGTCCACGGATTCGTCTATGGAGTGACTCGTCGGGATTACGCGGACATTGACTTGTTTTTACCGTGCCAGCCGAAGCCCGGCGATGATGCATGCCCGAAATAGATTAGGGAACGGTTCGGTCGAGGGATGGCTGCATCAGGATCGAACATTTCGGTTTCGGCGGACGCAGAGGAAACTCAGCTGCCGGATGAGCGGGGCGAGTTCATTTACGACTTGAAGACTTCGTACTTCCCGCGCATCAAGGGGCACACTCCTGTGATTTATCGGTTGGAGCCTCACGACGAAGGCTTCGTTGCCATTCCTCTCGCTTCGCGAACAACTGGAAGACAGCGGCCGTTAGTAATGGGCCGCAATCCAGCAAAGAACGGAGAGGTTTTCAAGATTGTTCGAGCAAATGGGGAGTATTCGTATCAGGTTCCCTTCAACGGCAAAATTTACAACCTCAAACAATTTGGAAATCTATCGGACATCGGTATTTTCGGACTTGAAATGCTTCGCCGATTCTTGGAATGTGTAGAACCTGAAATATTTGAGAAAATTACCAGCGACGCACGTAAACGGTTGAAGCGCGCCAAACGATCACTCGATGAAAACCTGGACCGTGTCGAGCGCTGGAGAAAGCGGGAGTTCTGGGGTAACGAAACGCCCGTGAGCAAGAGAGAGTACCGGGAGATGTTGAAAGAGGCAGAGGAGGAAGTGGAACGACTCCCGACACGGATCACGGAAGACGGAGCGTTCATTGAATGGCTAAGCGGGATTGATCGGTCCCGTCCCACTCTCCGTTTTGTGCCGCCACCGCCAGCACAACAAAGCAAACATGGAAAACGTTAAGCATTTTGACTTCGTGTTGCGGGAACGCCATTTATCTGCTTTTAAGAGCATTTTATGCTTGATAAATATCCTTCAAAGGCAACCAGAAAAGTGATATGCTCCTTGATAGGTCGAAAACGCTATTAAAAGCGCACTAAAGGCCATAACCTGCTTTTGAAGGCATAAACATGCGAAACAATGCTTTGCTGGAAGCCCAGCCCTACCCAGTCGAACAGGCCCTGACAAGGCTCGGAGGAAACCTTCGCACCGCCAGGTTGCGCCGGCACCTTACGATCAATGAGGCTGCCGAAAAGATTGGCACCGGCCCGCGCGCCGTGAGCGATGCCGAGCACGGCAAACCTTCCACCGGGATAGCGGTCTATACCGCGCTCCTCTGGCTCTACGATCTGCTCGGAGCTTTTGAGGAACTCGCCAACCCGCTGAAAGATGAACAGGGACTTGCGCTGGCGAGCCGTCGCGACCGCGTGCGTGCGCGCAAAGGCAGAGGGCTCGACAATGACTTCTAGCCGCTCGACCGAATGCTTTGTTTACATCACGCTGCCCGGCGCGCGCGAGGCCGTCACCGCCGGTCGATTCGTTCTTGAACAGACACCGAGTGATGATGCTCTCGGGCGATTCGTCTACGGTCGTTCTTACCTGGCGAACCCAAACGCGGTGGAGATCGACCCGATCGAACTCAAGCTGTCCGATCAGACATACGAGACAGTGCGCATGAACGGAGTCTTCGGCGCCCTTCGCGACGCCGGCCCTGATTCCTGGGGCCGACGCGTCATCGAGAAACATGCCGGGGTAGCGAAACTCGGGGAATTGGACTATCTCCTCGAATCGCCGGATGACCGCGCAGGTGCGCTGAGTTTCGGCGAGAAGGTCGCTCCCCCCGCGCCCCGTCGCAAATTCAACCAGACGCTTGACCTCGTTCGCCTTCAGGAAACCGCTGAGGCTCTTGTGCGTGATGAGCTTCCTTCAGACCCCAATGCCGTACAGGTGCAGGATCTTCTCCTATTGGGAACGTCAATGGGAGGTGCCCGCCCCAAGGCTGTGATCGAGGATCAGGGTGAACTCTGGGTCGCCAAGTTCGCGCGCCCGGATGATCGCTGGAACTATGAACGGGTGGAACATGCGATGTTGCAACTTGCGCGCCGATGCGGCCTGACGACGGCCGAGAGTCGCATTGAAACTGTTGCGGGGAAGGATGTCTTACTTGTAAAGCGATTTGATCGATACAGCGCAGGAGAGGGATACGCCCGCTCGCGGATGATCAGCGGCCTTACCGTTCTACGCGCGGACGATTCAGTATCGAACAGAGATCGATGGTCCTACATCCTGCTAGCCGAAGAGATGCGACGCGTCGTCGATCAGCCGAAGCGGGACACGCGCGAACTCTTCAGCCGAATTGTTTTCAACGCACTGATCTCCAATCTCGATGATCATCCCAGGAATCACGCGCTCATCGCTCATGATCGAAAGTGGAGCCTGTCTCCCGCCTATGATCTGACGCCGGCGCCTCAAGTCGGCCAGGACCGCCGCGATCTGGCAATGGGGTGCGGGAATCAGGGACGCTTTGCCAACGCTTCAAACATACTTTCGCAGCACGCCCGCTTTCTCCTTGAACGCGACGACGCTGAAAAGATCATCACGGATATGACTGGACAGGTCGCCGGCACTTGGTACGACACCGCGAGAGAAAGCGGCGTCTCAGTCCAGGATGCCGAAGCCATCCGTTCGGCATTCGTGTATCCCGGCTTCTCGCGTGAGTAGTGAACACCATGCACAGTTGCCGGCGAATGATCTTTGTCGAAATGCCGACTTTTGAAGGACCATCCGATTTTGGTACGGGCTTCGCCGATTTATGATGAACTATACGGCGACCGGAACAGAAGGTGGCAGACAATGGGTATCACTGGAGAGACCTCTCCCGCCCTTAGGGAACCTCTGCACAAGTCCGCCACCGGCTTCATTGTTAATTAAACTATAACCATGAAGCGAATGGCGCAGATTCAGCAGACACTGGCATCGCAGGCGAGTTTTTCCAAGTATGGGCGCAAG
>JBAUBR010000149.1:0-32074 GCA_049676965.1 Occallatibacter sp.
AATTGTGCGTCTGGCCGAGTACGCGGGGAGCCATGCGGCCCCGCACAAGTTGTGGAGAAGAGTACAGGACGAATTTGGGATTGCCTACTGAAAATCGCGGGACATTCGGGATTATTGATCAGGCGGAATGCGGGCGTGATTCGGCGGGAAGACGGCTACTTCTTGACGTGAGCTGTTGCCAGCGGCGGAGTATGGTCACCGCGATTCACGTCATTCCGAACCCGTGGCAATGGTCTTGGTGAAGGTTGCAGCAGCGTCATCGTCGTTCAATGCCCAGACGTAGGCGCCTCCCAGCTTGTGCCGGCGGATGTAGGCGGTTTTCGCGGTTAGCGAGCGCAGATTGTCAAAGGTATAGAAAGTGCGGCTGGCAGAGAGATAGAGAGTGGCGTCCTCGCGCCTGGAGTCATACCAGAACCGCGCATCGGGATGGCGCAGTATTTGGCGCAGCGTCGCATCGGTGACAAATCCTGGGGTCAGGATGGCGTCGCAACCCGGTGCCGGGGCGATCCTGCTCTGGCTAGGACACAGGCCATTGCCGTCGGCCAAAAGGACTGGGGCCGGGACCTCTACGCTCTGATACAGGCCATGATTGCGCTTCGGGACACCGCTCCACCCAACTCCATAGAGCGGCATCCCCATGGTGTACTTCGCGGCGGGCACGCCTGCCTTCAGGTAAGCCCGCACGGTGTCGTCAATGGCCCGCGCCTGATCGTGCAAGGGGTCGGCGGGGCTGTTGTAGAGCGCCGAGCTGTCGTTGGTCATTTTCTCGCCGGGTGTGGCGTAGTCGTATCCGTCGATCGTGAGGAAGTCCACCTCATCGGCCGCGGCCTTCAAGTCGATGTTCGCGTACCTCTGCGGGTTCGAAGGAGAATCGAAGGTGAGGATGTAATGTCGGCCAGTGCTGCGGCCCAGTGCATCGAGCTGGGAGCGAAACTCATGCAGCAAGGCGGTAAAGTTCTCCCGGTCGGCGGACAGAGGAAACTCCCAGTCGATGTTGAAACCATCGAAAAGTCCCGGCGCCTCCACGCCAGGAGCCAGATCGCCCTTGACGAAGAGGTCGATGCAAGAGGCGATCAATGCGCGCCGTGCGGCAGGCGAAGCCGCCGCTGCCGTAAAACCGGAGACGTTGCCGGCCTGCCCGCCCAACGAGATCAGCGTTTTCAGGCGCGGATGGAGCCTCTTCAGTTCCAGGATGCCCGCGAAGTTACCGTGAACAGAGCCGGAAAAGGGCTTTCCGTCGACTCCAAGGATCGAGGCATCCTGCCATGCCGCTTTGGGGTCGTCGATCGCGCAAACCGGCGAAGGGCCCGGTGTGACGTTACCGAAGGCGTAGATCAGATGTGTCAGCTTGGCGGCCACTCCACTCTTCTCCAGCGCGGCCATCGTATAGCCGGAATATCGCACGTCCCATTCCTCGAAATAACCTCCAACGACGCGGCCTTCGGCGGCATCCTGCGCCGGCGCAGAAGCTAAATGAAAGCAGAGAAACAGGACCAGCACGCTCAGATAAAAAGAGAAGATACGCCTCGCCATCAATAACCCTCGACCACAGAGTCTACGGCTTGCTGGGCATTCATGGCACGTAAAGCCCGTTGATTCCACGATTCTTCCATCGCCCGAATGCGACAGGACCTGAAGCGCGCGATCCCCCTTTGTGCGTTCCCGCGCGGATCGGACCTGGAAGAATAAGACGGTTTTCCGTCACGGACTCGAGAGGATTCCGGCCCCTTTGAAGTTCTCGCGGGCAATCGTGGATTCTGCTCTCCTGGCCAAGGCTGAATTTCGATTCAATGGCACGCGGCAAGTGGCTGAAATACCATTACCCGCATGACGCCCGCATCGTTGACTCGCCGGGAATTCCTGCAATCTACAGCTGCCATTGGCACCGGCGTCGCATTCGCACACGCCACGGCCAAACCCCTTTGGGAGGAACCCGCTTCGCGCGCCGAATCGGAATGCGTGCGGGACTGGGCATCAAAGCCCATGCGTTGGGTGCAGCTCACGCTGGTGGAAGACGATCCCGCCCACTTCGACCCCGCCTTCTGGCTCGACTACTTCAAGCGAACCCGCTCAGAAGGTGTCTGCCTCAGCGGCGGAGGCTGTGTTGCCTACTATCCCACCGATATCCCTTTTCACCACCGCAGCGCATGGCTCGGCGGCCGCGATGTTCTGGGCGAACTTATCTCCGGCTGCCGCGACCTCGACATGTCCGTTTTGGTACGGACCGACCCTCACGCCACTTACGACGACTTGCAAGCAGCGCACCCGGACTGGATTGCCATCGATGCGGACGGCGAGCCCCGGCGCCACTGGGCGTCGCCTGAGATGTGGGTTACCTGTGCATATGGTCCGTACAACTTCGAATTCATGACCGCAGTACACAAGGAGATCATGGCGCGTTATCGCGCGGACGGTATATTCCTGAATCGCTGGGATGGAAACGGAGTGTGCTACTGCCGGCATTGCATCGAGAACTTCAATGCGGCCACCGGTCTCGATCTGCCGCGCTCTACCAGTGCCGAAGACCCTGCCCGCCGCGCCTGGCTGCTCTGGCGCCAGCAGCGTCTCTTGAGCCTGCTCGACATTTGGAACGCTGAGATCCGCAAGGTCAATCCCGACGCATGCATGATCCCCAACAACGGCGGTGGGGCACTGAATTCAATGAATGCGCTCGAGACCAGCCGGCGCGCGCCCATGCTTGTGGCCGACCGCCAGGGGCGTCACGGCCTCGCGGCTCCCTGGTTGATCGGCAAGACGGCCAAGGAGTTCCGCGCCACCATGGGCAACAGGCCTGTGATCGGGCTTTTCGGCGTGGGCCTTGAAGAGCCTTACCGTTGGAAGGATAGCGTCACCAGCAATGCTGAGATCCGTATTTGGGTTCTCGATGCAATCGCCAACGGGATGCGCCCGTGGTGCAGCAAATTCTCCGCCACATTGCATGACGAGCGTTGGCTCGAGGGTGTAGAGGAGATATATCTGTGGACAGAAAAGAATCGGAGCTACATTACACACCAAGAACCGCTGGCCCGCGTCGGCCTGGTCTATTCCTAGCAGACCGCCTGGTACTACGGTGACGAACACGCAGAGGCCAAGGTGGAGAACTATGCCCTCGGCTGGTACCAGGCGCTGGTCGAGTCGCGCATTCCCTTCGAGATGGTCCACGACCAACTTCTGGAACCGGCCCTCCTGGCGAAGTTGAAGACCTTGATCCTGCCTAACGTGGCGGCTCTCAGCGACGCTCAATGCGAGCAACTGCGCGCTTTCGTCCGCAGCGGAGGCAGCCTGATTGCCACTTACGAAACGAGTCTCTACGATGAGCAGGGCAAGCGCCGGAAGAGCTTCGCGCTCGCCGATCTCTTTGGCGTTGAGTGGACCGGCAAGACCGAGGGCCCCATGCTCAACTCTTATATCCGTCTGGAGCATGAAGCGCTTCCGCATCATGCACTTTTCACAGGTCTTGAAGACGCGCCGCGCATCATCAATGGCGTTTCACGCCTCGATGTCAGGGCCCGCGAGACCTTCGCTGAGGTTCCATTCACGCTTATCCCCAGCTACCCTGACCTGCCCATGGAGAAGGTCTACCCGCGCACGGCCAGGACAGACATCTCCTGTCTGTTTCTACGTCAGCCGGCGGGGCGTGTGGCTTACTTCCCATTCGATATCGACCGCACTTTCTGGGAGGTGTTGTGCGTCGACCACCTCAAGCTGCTGCGGAACACAGTTCTCTGGGCCAATAACGAAGCACCGGTCGTTGAAGTCGAAGGCCCTGGATTGCTCGATGTTGCCGTATGGCGAAACCCCGGCTCCATCACCATTCACCTCGTCAATCTGACCAACCCCATGGCGATGAAGGGTCCCTACCGCGACTTCTTTCCCATTGGTCCACACACCCTTAAACTCGGCCTGCCAGGCGATCTTCAAGCGAAACAAGCCCGGCTGCTGGTTGCCGACAAGAGCATTGATCTCTCGCGATCCGGCTCGCAACTCACTGTCCGTGTGCCCTCCATCCTCGATCATGAAGTGGTGGCAATCGATCTCTGATTTGGCGCCTGCGCCGGCGACTGGACCAACCGGCTCATAATTTGGCATTGAGCACTCCATATTTGCGCGTGCCACCGAAGTGTCCGGAGTTCCCGTCTTCACCGAGTTTGGAGAAGAAGGCAGTTCTGGGGCTCTTTTTTCAGTGAAAAAGAGTCGCGGTTTAAGGGCTCGGGAACGGCGGCGCACGGCTTTACTGTCACTTTGCCGGTCACCGCCGTCTGCACGACTCTATTGGACGACAATGGAATACCTTACCTCATGCGCAGGTTCGTAATTGGCATTACCGGCCTGGATTGCCGCTACGACCACTGTTCCCGTTCCGGTGATGGTCAGTGTGTCGCCGTGCACCTTGGCAGGGCCGGAGACGACGCTGAACGTGACCGCCAGGTGAGAACTTGCCTTCGCGGAAAGCGTAATGGGGTTTGCGGGATATGTCACCTTGCTCGGTGGCGCCTTGAAATCGATTGTCTGCTTAGCCTTGTCGACAACGATCTTGTGGGTGACGTCCACAGCGGCTTTGTAACTCATATTCCCGCGTTGATTCGCTGCCACCTCGACCGTTCCAGCGCCGGTGATTGCCAGCTCATCGCCGCTTATCTTGGCGCGTCCGGATAAAACGGAGAAGGTTACCGGCAGATGGGAGCTGGCGGTTGCCGTTAACTTGATCGGCTTCACACCATAGACGACCGGGCTTGCTGGCGCCCTGAACTCGATGGTCTGCTTCACCTTTGCGACGTTGACCACAGCTGAACCGGTTGAGGTTCGATAGGTCGCCGAGCTCGACGCATTCGGTGTGTAGGTGGCCTTGAGCGGATCCGTTCCATCATTTAGCACATTGGCTGGAACGTCGATTTTGGCGGCGCCCCGGCTGAGCGTTGCTGCTGCGGATTCGTACGAGCCGCTGGAAAGAGCCACTGATCCGCCGGGCGTCGGATCTCCGCTCGTAGCGTTGACTGTGATCGTAACCGAAAGAGCATCAATCCTGTCGATACTCAGAGACGCCGGGACCACCTTTACAACTGGCGCGAACTGGTTCACTGCCAGAGTTTGCGCCGCGGAGGCGCCGGTTTCATAGTTACCATCGCCGGAATAAGTCGCCGTGACGCTATAGTCTCCGCGCCTGAGCGAACTGGTGTTGAATGAGCCCGAAGCGTTGGAGCCCAACGTGACAGTACCCAGAACTGTTGGCGGGGTTGTGTTGCCGTTGGCCACGGTCACCTTTCCGGTAGGGAGCGGCGTGTTTCCCGCGGTTCCCGCCACGGAGGCAGTAAAGGTGACGCTCGATCCTGGAAGAGCATTCAGCGGAGATATGGTCAGCTTGGTCGTTACCGGCTCCAGCACCTTGGATAGCTTGGCGAAGAAGCCCCGGTTAAATCCGCTCGTCGCAGTGGTTGTATAGGTGCCTTTCGTGGCCGGGAGTGCGCCGCCGTCGTTCCCATATCCGGCGAGATAAATGCTCCCATTCGAATCGAGAGAAAAACCATTGTCCGCGATGGCATTAGCGCCGTAACTCCCGGTGGGGCTTTCAAACACCGGAGTCGAGAAGAGCAGCTGTTTCGCATCCGAAGAAAAAGCCGCAACGAAGGCGAAGTTGCTGCCGTTGAGAGGAACGATCGGATTGACTACGGGAAGATCCCAGCCATAGCCGTTGTTATAGCCATAGAGGTAGACCCAGCCGTGGTTATCGAATGTAATGGCGTTCCCGGCAGTCTGAGAGGAGTTTGTGCCGCCAAAGTAAGTCGACCATACGTAGCCAGATTCGTTGAGATTGATCTTCGACAGAAAGGCCGCATTGCAGTTTCCCTGGTTCGCGCACTTGGCCTGGAACACGCCAGGCGTGGTGGCGTAGGTGTTCAGGGTCGTGAATCCGGTCACATAGAGATTGTTGGAGCTATCGAATGCCAGCCCTTGCACCTGGTTCTCGGCCTCATTGGCGCCCTGGACTTCGTCGCCTCCGATGTAGCTCGAGTAAATGAGCGACGCATCTCCCGATTGTGTCGTATCGAATACGCTTACCCATCCCGTGTAGTCCCAGCAAACGCCAGTGTTGTTGGGGTTGGGAACGCAGGACGGACGGACGGAGCCAGACGTAGTGGGAAAGGTCGAAGCCAGCGTCACGCCGCCGATCGCGGCGATTCCGTTTTGCCCCACGGCGATCGCCAGGGGGTCAGCCCAGGTGGGGTCTGAGGCTGAGTTCAGTGACGCGATGAAAGTAGAGTAGAGCAGCGTTGTACCGTCTGCGCTGAGGACGGAAAGACTGCCCGCCTGCGAGCCGTTCAGGCCGACCTCCTGGTACGCGCCGGACGTGACCGGAAACTGAATGGCTTGGTTGCTGTTGTTTGGATAGATACTGGCGGTGGGCCATGCAGCCTGCACCCATCCGGAGAAGTACATGTTGTCGGAACTATCGAGCGCCAGGCCGACTGGATAGACCTGGGCTGTGCCGCCAAAGTAGGTCGCGTACATGATCGTCGATCCATCCGGGCTGAGCTTGGCGATGAACAAGGTGGGGCCGCCGATCACCCACTCGGTTCCGCCACCGGCGAAATTCCCATCGCAGTTCTCAACGATGGGAGTCTGGCCGCCGACGTAATAAGGCATGCAGATCGACTGGTACGCATTGGAAGTAACCGGGAAGTCGTCCGAGCCTGTCGATCCCAGGATGACGGCATTGTCCTGTGAATCCACGGCGACGGCTTGTCCAGCTTCATAGCCGTTGCCGCCGTGCAGATATGTCGAGTACACCAGGGACGTGCCGTCGGCGCTGATCTTGGTTACAAACGCCGAACTCCCGCTGCTCGCCCCGCAGCGGCCCGCCTTTCCGTTTCCGTTCGGCACCTGACAGCTCGTCTCGTACGCGCCCGTAGTAGTGGGAAAGTTGAGATCGTTGGTGATTCCCGTCAGGATGATCTGGTTATTGGGCTGATTGGTCTTCGAATTGATAAACGTGTCCAAAGCCATGCCATTGGGCACGGATTGCTGGTTGCCGGTGCCAATCGCGCCCATAAACATCAGCGTGGGGTCGATGATCAGCTCGCGGCTCTTGTCATAGGCGCCGAGCTTGAATCCTGTCTGGCCGTTTCGGGCAACCTCAAAACTTCCATTTACCGATTGAAGGACGCCATCTTTCATTTGATAGACCACTGGCCTGTTGAGGCGAATCTGATCGCTGGCGCCCCCCTCTGCGTTTATCACCGGCAGCAGCAGGTCGCCATTCGCGGCCAGTTCCGGCTTTGCGCCGTCGAAACCCCAACGGATTGCCGATGCGTCTGCGCCCGGCGCGACGACAAAGTCATATTCGAGCTGGCCCTGGCGGCCATAGTAGACGAGATCGACGCCGGGGTAGACCCCTTGCAGGCGCACCTTGCCGTACATGGGCACGTTGCGCTGCCACTTCCTGGGGTCGCGTCCGGTGAAATAATTCGCCTTGCCGGGCTGCGGGTCTTCGCCTGCCGCGCGGTTCACCGTTCTCGCTCCGAGCAGGTTCATGCGCACAGCCGATTCGCTGATATGCGGCCGGGTTCCAGGCTTTGACGGAGTGACAGCGTTCAACTCCAGTACCGCATCGTGGCCGGCGAGAAACAGCGTGTACTCCGGCCCGCGAGCCAGCCATTGCACCTCCTCCGCCGTCTGGCCGAGGTTCGGCTCGAAGCTGAGCGGAAGCTTTCCATATTGAACGGCCGCTTTTGACGGGTCTGCGGCGGTACCACCGGCAGGTTGCCCTGCAGATTGCGGGTGTTGGGCGTTGCCGGCGATCGTGGGGAATGCGAGTGCCAGGGCAAGAAGCAAGCGAATGTAGCCCGGTGAGGTCATGTAAATCTCCTGCACCGTACGCGTCACTTCGGGGAGAAGTGTGTCGGCTTCAATGAAATTATTTTTGCGGGTGGATTTGTCCGGGAGAAGCGAAAAGAGAAAAGGGGCTGGTTGGCTCGAACTGAAGCTCTATTTGGGAAGCCTGGACTCAATTCCTGACAGCACCTGGTGCGCTTCCGCGCCCATGAGCTTTGCGCCCGCTGAAACTGCATTGGCCGCGAGAAGCTTATCGGCAATCTGGGCATGAGGCAGCGCGTCCCGGTCGCGGTGCTGGCCCACCAAGGCCTCGGCCCAGAGTAGATGGGACGCTCCAAACCGGCGATCCGTCGGCGCAACTTTTCCCTCCTGCACTGCGACCATTTCCTCGGCCGTCTTCTCCCCCTGCTCGAAGTGACCCGTACCGATATAAGCCTTGGCGAGGAAGTAGAGCGGTTCGGCCAGGTCGGGGCTCGACCCCAATAGCTTCCTGTAGATTGGCATCGTCGACTCCATCATGGGCAACGCTTCTTTCGCGTTTCCCAGCTTCATCAGGGCGCCGGCAATGTACTCGTTCTCAGTGAGCGCTCCGCGGCTTTCTGGCCCCGAACATTTGGCGTAGCCGTCATAAGCGCGCCGATAGATGGGAATACTCGCTGCAACGTCACCGCGCATCTCGGTGACATAAGCCAGGTCCCCGTAGACTTCCGACTGGTCGCAGAGGGCGAGAGGGTCCTGTCCATAAACCTGAAGAGACTGCCTGAGAGCCTGTTCGGCCTCGTCAAGCCGGCCACGCAGTTCAAGGTCCTCGCCGAGGGTGTAAAGAGCATCGGCAGTTTCGCGCGGTGAAAGATTGCCGTCGCGACACTCCTTCACCGCGGAACGAAGCAAGCGAACATTCTCGTCGCTGCGGTAGCCGTTGTTATCGCGGTTCCACGCATAAAAGATCTCGCTCCAGGCGCGAACATGGGGGGAAACACCGGGCCTGCGAGAAAGTTCAAGCGCACGCGCCGTAAGCGTTTCACCCAGGTTCGTATCTCCTTGCAAATAGGCGATATTGCCGGCGAATGCCGCCGACTCCGCCTCAGCCGGAATATCCTTCGCAGCCTTTGCGCTTGTCATGGTTTGCAGGAGAACTTTTTGGGCGTCATCGAGATCGCCGTTTTCGTACATGGATTCGGCGAGACCAAGCTGCGCCTGCTTCAGATCGGACGGGTTCGTGATGTACTGGGGCAGCATCTTCACCCCGAGTTCCAGAAACTCCGGCACGGTTGCCGCCGGTTTGCCGGTGTAGTTGGAATTCGCGAACTTGAACAGTCTGTACATGAACGCCTGCATGCGCACTGCCCGCTGTGCCTCGCGCAGCGCCTGCTCCTGGCGCCACGCCGCGTAGGCCACGCTGGCCAGCAATGCAATCGTGAGGAGCACAGTTGCCGCCACCGGGCCGCGGTTGCGCCGTATGAACTTGCCTAACCGGTACACCATAGTCTGCGGACGAGCAAGTACAGGCCTGCCACTCAGATATCGCTGGATGTCCATCGTCAGCGAATCGACAAATTGGTAACGATCCCTGGGCCGCGGGTTCAGACACTTGCTCACAATCGTCGCCAGATCGCCGGTCAACGATTGCCTGAGACGGGCTTCTGAAAGGCCGTGCTTCTCTGCTGCCGCGGCCGTGACTGCATCCGGCAGCCGATCTGCCTCCTGCTCCTTGAAGGCCCGCTCAATCATCACGGCGACAGATGCGCCATGCCCTGGTCTCGATCCGGCCAGCAATTCAAACAGAATCGCGCCCAGCGCGTAGATGTCGCACGAAGTCGTGACCGGTTCGTTGCGCAGTTGCTCGGGACTGGCGTAGGCCGGTGTGGCCATGACGGTGGTGGTCAACAGGCTGTCAGGCCGAATCAGTTTCGATGTTCCAAAGTCCAACAGCTTAACCGTTCCATCGGCGGTAACCAGAATGTTCGATGGCTTCAAGTCGAGATGCACGATCAGGTTGCGATGTGCATATGCAACCGCATCGCAAACGTGTAGAAATAATTGCAGCCGCTCCGCGATCCCCAGCTTGTGCGCATCGCAATATTCGTCGAATTGCACGCCATCCACATATTCCATCACCAGATACGGATGGCCGCGATCGCTCAGGCCCGCGTCCAGCATGCGTGTAATGTGCGGGTGATCCAGTGATCCGAGGATATGCTGCTCGCGGTGAAATCGTTCAATGAACGAGGGGCCGGCCGAATGCGGCGCCAGCACTTTCAGCGCCGACCGCTGCAATGCGCCCCCCACCATCCGTTCCACCAGGTAGACAGCGCCAATGCCGCCCGTTCCAAGGTGCCTTATGAGCGAATAAGGGCCGATTTTGCCGGACAGAAATGACTCCTGGACGGCATCGTGGGTCGACGTTTCGACGAAGCCCTCTCGATTGGCCGCGTCGAAGATCTCCATCGCCCGGCGGCGAAGTTCCTCGTCAGGGCATTTCTCAGCCAGCGTGCGCTCGCGATCTGGCGCAGGCGTTGCTTCGGCGAGATGAAACAAATCCTGGAGCAGCTGCCAGTTGTCCGCGTCTTTGCTCATGCCGATCTCTTCATGTTGGCGCGAATCCGGAAAAAACTGCGTCACTCCCTGGTGCGTCACGCCCTAGGATGAATGCAAACGGTCGTTTAGCCAGCCTCGCACGAATCTCAGCTCCCGATCCACGGTGGCTTTCGACGTATTCAGCAGCTCAGCCGTCTCTTCAGCGGTAAAGCCGAGAAAGCAACGAAGCTCTAACATGCGGCATTTGCGCGGATCCAGTTGTTCCAACTCCTCCAGAACCCGGTCCAGATCGATCATTTCCGCGGGGATTGCGTTGATCCATGCCATGTCCGGCTCAAGCGGAACCGAGACTCCACCGTCGCGCTTCTGTCTTCCCTCGGAGCGGGCGTGATCCACCAGAATCCGGCGCATCAAGCGCGCCGAGAGGCTGTAGAAGTGCTCGCGATCTTCAAACCTCAGGCTGTGTTGCCGGACCAGCTTCAGGAATAACTCATTCACCACGCAAGTCGGCTGGAGCAGATTCTCCGGCCGCTCACCTCGGAAAAGCGCCCCGGCAATCTGCCTCAGCTGCGGATAGACAAGTTCGAAGAGGCACTCGATGGCCGCAGGATTCCCGGCTCCCCAACCACGGAGAAGCATTGTGATTTCTCCCGCGTCAGCCATGTGCTTGTGCCTTAGATGAAAGTATAGATATTTTCAGAGACTTTCCGCAAAATAAGTGTGCTATCTCGTTCCCATCGACGGCCAATCTTCGAAACAGGGCAGCTCTTCCGCATCCACGCCATCGGAGCATAAGGGCAGTCTCGCGTGATCGGGCAGGCGCACTCAAAAACCCGTGGGTTGTGCAGAAGTTCACTAGAGCGGAAATTGAAGGCAGAATAGACCGTCCAGCGGAACTGTCCACTCCGCTGCAACCGCAACATACTTGGATGAGAGAAGCACACAGGAATGTATATGGGGGCCCTCGTTGACATTTCCGCGCTCGACCTCCCGGCTCAGCTTGAGCGTCGGAAGAAGGCTCTCACAGTCTTGGAACTGGCTGAGAGCCTCAGTCTGAGCAGCAAACAAATCTACGCTCTCGTCTCGAAGGGCTACCCCCTCCTATCGCATCGCCGGGTCTATCGGATATGACCCCGTCCGTGTCGCGAACTGGCTCCGCTCACAAGCCGCTGCCTGACGCCGCTTTTTTGTACAGACCATCTCCTTTGTACACGTCACTTCCGTTCACCTTCCCGGAACGCACAAAACCGCCAAACGGCTGGACTTCCTTTGTACAGCGCCTCGGCTTTTGTACAGGAAAATCGAGGAAGGTGCTCTACAGAAGAGAAAAGTCGGGAATATATGGAAAATGTTCTAAACACACAAACCCCAGTAACCATGCCGGTTTCAGCGTCATCGTCTTGACTCTAAAGGGGGTCGAGAATAGGTCTGGTGGCGGTGAGGGACTCGAACCCCCGACTTCCTGCTTGTAAGGAATTTCGATGGAGCATAGTGCCGATTTGTATCAAGGCAGTTGGGCTTGTATTTTGAGGCGCTCGCGTTCTTCCGTTCCAAACGGAAACAACCCCATGTAAGCAGGCAGTCGCTACAGTATCCGCTACAGTCGCTACATTCGAAAAGCCGTTCACCATTCCGGCTTGAGTCGCGGTCGCTGGTACTCCCGCTCCACGGGCCGAAAGGCCGGCCTACAACCCCACTGTGAGACGATCTGCTCCGGCCCCCCCAACGTTAAATGTCCTCCGGAAGACAGCAGTTTCGGTAGAGCCCCCTTTATGCCTTCCGACTGTTCCCCAGGAAAAGGCTCAATGCCGCCCGGGTTACGCGATCCACATGAACGAGATCCAACGAGCCGGGCGCCGCGGTTTATGATGGCCTCCATGTTGTCAGTCGTGGTACGAGTTCTATCGCATGTAAGGAAACTCGCATGATCTGGGGCCCTTCCGGAATGTGCCGGTTCACAGTGCTGTTCTGCTGCCTGCTCGCCAGCGCGAGCGGCATTGCGCAACAACCCGCCGTAATCGCCGCCGACTATGCACGAGCCGAAAAGTTTCTGCCCTTCAATGTCGACCGGCTCGTCTACGGCATCGTCCGGCCAAATTGGATCGGCTACTCCGACCAGTTCTGGTACCGCAAGACCATGCCTGGCAAAAGCGAATTCGTCCTCGTGGATGCGGCAACCGGAGTCGAGCAGCCGGCCTTCGATCATGCCATGCTCGCAGCCACGCTGAGCAAAGCCGCCGGCCGCGCGATCGACGCCGAACATCTGCCTTTTCGCGAGATCGAATTCTCCCCGGACTGGCAATCTATCACCTTCGCCATCGGCGAGCGCCACTTTACCTGCAGCCGCCCCGGCGCCGCGTGCGCCGAGCATGGGGACGACGCGAGCAAGGAGGCCCTGTCGCCCGACGGCAAGCGCGCGGCCTTTATTCGCGACTGGAACCTGTGGGTGCGCGACGTGGCGAGTGGCAAAGAAACGCAGCTGACGCACGACGGCGTGAAGGACTACGGATACGCCACCGACAACGCCGGCTGGATCTCGAGCGATCAGCCGATTGTTCTGTGGTCGCCGGATTCGAGGAAGATTGCCACCTTCCAGCAGGATCAGCGCAAGGTAGGCGAGATGTACCTGGTCGAGACAAAGGTCGGTCATCCCGTGCTGCAGGCCTGGAAGTATCCGCTGCCCGGGGATGAGATCGTCACGATGATCGAGCGGGTCATCATCGATGCGGATACGGGCGCGACGGTGCGGCTGAAGATGCCGCCCGACGAACACCGCTCAACCCTCTGCGATCACATTGCCTGCGGCGCCGGGCCCAACCACGCACCGCTCTGGGCCGATGTGGAGTGGTCGCCCGACGGCGCGACCCTGGCCTTCGTTTCGACCTCGCGCGACCACAAGGATGAGAAGCTCCGCGTGGCGGACACTGCGACCGGCGAAGTTCGCGAAGTCTACAGCGAACATGTGCAGACGCAATTCGAGTCGGGGCAGGGAAAGGTCAACTGGCACTATCTTCCGCAGTCGAGCGAATTTCTCTGGTACTCGGAACGTGAGGGCTGGGGACGGCTCTATCTCTACGATCTGAAGACCGGAAAACTGAAGAACGCGGTTACGGCGGGCGACTGGAGCGTCGCGCAGGTGCTGCGCATCGACGCAGAATCCCGCCAGATCTGGTTTACGGCAGTGGGCCGCGAGCCGGGCGAAGATCCGTATTACACGCATCTTTACAAGATCAGCTTCGACGGCTCGCGTCTGACGCCACTGACGCCTGCGCCAGGCAATCACCAGATCACCGCCTCCGCTTCAGGCAAGTACTTTGTCGACGCCTGCTCGACGCCGGAGACCGCGCCCGAAACTTTAATGCGCGACGAAAGCGGGAAGATCGTGCTGTCGTTCGGCAAAGCCGACACGAGCGCGCTGGTCGCAATGGGCTGGATACCGCCCGTACCGGTGAAGGTGAAGGCGCGCGACGGCAAGACAGACCTCTACGGGCTGATGTTTGTGCCCACGAATCTCGACAAGCAGAAGAAGTATCCCATCGTGGACGCCGTCTATCCCGGACCGCAAGTGGGCAGCGTGGGCTCGCGCGCGTTTTCCGCGGCCCGTCGCGACTCGCAGTCGCTCGCCGAGCTGGGGTTCATTGTTGTGGAGATTGACGGTATGGGCACCGCGGTGCGCGACAAGGCGTTTCACGATGCGTTTTACGGCAACATGGGCGACAACACGCTGCCCGACCAGGTTGCCGCAATCAAGGAGCTCGCCGCACAATACCCCTACATCGATCTCGATCGTGTGGGCATCTGGGGTCATTCCGGCGGAGGATTCGCCGCGGCCGACGCCATGTTCCGCTACCCGGAGTTCTTCAAGGTGGGCATTTCAGAAAGCGGCAATCACGATCAGCGCGAATACGAGGACGACTGGGGCGAGCGCTACCAGGGCCTGCTGACCAAGGATCCAAACGGCAAATCGAACTACGACGACCAGGCCAACGAGAACCACGCGGCGAATCTGAAGGGGCATCTTCTGCTGGCCCACGGAACGCTCGACAATAACGTGCCGCCTTACAACACACTGCTCGTTGTGGATGCGCTCATCCGCGCAAATAAAGACTTCGACCTGCTGCTCCTGCCCAATCAGCATCACGGATACGGACCCATGTCGAATTACATGATGCGACGCCGCTGGGATTACTTTGTGCGGTGGCTCGAGGACACCGAGCCGCCCAAAGAGTTCGAGATCACAACGCCTTCGGCGCCACCCGGACAGGGAGGGCCGGATGACGGCGGGGATGATGAGTAGCGCGCCAGCGCCGGGGCGTTGGGTGTTCCCGTTCCGCGCTCCAGTTGCGAAATCGGGAAGTGTTTTCTGGATTCCGTCCGCTGTGTGGGAGATTCGGTGATCGCCGGCAATACTATTGCTGCGGGCTAGCTTCCCGCCAGCCCGAAATTCACAAAGGCAGCAAGCGAAATAAAGGGGCCAAATGAATTCAGCCGCCTAAGAATCTGAAAAAGGGTTCCAATTCCCCATTTGGGTCCCTCGCCAGTCTCGAACCTACAACCCTTCGGTTAACAGTTGCACGAGCCCGTTTTTGAGCCGTTTTCGTTGGTTTACTACTGCATTGAATCGCCAATGAAACTGCAGGCTTCAGGGCGCTTTTCGGATTGAACTGAGGCACACTGATTACTGGCGGGCCTCCTTGGTATTTTCCCCGGTGTGATCCGACCGCAAGGATCACAAGGATGGCGGTTTGACCGAGCGGCCGACCAGGCATCGATGTCGGCGCGGCGGTAGCGCCACGAACCATCGGGCATTCGAATCGCCGGTACCTTCCCGGCCTTCGTCCATGCACACATCGTCTGATAGGAAACGTTGAGTTCCGCGCACAGTTCGCGGCTGGTGATGAGCGCTGTCGGCGTCGGTTTCATGAGGGGTAATACCGTGCTGGCCGGTCGGGGCCGAATATCAATTGTGCGAGCTAAAATCATTCGTGGTGTCGGTGGAGGGTTCGTGGCTCGAATTGAACCGATAGAGATTACTGCGGATCAATTTCGATCCCTGGAGGCACTCACTGTGCGGTGCAAGGGAGACGCAAACCCGAAACCCTGTGGGCGTCTTCGGTCGAATCTTCATGGTTTTGCCCCTCCTGTCAACGAATTCCTGTGCATCAAGAGTTTGGACCAGTCTTCTGCTTTAGGCAAGGATTTCCATGAATCAGGCCACGTAGTGAATTTTCACGATTGAACACCCTTCCTCGGGATTGGTCCCAAGTCGCAATAGCGCCAGCAATGTTTCCCGGAAAGATGGGCGACTATCGTTGCTAATCTTCGAAATGTCCGATTTACCAGCTATCCGGAGATTGTGCCAGCAAGAATCTCCAGACTGAGTTGACCAGACTGCACGATGCGAAGGCCTATTGGATCCCATGGAATAGGTCAGAATATTTGAGCGTTGCGACCGCGGGCGATATACGGCACTGTTCTCTCACCTCATGACCGGGTCGCGGAACGAATACTGGACACTGGGGCGTACTTCATTACTAATCGGCCTTTTGGCGAATAAATGCCCTTCAATATGCGCATTGGCCTTATTTAGGGGTAGCTTTTGCTTGCTGCCCCTCGGGGCGCGGCTCACGGCCATTTCACTGTGAGCGCGAAGATTTCCTCCGTGCCGGTGTCGCGGGTGAATACCGGGGAACCGTCTGGGGCAACGCCGAACTGGACATTCCCGCCCGGACCATTGGCAAGAGTCAGTCCCTTCAGGCTGGTGATCGACTCCACGCTGTGATCTGCCAATCGAACGCGAAAGGCCATTGGCTCCGGAGTGCCCGTGGTGTAGTAGACATATTTGTAATCAGGTCCGTGGGCCACGTTGACCACGTGGCTCGGAATTTTCGGCGAGACCAAGTCGGACCATTTCTGCGTTGTGAAGTCGAAAACGATGAGCTTCTTACTGTCCTCAGTGGATGCGGCCAGCAGGTCATCGGCAACCCATCGTACGTTGTAAAGGCTTTGCGACCCGGGAACAGTGGTGCGCTGACCGGTACGAAAATCGAAGGCCTGTGCAGTGCGGTGTGCAGCATCGCTGAAATCCATGAAGACCAGGCGGGTGCCGTCCGGGGACCAGTTTGCACCCGAGGAGCCCGCTCTTATGAGCGTCTGCGGCGGCCCTCCATCAATGCCGATCACGCAAGTTGCACCCGCCGAGGTGGTATACACCACCTGCTTTCCGTCGGGAGAGATGGCGGGATAATAGATCTCCCCGGGCGGAAACGTGAGCTGCAACGATTCCGTTCCGTCGCTGCGGCTGCGCCACAGGGAGTGCTCAGGAAACACGGTGTAGGCAACCCATTGGCCGTCTGAAGAGAATGTGGGGTTGAAAGCGGCTGCGCCGGGAAGGAAAGGAAGAAACTGTTTCGACTTTGCGTCATAGCGGACCAGTTCCCCCCGATCTCTGATGCCCACGACAAAGATATGCTTCCCGTCGCGTGCAACGACCGTCTTGATGTAGGAGAGCGGACCGTTAGTGAGCTGAACGGGTTGCTGCGGCCGTGACAGAAATCCGGTCTTCATGGGCAAGACCCAAAGGTCTCGCCGCCCTTCATTGCGATTGCGATAGACAATGTATCGGCCGTCGGGAGTCCACGCAGCGCAGCACACCTGCCCGGTCCCGCTGCTGTTCACGACGGTGTGGAGGCTGGAGCCATCTGTGCCGGTTTCATCAATCGAGGTCGAGCGATTCGCAGCCGAATGGACGGTGAAGACCACGTGCTGTCCATCCGGGGAAACGGCGGGATCTGCGATTAATCCGCTTGCGCTCAGAATTCTGTGCGGATTGGAACCGTCTTTCTCAGCGACGGAAAGGTCGCTCCCCACGGAGAAGAGAATCCTTCCGTCCGGGAAATAGTCTGCGTCGTATACCTCGATCGCACCCACCGGGCGCGGTTCTCCCGCGGGCAGCGGTATGGCCAGCAAAGGAAGCACAGACGCATCGCCCGCCGCCCCGAGCAGGGTCGATCCGTCCTGGGACAATGCCGTAATCTGGGCGTTGTCCAGCCCGGTTGGAACGGTCGCCGTGGGGCCGCCAGTCGCCGCGATCTGGGCAATGCGGTAACTCCCGACCGAGCCCTCGTCGAAGAAAACTCGCGAGCCATCGGTTACTAATCTGCCGCTGTTCCCTTTAACCTGACCGTCATTGCTGAGCTGGGTGACGGCCTCCACGACGGGCACTGCCGGCGGCTGCCTCCACCACACGAGAAAAGCTGCCGAGATTGCGATAGCGACCGCTGCCGGCGCGATCCAGATCAGTCTTTTGTTGGCAACCCGCTGTTGAAGTGCCGGCATTGCTCCGTTGCCCGCATCGGAGAGAGCTTCCAGGGCAAAGCCCAGGTCGGACGCATGTTGAAAGCGCTGCTCCGGACTTTTGGCCAGACAGCGGCTCATAATCTTTTGCAACCCCGGCGGAAGGTTTGGCCCGAGCTGCGAGATCGCGGGCGGCTCTTCGTTGAGGATCGCCGTCATCGTTTCCGCCGATGTGGCTCTTTGAAAGGCGCGCTTGCCGGTCAGCATTTCGTAGAGGATCACGCCGACGGCAAAGATATCGCTGCGCGGTCCGGCCACTTGCGCGCGCACCTGCTCAGGCGACATGTATCCGACCGTGCCTAGCACTTGCCCGGGCGTAGATTCCTGCCGGTAGCTCATGGTCGGATCGTCCGCATTCGCGGCTTTAGCCGGATCGAGCCTGGCCAGCCCGAAGTCGAGGATCTTGATGCGGCTATCTTTGGTGATGAAAATGTTTTCCGGCTTGAGATCGCGGTGAACGATACCGGCACCGTGCGCGGCCGCAAGTCCACGGCCCAGCTCAACGCCAAAGTCAAGGGCTTCGCGCTGCCGCATGGGGCCTTTACGAAGGCGATCGCGCAGCGTTTCGCCCTGCAGCAACTCGGTGACGATGTAAGGCGATCCATCGTATTTGCCGACGTGGAAAATGGTGACAATATTGGGATGATTGAGGGCGGCAGTGGCCTGGGCCTCGAGCTCAAAGCGGTGGAGACGCTCGGGATCGCGCGACCAGAAGTCGGGGAGCACCTTGATCGCCACGTCACGTTTCAGGGCGCCGTCACGGGCGCGATAGACCTCACCCATACCGCCGGCGCCCAGGGGCGCGACGATCTCGTACGGGTCTAGCCGAGAGCCCGCGACAAGTGACATTCGTGGGTTGAATTATACGTCAGATCGCGCATCCGAACGGCTCCGGCGTAGGTGGGCGTATCATTGCCAACGCATTCACCGAAGCAGGTTACTACTGAAATGTCGGCTAGTGTTTCGAATTACGATGGTGCGAGCCAGCCAGTCATGCCTGAAATGCCCGTCTCTGCCGAAGACCTTCTGTTTCCAGCGCACGACGGCGCAGGACACCCCGATGGGCCTAATAGGTCGACTTATCTCGACCGCTATACCTTTGCGAACGGTTCATCCAGCGACGGGCTTTGCGGTGTCAGCAACTCCGCTCCATCGGCTGTGATGTGCAACTCGTCCTCCAGCCGCACACCGAACTCGCCCTGGATGTAGACTCCCGGTTCGTCGCTGAAGGTCATGTTCCTGGCCAGCACCGGATGGCGATCGTCGAGAAACATGTTGTTTCGGCTCAGGTAGGGCCACTCGTGCATGTCCATGCCAATGCCATGGCCCACGCGATGCGTGAAGTATGTGTAACCGGGGCCGTAACCGGCGTCGGTGATGAGCGTGCGTGCGGCGAGATCCACCTGCGCCATCGGCAGCCCGGGACGTGCGGTCTTCATAGCCGCGGTCTGAGCAGCTTTCACAATGTCGAAGACCCTGCGCTGTTTGTCGGTCGGTTTGCCGTAACAGAAGGTGCGCGTGATGTCGGAGGTGTAGCCCTGGACCGCGCAACCGTCATCGAGCATCAAAATCGAACCTTCGCGGATGGTCTGCGGCTTGCGCGAACCGTGCGGCACCGCTGTGAACTCGTCGATGTTCAGGCTGGCCTCGCCTCGCAGGCCGGTCTTCGCATAGGCCATCTGCACAAGGTTGTGGACATCGCGTGTCGTCATGCCCTCCTTCAAAGAACGATGGACGGCCTCATACACCGCGAGCGTTGCGGCGCCCGCCGTACGCAGACACGCAAGTTCATGTTCGTCCTTGATCATGCGGCAGCCGCCTGTGACCGGCGTGGCGCTGACGAAATGCAGGAACGGGCCGGCCTGTATCAGCTCATTGGCGAAGGTGAACTTCATATTCTCGTCAAGTCCGACCTTGCCGCCTGTGATCCCGCGGTCCCTGAGCTCCTTGACGATGAGCGCGAATGGGCTCTCGTCCTCCTCCCACGTCAGGACGTCGGCGTCCCTCGCAAAGGGGGCGTCTTCGAGCATCTCGGCGGCACGGCCGTGCTCGAATGCGGGGCACACAAAGAACGGCCTTGTGTTCGCCGGAATCACGAGCGCCCACATCCGCTCGCTTGCCCCCAGGGAGATGTTCGCAAAGTAGAGCGTGTTCGATGTGGAGTTGGCGAGCACGATGGCCTGGATTTTCTGCTGGTCCATCAGCTCTTTCGCGCGCGCGATGCGCGCCAGGCGCTCCTCGCTGGTGAAGGGACCGACCTGATCGGCGAACGACGGCAGCTTGGCGATAGTCTCTGGCTCAGGGCCGTGCTGGACCTCCACATCGTCGCCGCGTATTTGTCCGGCGAGGGGAACGGCCAACGAGGAGAGAGCCGTTCCGACAGAGACGCCGAGCAGGGTTCTGCGAGTGATCATGCAATCGTTCCTTCGTCCAGCGCAGTTCTTTTGTTCCTGGGAAAGCCAGCGGCAGCCTCAGAATAGCGCACACACCCGGTGCAGGGCCTCCCCGATTTCCTGCAAAACGCATCGAAATCCCGCTTCCGTCGAGACATCCAGTCGGATGCGCCCACGTGGATAACCAGCGAGCCTGCCACGACCCCGGACGAAGGAGCCGGGCTCAACCCTGCCTCGTCTGCCGGGGCAGTCCCGATAGGAACCTAACGTTTGTCAGGACTAAATCGACAATCTGGAAAGGGCTTAGAGTATTTCGCCTAATAATCGGATGCCCTCTCGGATTTGTACTTCGTTCATCCGCGAGTAGCCAAGTATGAGCCCGGTTCGCGAGGGCTTTGTCAGGTAGCAATGAGACATGCCATAAACCCCAACTCCTCGCGATCCCGCCTGAGCGATTATCGCGCCCTCTGAGACGCGTTTCGAAGGCCACAGCACGATGTGCGCGCCAGAGCCATCGCCGGTCATCTCGACACGGTTACCCAGGTATTTGTGGACGGCTTCAAGAAGCGCTTCGCGACGCGCTGCGTTTCTACGACGAAGCCGGCGCAGATGGCGTTCGTACATTCCGGAGTCGATGAATTCCGCAAGGGTCTCCTGCTCGAGAGTGGCCGAGTGCAGATCGTTGAGCCACTTGGCCGCGGTAAAGGCCGGAGCCAGTGACTTGGGCACAATCAGGTAGCCGATGCGGAGTGCGGGAAACACGGTGCGGGAAAATGTTCCGAGATAGACGATGCGTCCTTCCGTATCGAGACCCTGCAGCGACTCGAGCGGGCGGCCTTCATAGTGGAACTCACCATCGTGGTCGTTTTCGATAATGATTGAATTCTTGCGCCGTGCCCAATCAAGGAGTGCAAGGCGCCGCGCGAGGGGCAAAATGGCGCCGGTCGGAAACTGGTGAGATGGGGTAACGAAGACCATGCCGGCTTGCTCAGGCAGCCTGGCGGGATTCAGGCCGTCGCGATCGACCGGCACCGGAAGCAACTGGGCTCCGGCGGCGCGCAGCACCTCTCTTGTGCCGTTATACTGCGGATCTTCAATGGCTACGCGGTCGCAGCGCTCGACGAGTACTCGCGCAACCAGATCGATGGCCTGCTGGGATCCGTTGACAACGATAACTTCCGACGGATCGCAGACCACGGCGCGAGAGCGCCGCAGATGAGCACAGATGGCTTCGCGCAAGAAGAGACTTCCGGCCGCCGGACCATACTCGAATTCGCGGACTGGGGCCTGGCGCGCGTGGCGCAGAAGGGTGCGCCGCCACATTTCCAGGGGAAAGCCTTCGATGGCGCTTCGGCCATAGGCAAAATCGTAGCGGACGGGAAACGAACTGCGCCGTGGAGAGTCCACAGCTTCCATGGCATCGGCGGCCGCCGAGCCATATCGCGACAGCCGCAGTTTCGCCGCTCTCTTTTCCCTCCTCGGCGTGGTTCTTCCCAGGCCTTCGGGCACGTAAGTTTCCGAGCCGCCGCGGCCCATTGCAAAGCCTTCCGCAAGCAACATGTCATAAGCAAGGAGCACCACGGTCCTCGAGATGCCGAGTTGCTCCGCGAGGTCGCGTGTGGAGGGCAGGCGGCCGCCGGCAGGAAGAGCGCCGGAGAGGATGGCCTGACGCATGCCTATGTAAATCTGCCGGAAGAACGGCTCTCTGTTTTTCGAAAGTGGTATTACGAGTTCCATAGAAAGTGGCTCTATTAAAATACCACGGACCGAGTCAATCTAGACAAGCGGCAACAGTTCCACGTGATTCTGGAGGGGACGATGAACGCGCTTCGGCGAATTGGGAAATATGCATTTGTATGTGCGCTGGTCTACCTGGCGAGCTCCTGTCTGATGGCTTCTCATGCAGCCCCCAGCGCTGCCGACGCAGGGCAGGAGCAGGCGCGCGACGGGCAACACGATTTCGATTTCGAACTTGGCAGTTGGAAGATCCATCTGAAGCGCCGGCTGCATCCCCTGACGGGCTCCACGACCTGGGTCGAATTTGACGGCACCTCGGTGACACGAAAAGTTTGGGATGGCCGCTCGCAGTTGGAGGAGTTTGAAACCGACAGCCCTGCGGCCGGCCACATCGAAGGCCTGACACTGCGCCTGCACGATCCCCAGTCCCACCAGTGGAGACTCTATTGGGCCAACAGCAAGGATGGAACTGTGGTTCCGGCCCAGATTGGCGAATTCAAGGATGGCTGCGGCGAGTTTTACGGCCAGGACACGCTTAATGGGAAAAACATCCTGATTCGGTTTATCTGGTCGAACACCAACACGAGCATGCCTCACTTTGAACAGTCGTTCTCCGGCGATGGGGGCAAGACCTGGGAGGTCAATTGGATCACGGACCAGACACGCGTGGCGGACCAATCGGCCGAAGCGAACCCGGCGCCTGCGGTTACGCAAACGGACCCAGGAACGGCAAATACGACAACAGCGGAACGGGATGGGCAGCACGATTTCGATTTCAACTTCGGAACCTGGAAGACTCAAATCAAGCGCCGGCTCGATCCGTTAACCGGCTCGACAACATGGATTGAATTGAGTGGCACCGTCACGGTCCGCAAAGTCTGGAATGGCCGCGGCCAACTGGAAGAGATCGAGGCCGATGGTCCGAACGGCCACTGGGAAGGCCTGACATTGTTTCTCTACAATCCGCAGTCTCACCAATGGAGCCAGATATATGCGAATCGCAAGGACGGCATCTTGAACCCGCCTTCGATCGGCGAATTCAAGAATGGGCGCGGCGAGTTGTTCGATCAGGAGATGTTCAATGGCAGGGCCGTTCTGTTGCGAGTTGTGTGGTCCGACATTGCACCGGATTCGCATCACTTTGAAGAGGCATTCTCCGACGATGGCGGAAAGACATGGGAGCCGAACTTTGTGGCAACTCTGACGCGGGAAAAGCCATGAAGACAACCCGCAGCGCATCCGCGAGGCACTTACTCATGTTGAAAGCGTGACGGGTAATGCGGACAGGGTTCTCCGCACGCCCTCAGGCGATCGAGCACACCCATTTGAATTGCGCGCAAGAAGCGGATAGCCGGCCTGTCCTGAGCCCGGCGACGATTGTTCGCGTGGTTCGAGTGGACATAAGTTTATGAATGCGGAAAAGACAATGATTCGACTGAGGCGCACTTTTGCGTTCGCCTTTCTGTGCGCGCTCGGCTGCCTCGCGCATCCTCTTCCAGCGTCTCCACAGGAAGCTCCATCCGCGGATGACCGCGAGTCACTCAACGACGCTTGGTGGACGGGGCCGATCCTGGCAGCGTCCGGCGCGACGTTGCCACGCGGACATTATCTGATCGAGCCGTATTTCTATGACGTGGTCGGAGCTCATTCGGACGGGCTTGGTTCGTCAAGTTATCTGCTCTACGGGCTCGCGAACGGGTTCACGATCGGATCGATTCCCGCGGCAGGCTACAACAAAATGAGTGACGGGCTAAACAGCTCAAGCGTTGGCCTCGGCGATGTTACGCTGCTGGCTCAACACCGGCTTACACAGTTTCATGAGGGGAACTGGATTCCGACCTCCAGCCTTGTCGTCGAGGAGACTTTTCCCTCGGGCAAGTATGATCAGCTGGGCGACAGGACAGGCGATGGCCTGGGCGCCGGAGCGTACATAACGACTCTCGGATTCTACCCGCAGACTTATTTCTGGCTTCCCAATGGGCGCATTCTGCGGATGCGCTTCGACGTTACGCGGGCGTTCTCAAGCAACGTGAAGGTGGAAGGTGTCAGCGTCTATGGCACAGGAGCAGGATTCAAGGGGAATGCCAAGCCCGGGAGTTCGTTCTTCGCCGATCCGGCCTGGGAGTACAGCTTGACGCGGCACTGGGTGCTGGCGCTCGATGCGGCTTACCGCCACAACTGGAATACGCGCGTAACCGGCCATAACGCACCCGTTCCCGGCAGCGCGCGAAACTCATCCAGCATGGTGATGAACACCGGTTCCGTTGAAGTGTTCGCCTTTGCGCCGGCGATCGAATACAACTGGAAATCCTACCTCGGAGTAATCATCGGCAGCCGCGTGATCCAGGCCAGTCATAACACGAATGCCACGGTCACTCCGGTGCTGGCGATCAACTTCGTCCACTGACCCGTCTGAAGCCGTGATCCTCTGAGACCCGGGGCTCGGTCCGGAGAAATGAATCAGAGCCGGGTGTCCTGCTCTCTGCGGTTCCTATCTTATTTTAGTTGCCGGGCTGGCGCCTAGAAGCTCGGTAATCCTATCAATGAGCGCGGCCTCATCCTCCAAGACCTTGGAGACCACCGGTATCTCCTCATCGGCCTGCTTCCAGTTCTCCTGCTCCATGGCCTCGCGAACGGCGGGCAAAGTCTTCACGCCGTAGCCGGTATACGCGCCCGGGGCGTAGATCTGGTGTTTGAACCAGGGACGCCCGGGCAGCCCGGCGTCGCTGGTGAGCTTGCGCTCGCTCTGGAGTAGGAGGCTGTTGATTTCTTCCAGCGTCTGCGCATCGAAGGCTAGGTTGCCGTCCGCCCGCGCCGCGGCAAGCGCCCTCGCAAAGTGGTCCGCGCTCGCGGTCAGCGCGGCGTCTGCATTCTCCAGCGGGGCAAAGTTCAGATATGGAGGGATGGCCTTGTGCGCCGGCGGCGCGTAGGGCTTTTTGGGATCGGCAATTGCAGTAAACACGCCTTCGTCGAGTTCCTTGTTGGTCTCTTCAATCTCTGCCTGCCGGTCGTTGCGCAATTTCTTGAGTTCGCCAACATAGGTGTGGACAGTGTCGGCAAAATCGTGAAAGTCGAAGGGCAGCAAATCGGCATCGGCCATGCGCATCAGCGCGGTGCCGGCAGTCTGGGCGAGGGCGCGGCCATAGACGAAATCGGTATCGCCAAAATGGGTGTACCAGTAAAAATCGTCATAGATGGAGTGATAAACTCCGCCGCCGGACTCTCCATAGAAACCGAGGTTGATGGAGGCGATGCCGGCAAAATCGAGAAACGGTGTATAGTCGGAGCCCGAGCCGAGCGCTCCGATACGGAGATCGGCACGGTTGCGCGTTTCCTGGCGCGCGCCCTCGCTTGCAGCCTGGGCGATGGCATGCAGTTGTGCGCGCTTCCAAACGCTCAGATTGGTTTCGGGGTCCTTGACGTCGCGCGCGACGCCGTTGATGAAGTGTTCCAGAGTATGCGATCCTTCGATGCCGAGAAAGCCGCGTCCATTGGAATCCGAGTTGACATACATCACCGCCTTCTTGCGCAACTCGTCCTGATGAGTCTCGACCCATTCTGTCGAGCCGAGCAATCCGGGCTCTTCGCCGTCCCAGGCGCAGAAGACAATGGTGCGCTTCGGCTCCCACCCCTGCTTCGCCAGTTCCGCCATGGAGCGCGCCTCTTCCAGCAACGCCACTTGCCCGGAGATGGGATCTTCCGCGCCGTTTACCCACGCATCATGGTGGTTGCCGCGGATGATCCACTGGTCAGGGAATTCGGAGCCGGGGATGCGGGCGATCACATCGTAGATGGGCTTGATATCCCAGTTCGACGACACTTTGAGATGGACTTTAGCCGGGCCGGGCCCCACGTGGTAAGTGATGGGCAGGTTGCCTCGCCATTCGCGCGGCACGGTCTCACCACCGATAGCGGCCAGCAGCGGCTGCGCATCCCCGTAGGAAATGGGCAGGACCGGAATTTTGGTGATCAGCGGGTTGCCTTTGATCGGGAGGCGCTTGGCATCTTTGGTTGCGCCGTAGCCGGGCGTCAGCGGGTCGCCCTCATAGAGAGTGTCCGTCACTGCGCCACGCTGCACACCCTCTTCCGGTCGATAGGGACCCGCGGGGAAGGTGTCGCCGGCCGAGTAGCCGTCATCCTTCGGATCGGAGTAAATTATGCACCCCACTGCCCCATGCTCTGCAGCGACTTTGGGTTTGATACCGCGCCAGGCGCCGCCGTAACGCACGATCACGATCGCCCCTTTCACGGAGACGCCCATGCGGTCGAGTTGCTCATAATCGGCCCGAACACCCTGGTTGACATAGACCAGCGGCGCGGTCACGTCGCCATCGATGCTGTAGGCGTTGTAGGTTGGAAGCTGCTCGGCCTGCTGATTGGAGGTGGGGTCGACGGCCACGGGCGGCTCTTCGAGCTTGGCGGTGAAGGTTGTGGGCGCGACCAGTTCGAGGGCTCGCTTTTTGGGCGTGGGAAATAGCACGTAAAACGTCTCGATCTCTGCATCGAGTCCCCAGTTTTTGAACTGCGCGAGAATCCACTCCGCATTTTCCTTGTCGTAAGGGGAGCCGACGTTGTGCGGCCGCGCGCTCAGGCGGCGCATGTCTTCGCGAAGGTTGTCGGTCGAGGGCAGCGCGCGGAATTTCGTTTCCCAGTCGCGTTCGACCGCAGAGGTGTTGGCGGAATAACCAGCGAGCGGTGCCTTTTCCAGATTCGCTGCAGCCTCTTGCGCGGACCAAATCGAAGTTGAAGCCACCAGCAGTGGCAGCGTGGCGAGTGCGGTTCCCCTTGCAGCAAACATTTGTTTTCCTTCGGGCTGGGAGTAGTGAGCCGGGCACTCCGTTGCGAGTAAGCGGCTACGAGCCAATATACCGGTTGTTGTCCTTGCCAAGTCGGCCTATTGCATCCCATTGCATTCCAAAACCTCGGACAGAACGGAGAGAACCGCACTAACGATGCAGGTTAGCGAGAAGATTCGTGCTGAGCCGTTTTTCTGATGGTTCTCTGCCAACTTCCCGCTTGTCGCTCCCTCGGTGCGGTTCCCTGCAAAATCGCGCGCTCTCGCGGAATGCTGCTCGCAAGCGCAAGGATCCGGACCTAACCTGAGCCGAGCAAGTTAGCTGTACAATCGCAGTACTTCGGTTCCGGATGCACGCATCGCCCTCGCGAGGAACAGAATGACTTCTCTCACCGTTGCCCCGGCTCGTGCCGGATCCCCTTTGGTACACTCCCCTGAATTGCCCCGGCACCCCCTGGGAGGCATCTTCTCGAGCGGGCCCCTGATCATTGGAGCTGCCGCGCTCATCCTCTCGTTGGGAACAGCGATCGAGTGCCGCTCGATTACGCATCTCCCTTCGCTGATCTACGGCCTCATCCTGTGGGGATGGTGGGGAATCATCGCCTCCATCCTGTGGCGCACCGGTTCGGGCGGATCTTCGCTGCTCAAACTCTCGCGGAGGAACATGGCCTTGCATGGGCTCATTGCCTGTGCGGCCGGCGCGGCACACCTGATGCTTCTGGGAAGCCTTGGAATCTTCATCGCCGAATGGAAGGTGCAGGTGCCCATCGTCAAAGTCCTCACAGGGCCGATCAATCTCAACCGGTTCGGCATGGAGATCCTGATTTACGGGTTTATCCTGGGCCTCATCGGCTCGATTCAATCGCAGATCCGCGCGCAACGCGACGCCCTGGGCGCGGCCGAACTGCAGCGTCAGCTCGCCGCGGCACAACTGAAGGCACTGCAGATGCAGTTGGAGCCGCACTTCCTGTTCAACACCCTGAATGCAATCACGACCCTGGTTGAGCTGGGCCGCCAGCGCCAGGCCGCGGAGATGCTGGGTCATCTCAACGCGATCCTCAAACGAACACTGGAGAGGGAAACCCCGGAAAAGATTCCGTTATCCCAGGAGCTTGAAATCGTCGAGAACTACCTGGCAATCGAACAGGTCCGGTTCGCCGATCGGCTCCACGTCCATCTCAAAGTCGATCCCGGCGCCCTGCACAGCCTGGTGCCCTGCTTTTTGCTTCAACCCATCGTTGAAAACGCCATCCGTCACGGCATTGCGAGCTGCGAAGGCGACGGCACCGTTGAAGCGTCGGCGCGACGCGAGGGTGACCGCCTGCGCATTTCCGTCCGCAACAGTGGCTCTGGAAAGACCGCCGCGACCCACGGGAACGGAATTGGCCTTAGAAACACCCGCGAGCGGCTTGCCTACTTTTATCCCCGGGAACATAGCCTGCAAGCGGGGGTAGCGAAGGCCGATGGGTTCGAGGTCGCCATCGATATCCCCTACGAGTGCGCCGGATGAAGCTGAAGGCGATGATTGCCGATGACGAACCGCTGGCACGCGAGCGGCTCCGCTTGCTTCTCTTGGGCGACGAGGACATTGTGATCACCGCCGAGTGCCGCAGCGGACGCGAAGTTGTGCAAGCCCTGCGCGCGGATTCGATTGACGTCCTGTTCCTCGATATCCAGATGCCGGGCAGCACTGGATTTGAAGTGATCGAACAAATCGGCTTATCCCACATGCCCGTCACTGTCTTTGTTACGGCCCATAACCACTATGCGTTGAAGGCGTTTGAAGTTCACGCGCTGGACTACCTCACCAAGCCAATCGAACCCGAGCGCCTGCAGGCCACGCTGGAGCGAGTGAAGGAACGCATTGCTTCAAAGTCGGCCCTGATGGCGCAAGAGCAGCTGAAATCGCTGTTTGACAGCATTAGTCAGAATTCGTCGCCGCCGATGAAGTATCCGAGCCGCTTCCTGGTTCACAACGGGACGAAGGATGTCCTTGTTCCAGTGGATGAAGTGGAGTGGATTGAAGCAGCCGATTACTACTCCTGCCTTCACGTCGGGAGCAAGAGCTTTCTGCTGAGGGAATCCATCAAGCAACTGGCCGCCTCTCTCGACCCTGCTCGATTTGTGCGCGTGCATCGCTCCGCTATTGTCAACATCAATCACGTTCGCGAGATCGTTCGCGACGGCCGGAGCGAGAGCGCCATCGTTCTCGACAGCGGCCACCGGCTGCGGATGAGCAAGGTGGGTTGGCAGAGTCTGCTGGCGGCGACTCGCAATTAAAGATCCGCTGATGGGGATAATGGTCAGAAACGGCCGCCGGGATTCTGAGATGGCTTGGCTGCACGGCTGCTTCTGTTCCCTGCAATCTAATCGCATTTTCCGAGTTCACGAGCGAGGCTGGATTTGAGGTCGGAGATGCCCCAGTTCACGCTCCAGGTCAACGGCCGGCCGCGCTCCGTTGACGCTGACGCCGAGATGCCCCTTCTGTGGGTCTTGCGCGATCTTCTTGAGTTCACGGGCACCAAGTACGGCTGCGGGATTGGCATGTGCGGCGCGTGTACGGTGCACTTGAACGGCACGGCGGTGCGCTCGTGCCTGACATCGATTGCCAGCGCGGCAGGCAAGACGGTGGTGACCATCGAAGGGCTCGGCCAGAACGGCCTTCACGCGGCGCAAAAAGCCTGGATCGCGGAACAGGTGCCGCAATGCGGCTACTGCCAGCCCGGGCAGATCATGTCGGCCGCGGCGCTGCTGGCCGGCACGCCCCACCCTACCGATGCCCAGATCGATGATGCGATGGCCGGAAACATCTGCCGGTGCGCAACATACTTCCGCATCCGCAAGGCCATTCACAGGGCGGCCGAGGAGATGAAGTCGTGAAAATCAGCCGGAGGAGATTTCTGGGCAAGTCGGCGGCTTTCGCCGGCGGCACCTTTGTGATCGGATTCACTCTGCGCGCCCGGGGGCAGGATACTGCCGGCGCGCCAGGGGCGGATGGGAATCCCTTCGATGCCTGGGTTCACATCAAGCCCGACAGCAGCGCGGAACTGGTGCTGGCGCAGTCGGAGATGGGCCAGGGAGTGTACACATCGCTGCCCATGCTGCTGGCTGAGGAAGCCGACCTGGACTGGGAGCGTGTGACGGTCGTCCAATCGGAGTTCTCGCTGGGCACGGGGGGAAGCGGCAGCGTGATGAGCAACTATCTGCCGTTGCGCCGGGCCGGGGCCCAAGTGCGCGTGGCCATGGTGGCCGCGGCGGCGCGCGTGTGGAAGGTTCCGGACTCGGAATGCACGACCATGAAGAGTGAGGTACTACACGCGGCTTCAGGCCGGAAGCTGGCGTACGGAAAGCTGGCGCCGCAAGCGTGCTCTATGCCGCTTCCGGATGCGAAGACGGTGAAGCTCAAGGATCCGGCGCAGTTCACGCTGCTTGGGAAGGAGACGCGGCATCTCGACATTCCGGACAAATGTACCGGCGCAACGCGCTTCGGCCTTGACGTGCGCGTTCCCGGAATGGTGTATGCGGTGATCGCGCGGTGTCCCACGTTCGGCGGAACGCCGGCGAAATTCGACGCGGCCAAGGCGCTGGCTGTTCCCGGCGTGATGCAGGTATTCGAGATTCCCGCCCGCGGGTATCGCGTGTTCACCGCCGGCGGAGTGGCGGTGGTGGCGAAATCCACCTGGGCGGCGATGCAAGGCAGAAAGGCCCTCGACATCACGTGGAATTACGGCCCCAACCACGGAGAGACCACCGACTCCTTGCGCGCGCAGATGAAGGAGGCGCTTGCGAAGCCGCCTGCGTGGACGTCTGACCCGAAGGGCGACGACCTGGACAGCTTGCCGGCGGCGAAACGCATCGAGGTGGTGTATGAGTTTCCATTCCTGGCACACGCGACGATGGAGCCGATGAATACCACGATCCACCTGCGCGAAGGCAAGTGCGAAGTGTGGAGCCCCTCGCAAGCCGCGGACGCCATGCGCGAGAAGGTGGCGAAGGAACTGGAGTTGCCGGAGAGCAGCATCACAGTGCACACCACCTTTATGGGCGGGGGATTCGGCCGGCGCTACCAATATGACTTCCCGACCGAGGCCGCGCAGATTGCGCGCCATGTCTCTTCACCGGTGCAGTTGGTATGGACGCGCGAAGACGACATGACGCACGACTACTACCGGCCTGCGGGAATGCGGCGCATGAGGGGAGTGCTGGATGAACAACGCAACGTAGCGGCGTGGTCCGATCATCTTGCCGATACGGCCATCGGCGCATTCTGGAGCGCACCGGGCACATACAAGCTGGATGGCTCGGAACTGCCTCCGCCCATCCCGTATCCTGTTCCGCATGTTCGCACCGGTTTCACGCCCATTACCAGCGCCGTGCCTCGGGCATGGTGGCGCTCGGTGGAGAATTCGTTCAACGGCTTCGCAGTAGAGTGCTTCATTGACGAGCTGGCCCATGCCGCAGGGCAGAATCCGTATCAATTCCGCAGGCGCCTGTTGCAACTGCCGCCCATTCCGAAGCCGAAAACAGCGGGCGATGACGGGCGCGCGCCGGATCCGAAGCGCCTGGTTGCGGTGCTTGATCTGGCGGCCGAGAAGGCAGGATGGAATAAGCCTCTGGGTCCGAATCGGGGCCGCGGCATCGCCTGTACTACGACCTACGCCTATCTGGCCGAGGTCGCAGAGGTCACGGTGGAGCGCGACATCATCCGCGTCGATCGCCTGGTGCTGGCGGTCGACTGCGGCCAGGTGGTGAATCCGAATGGCGCGCGTTCGCAGCTCGAGGGAGGAGTGCTCTTCACCGTGGGCGCCGTGCTCAAGGAAGGGATCACGATTCGCGAAGGCGGCGCCGCACAGCAAAACTTCGATAACTACCCGGTGCTCCGCATTCCCGAGGCGCCGGCAGTCGAAACTTACTTCGTCGACAGCCACGACGATCCGCGCGGGCTTGGTGAAGCAGCAGTGTGGCTGACGGGTCCTGCGATCGCGAACGCAATCTTCGCGGCCACGGGCAAGCGGCTTCGCCGCATGCCGTTGCGCATGGACGAGGGGACAGCCTGATGGTCGTTCCTCGCAAGGAGATCACATAGGAGGCGCCGCGGCTGCTTGGGCCATCTCCACTGCCTCCGAAAGGCGCTTGCCCTACTCCGCAGTAAGCGAATTGCCAACCGGTCCACCCAATCGCTTGACACCCTTTACCCGGCGAATTCCAGTAGCCAGATCGACGCTCAGGAGACGACAATCTGCGGCCTCGTATGCCAGCCTTCGCACTGCGGTAAGCCGCAAGTTAATGGTCGTTGGTGATGGTCCCGGTAGGGACGCTCATCACTGAGCGCCCCCCGGACGGATCCGTACGTGCGCGTCTACGCATACGGCTCTTATGAAGGATGGGTGGCGTGGAAGCGGGCTTGAGGATAGGGATGCAGGAT
>JBAUBR010000150.1:0-27847 GCA_049676965.1 Occallatibacter sp.
CAGGTTGGCGACATTGGCGCAGGCGATGAGCAGCACCAGGCCGACCGCGCCGGAGAGCAGGAGCAGGCGCGGGCGCACGTCGCCGACGATGGAGTTGAGCAGCGGGGTGACCACCATGTTGCCAGCCCAGCTATCGGGCATGCGCCAGGGGAAGAGGGTGAGCATCTCGCGATGGAGCGAGTTGAGCTCGGCCTGGGCCTGGGCGGGCGCAACGCCGTCGCGCAGGCGGCCGATGGCGTCAATGGTGAACGAGGACCAGGGATCGTAGGGGTCGCCGGCTCTGAACGCGATGGGAATCCAGAACTGTGTCTCGAAATTGGGGAAGTGCGTGCCCGCTGGAGTCACGCCGATGATTTCGCGGCTGACGCCGTCGAGGAGCATGGTGCGACCGATGACGTTAGGATCGCCGCCGAACTGCTGGCGCCAGAAGCCGTAGCCCAGGACGATAACGCCGTCCTGTCCGGAGTTTTGTTCTTCCGGCGCGAAGAAGCGGCCAAGCGCCGGGCGCACACCCAGCGTAGCGAAGAGATTGACGCTCACGGCGCTGCCGAAGACGCGGTCGGCCGTGCCACCGCCAGTCACGTTGTACTCGGTGTCCTGCGTGTAGCCGGAGATGGAGGAGAGTGTGCGGGAACGCTGCTGATAGGCGCGAATCCAGCCTTTGGGATAGGTGTAATAGCTGCCGGTCGGGCCGACGGTGCTGAACTTGACCAGGCGGTCCTGATGCGGGAAGGGCAGCGGCTCGAGCAGGACGGAGTCGATGACGCTGAAGATGGCGGTGTTGGCGCCGATACCGAGCGCGAGGGTGAGAATGGCCACTACGGCGAAGCCGCGGCTCCGGTTCAGTTGTCGAAATGAGTAACGAATGTCCTGCCAAAGCCTGCCCATGGGGCCCTCCTGCCGGCTCGATGAGGACCAAGATGCATCTGGGTCGCCAAAGGCGCTCGGTTGTAAATCGTTTTTTCCGAAGCGAATAGGATTGGAGCGTGTCGGGCGCGCCGGATTTCGCTGTCCGCTCGTGCGTTCATTCGTTCGGAATCGAACAGTGCGGGGAGAACTCGGGGCGGAGGGGGGAGAGCTTGTATTTCTTTCCCGCCGTAGAAAAGCCGCGAGGACCCGGACCTGAAGGCCCCGGAAACTCGCGCTGTTTCAGGGGTCTGAAGCCCCCTGCTCCCTCCGGATTGAGTTCCGCGGCCTTTGAAGTCCCCTACTTCCTCTTGAACCCTTCAACGGAGCTCGCGCTGCAGGAAATCGGCGCCAGCGGAATACGCTCGCACCCAACTTCGGCGCAAAAGAAAATCGTGGATCTCGTCGGGGAAGATCAGCTCCTCGAAGTGCACGTGCTGGCGGCGCAGAGCTTCGACCAGCTGTACGGTTTCTGCGAAGGGAACATTGCGGTCATCGTCGCCGTGGATGAGGAGCACCGGCGAGCGCCAGGTCGAGACCGACGATATTGGCGACGACTCGTAGGCGAGGCGCGCGACATCGGCGAGCTTGCGCGGGTCGTAGCCGGGCACGAAGGTCGGCATCTCCAGGTTCCAGTCGTGCACGCCGTGCATGTCGACTCCGGCGGCGAAGAGATCGGAGGCGCGGGCCAGCGCCAGCGCCGTCAGATAGCCTCCGTAGCTGCCTCCCCAGCAGCCAATGTGCGCGCCGTCGACGTCGGGACGGCTCCGCAGATAAAGACCCGCGCCCATCACGTCGTTGAATTCGCTGGCGCCGTCGGCGCCGTAGTTGAGCGCTTCGCGAAAGTCGAGGCCGTAGCCGATGCCGCTGCGGTAGTTGACGCTGAGCACGATGAAGCCTTTGCTGGCGAGGTACTGGTTCATCGCGTAGGCGTTCGAGTAGTACTCCATGTAGTGCCAGCCGAGAAGCATCTGGCGCTGGCTGCCGCCATGGAAGAAGACAGCGGCGGGGCGGCGCTCGCCGGGCTTCAAATCGGGCGGCAGGAAGAGCTGGCCGTGGATCTGGAGGCCGTCGGCCGCGGAGAAGATCACCTGTTGCGGGGTGACGAATTGGGCGCCGGGGAAGCCGGCGGGGATGGCCTGCGGGGCTAGGTCGATCAGCCTGCCGTCTTGCACGATTGCGGCGCGCATGGGCTCGTGGATATCGGAGCGCAGCACGGCGACCGCGCCATCGCTGGCGACGACGGGCTGGGTCTCGATGCCGTCTCCGGTGGTGAGCGCCTGCGGCTCGCTGTTCGCGCCGTCGGCGGAAAAGGTGATTCGCCATACGTGCCGCCGGTCGATGTCGTTCTGGTTGGAATCGAAGACCAGAGTCTTGTGATCGGCGCCGAGAGACACGTGTTCCACTTCGAAGTTTTCGCCGGGAGTGATGAGCGTTGCGGAGCCGCCTGTGGTGGGCACGGCGTAGAAATGCAGCCGGCCATCGCGTTCCCAGGGGAAGACGATGCGATCGCCTGCGGTCCAATGCAATTGCTCTCCGGAATCGGTTTGGCGATAGGCGCTGCCGGGGCCATCCTCTGCGCGCCAGATCTCGCGGCCTTTGCCGGTTGAAACTTCGGCCACGCGAATCGACCAGGGAAGGGCGGTGCGATGGGGAACGAAGAGCAGCGAATCTTTCTCCCACGGGACGCGCAGGAACGCGATGCGCGTCGAGTCGGGCGACCACGCGGGCTCGCTGTCCAGATCGGTGGAGGGATCGAGATAGTCGATCGACTTTGCGGCGAATGTATAGACGGCGATGAAGCTGTGGTCGTCGCGGTCGCTGACGAAGGCCAGGCGCGCGCCGTCCGGCGACCAGCGCAGATCTTTCGCGGAGCCGCGCGTTTCAAGCAACTGTTCGGGCTTGGCCTTTTCGTCGTCAAGGCGGTCCAGCCAGACTTGTCCCTTCAAAATGTAGGTGACGGATTTTCCATCCGGCGAGACAGCAGGCGAATGGCCTTCGCCGAGCAAGCGTGGATCGCCGCCTTTGACGTCGACGATCCACACCTGCTGCCTGGCGCCGTCGGGAAACCACGCGGGATTGGGCACGGGGTGCGTCTCACCCTGCACACCGCCGCCGCGCACGTAGACGATTCGCTCGGCATCGGCGGTCCATTCGGGCGCGCTCAGCTCCTGGCCGTCGTCGGCTGCGTAATGGGTGATCTGGCGCGAGGTGTAGCCGTTGCCGCCGGAAGCGGGCTCGGCGAGCCAGATGTTGCGGCGGCCATCGATGTTCGCCACCCAGGCAAGGCGGCCTTTCGCGGGTGCGGCGCGAAGTTCCGATGTAAACGGCGCGCTCAACGCCTGCTCGATGGTGAACGCCGCGGCCTGCCCCACGCTGGCGCTGGGCACAGCGAGAAGGCTCATCCCGACCGCTACGGTCCATATCCGATTCGTAACGGCACATCTCGTTGCACACGCAATTTTTCCCAAGCGAACCTCCGGAAAGCAAATTGTGCCATAACGGGCCTGCGCCAAAGCCTGTAACCTTGTGAGGCTTCGGATTGTCTCAGCATCAGATTCGTCCACGTTGCGGCAATGGCCTTGTCCGGGAGATAGTGATGAAACAGCTTTGGCGGCCATTCCTTTGCGGGTCGCTCATCGCCGCGGCGCTGCCCATCTGCGGATGTGGCGGAGGCGCCGGAGGCGGCAATCAGAATCTTCCGTCCATTTCTGTCATGCTGGACGGATCGCGCGTTGTCGTGTCGCAGGACGGCACGCCGGTCTTCGTCCAGATTTTCATCGATTCGCCCAGCGAGACGGCGCTGGTCAGCTTTACGGGAATGCCGGGCGGCGTACAGGTCGCCTACAGGGCCTCCGACACCAGTCCCTCAGGCACGCTCACCTTCATCGGCAGCAGCGCCGCGCCGCTCGGAACTTTTACGCCAAAGGTGACGGCGATGTCGGCGGGGGGGATGGCGTCGACGAAGTTCACTCTGGTGGTGGAAGCCAAGTCCGGTTCGTGAAGCGGAACACTACCAGCCCAGCACGTACGCGAAGATCAACGGCGCCACGATCGATGCGTCGGACTCGACGATGTACTTGGGCGTGTGCTCGCCGAGCTTGCCCCAGGTGATTTTTTCGTTGGGAACGGCGCCGGAGTAGGAGCCGTAGCTGGTGGTCGAGTCGCTGATCTGGCAGAAGTACGCCCACAGCGGCACGTTATCGCGCTGCAGGTCCTGGTGCAGCATGGGCACTACGCAGATGGGAAAGTCGCCGGCGATTCCGCCGCCGATCTGGAAGAAACCGAGCGGAGTTTTCGCGGTCGTCTCCGTGTACCACTCGGCCAGTTCCATCATGTACTCGATCCCGGTGCGCACGGTGTGGACTTTCTTCACGTCGCCGGAGATGCAGTGGCCGGCGTACATGTTTCCCAGCGTCGCATCTTCCCAGCCGGGCACGAACATGGGCAGGTTCTTCTCCGCAGCGGCGAGCAGCCAACTGTTTTTGGGGTCGATCTGGTAGGACTGCTTGAGGTCGCCGGAGAGCAGAATCTTGTACATGAACTGATGGGGAAACCAGCGCTCGCCGGCCTGGTCGGCGCGAACCCACTCCTTCAGCACCTCGTTCTCGATGCGCCGCATCGCTTCCATCTCGGGGATGCACGTGTCGGTGACGCGGTTCATGTGGCGGGCGAGCAGCTTTGCCTCATCGGCGGGCGTGAGGTCGCGATAGTTGGGGACGCGCTCATAGAAGTTGTGCGCGACCAGGTTGAAGACGTCTTCTTCGAGATTGGCCCCGGTGCAGCAGATGCCGTGTACCTTGTCCTGGCGGATCATTTCGGCCAGCGAGAGGCCGAGTTCCGCGGTGCTCATGGCGCCGGCGATGGTCATGAACATCTTTCCGCCCGAGGCGAGATGCGCTTTGTACGCTTCAGCCGCGTCAACAAGGGCCGCGGCATTGAAATGACGATAGTGATGCTTGATGAATGTAGTAATTGCAGACATAGAAGTGATGCGAAAACCCCCTATCTAAGCTAACATGGGCGCCGTCAAATGATTGTGAATGCGCAGGGCGCGAAGTTGCGCCGCGGATGTGCACTTTGAGGTATGGTCGATCGCGTGGGAATCACTCCGTCCCAATCCGTTGAAGGCTCGCTCGCGGCCGGCGTGGTTGCTGCAAAGATAGCGTGGCTCGACGAGTTCTGGTCGGCGAGCGATGCGTCTGCGTACGGACTTACGCGGACTGAGTTCGACGAGATTCTTTTGCGTGCGAGTGCGGCGCAGAGCTACGGTGTGACCACGCAGGAATCCGCGCAGGCAGATGTCTCAGCGCAGCAGAAGGCTGCCTGTCTGCGGACGCTCAAGATGAACGACCTGGTGCTGGCGAGGTGCTGCGCGGCAGGAAACGAGCGCGCCTGGGAACACTTTGTGGCGATTTATCATGAGCCGCTGGTGCGCGCCGCGGTTGCAATCACCGGCAGCGATACTCTGGGCCGCGACCTTGCTGGTTCTCTCTACGCCGAGATTTACGGCATGAAGGAGGTGGAGGGTCAGCGGCGCTGCCCGCTCGATTCGTATCGCGGCCGGGGATCGCTGATGGGCTGGCTGCGCACCACGCTGGCGCAGCGGCATGTGGACCACTTCAGGCGCAGCCATCGCGAGCAGCCGTTGGACGATCCGGAGCATCCGTTCGATCCTCCCGCGCCGGCGCGTGCGGAATCGGCCGCGCATCTTGCACTCCTTGGCAAGGCGGTGGAGCAGTCACTCGCGCAGCGTCCAGCTGAAGAGCGATTCCTGCTGGCGGCTTACTTCCTCGATGGGCGCACCCTGCTGCAGATTGCGCAGGTGATCGGTGTGCACGAAGCGACGGTAAGCCGCAAGCTGCGGCGGGCGGCCGACGAGGTGAGAAAACAGATTCTGCGCAACCTGCAACGGGAGGGGCTGAGCCGGCGCGCCGCCGAAGAGGCGCTGGGCGCAGATCCGCGCGATGTGGAAGTGAATTTGAGGAAACTCCTGCAATATTCTTTGCCTGAGCCGTTCCAGGAGAAGACGGTGCGATGAATCCGGTCTCCCAATTCGATGTTCATCCCGACGCCGAGAGCCTCAACGGCTTTGTCGAGCGTCAACTTCCCGAGGCGGAGCGCGCGCAGGTGATTGAGCATCTCGCTTCCTGCGGCCGCTGCCGGCAGATTGTGTATCTTGTGCAGGATGCGGCTCCGGCTGCCGAGCAGCGCGTGCCTGCTGTTGCCGGCGAGCGGGAAGATGCGGGTAGAAAGCCGTGGCGTTGTGGAGGGGGATTCGCCTGGGCCACTGCGGCGGCCTGCGCTGCGCTGGCGATTTTTGCGGTCTTTGTACCGATGCGAAAGACCGCGCGGCCTGCGGAGATGGCCAAGGCATCGCCGCCTGCTACTGTGAGCTCAGCAGTGAACGCTCCGATTCCCGCCGCATCTGCGGCGCTGGTTGAAAAATCGCGGTCACCGAACCGGCAGGCGGACGCGAGGCAGCTTGCGACGAAGCCGCCTTCGCCGGCTGCCGGTTCCGCGGGCACGTTGAGCGGGCGCGACGTCAGCACACGGTTGGCTGCGCCTGCAATCGCGCGGCAATCCAGGCTGAAAGCAATTCGGAACGCGATCGCTGGAACAAAATCGAGTGATGAGCCGCTGGGGTCGATTGCCGCCGGTGCGGCGAATGCTCCCGCGCAGAGCCCATCTTTGGCGACGCACGAGGTGCATTTTCACGGCTCTGCCGGCGCAGTGGGAGCGGATGCTTTGGCCGCGAAGGCGCCGCCGACGGCGAAGAGCGAATCCGCGCCTGAGCCGGCGTCTGAGGCCGTGGAGGTCAACGCGGATCAGGTGCAGTCGCGGCCCGAGGCGGCGAGTCGAGCACAGCTCCAGACGATCGCTCCGGCGGCTCAAGCGGCCGCGGAGAAGAATTCGGGATTGACGCTGCTGCCCAGCGGGCTGCCGGTGGTCTCGATGGTGGCGGCGGGACGCAACATTGTTGCGATCGATGCTGTCGGGTCGCTGTTCCTGAGCCGCGACCTGGAAAAAAGCTGGGAGCCGATCGAGCGCCAATGGATTGGGCAGGCGGTGAAGGTGCGCATCGCGCAGGCTCCAGGCACGACTGGGCCGCTCGGATCATTTGCAGCGCAGAGCGGGAGTCCGCGCCCCAAGGCGTCGATTGCCGCCTCGGTTTCCGGCGCGATCTTCGAGCTTGTGAACGACAGCAATGCGGTGTGGACGAGCGCGGACGGGAAGACGTGGAAGGCGAAGTGATGCATAAGTTGCTGCTCAGGGGCTGAAGCCCCTCTGATCCAGGAGTGTCCTCAACGTATGGACTGAGGCCCGTACCCTCCGCTCTGCAACTCCTGCCTTTCTGATCCAAAGAGAGAATTAGCGCGATTGAAGGAAAGGATTGCTCTGGCGTTCTTCGCCGATGGTGGTTGCGGGGCCGTGGCCGGGCAGGACTTTGGTTTCGTCGGGCAGCGCGAGCAGGCGCGTCCTGATGGAATCGATGATCTGGTTGAAGTCGCCGCCGGGCAGGTCGGTGCGGCCTATGCTGCCGGCGAAGAGCGTGTCGCCGGCTATGACCAGTTTCATGGGCGCAAAGTGCAGGCAGATAGAACCCTGCGTATGGCCGGGCGTGTGCAACACCTCGGCAGGACAGCGGTCGAGGCCGACGCGCAGGCCGTCTGTGAGGCCTGCATCGGGCGGCGCGGTCTCAGGCGTGGGAACGCCCAGCCAGGCGGCCTGCGCGGACATGATCTTGAGCTGCGGCAGGTCGTTTTCGTTGAGAAAGATCGGCGCGCCGGTGAGGCGCTTGAGCTTGAGCGCGCCGCCTACGTGGTCGATGTGCGCGTGGGTGATGAGTATCTGCTTCAGCTTGAGTTTGAGCTCGGTGAGACGGCGGTGAATGCGGGAGACCTCGTCGCCGGGATCGATGACGATGGCCTCGCCGGCCTCTTCATCGCCGAGCAGCGTGCAGTTGCATTGCAGCGGGCCGACGGCGTAGGTCTCCATGATCATGGATTCATTTTAGCTAGTGTTGCGAGTCTAAAGTGGGTCAGAAATCGGGACGCGCCAAACGCAGGTCCTTCGACTCCGTTTGACTCAAAAAGCGAGCCAAACTGCGCTCAGGATGACAGCATTTTGTGTTGTGAACTTCGAATTCAGGACACTAGACAGTTCCCGCGGTTTCGTCGGCCGGTACGAGCCTGCGCTGCAGGGCTTCGAGCGTCTGGCCCTTGGTTTCGGGATAGACGAACAGCACCACGACGAACTGCACGACGGTCATGATGGCGAAGAAGACGAAGGGTGTGGCTGTGCTCATCAGTTGCACGACCACCGGAAACTCGAGCTGGATCAGCGTGTTCATGAACCAGTGACTGGCGCTGCCTACGCCCTGGCCCTTGGAGCGCACCGAGGTGGGGAACACCTCGCCGATATAAACCCAGATGACCGCTCCCTGCGAGACGGAGAAGAATGCAATATAGGTCACGAGCAGCCAGAGCAGGTCGTTCTGGTGCGAGTTGGTGCCGAAGATCCACGCCACGCCGGCGAGGCAGCTTGCCGTGCCCGCTGCGCCGATGAGGAGCAGGGTTTTGCGGCCGAGCTTGTCGATCAGCGACATGCCAACCATGGTGAAGAGGAAGTTGGTCGCGCCGATGGCGATGGCCTGCTGGTCGCTCGAGATCTGGCTGAAGCCCGCGGCGCCGAAGATGTTGTTGATGTAATAGAGAATGGCGTTGATGCCGGCGAGCTGATTAAATGCGCCGACGGAGATGGCAAGAAAGAGCGGGTAGCGATACTTCCACTGGAAGACGCGCTCGTGCGCGGTGGCGTGTTCCTGGGCCAGGGCGGCGCGGATATCGGCGAGCTCGGCCTGCGGGTCCGCTTCGCCCATCATCTTGAGCACGGCGAGTGCTTCTTCAATGCGATTTTTCGAGGCCGACCAGCGCGGGCTTCGGGGAATGCCGAAGAGCAGAATCAAAAACGCGATCGCCGGAAATGCGGCGATGCCCACCTGCCAGCGCCACTCGGTTGCGCCCAGGTGCATGGTGCGGATGGCGTAGTTCGACATGTAGGCGAGCATGATGCCGAAGACCACGTTGAACTGGAATGCGGCGACGAGGCGGCCGCGCCACTTGGCCGGCGCCAGCTCCGCGATGTAAACCGGGCCGAGTACGGACGATGCGCCGATGCCCAGTCCGCCGATGAAGCGGAAGACCATGAACGAGTCCCAGTTCCACGCCAGGCCGCAGCCGACGGCTGAGACCACATAGAGCACGGCGGTCACGCGGAGGGTTTCGCGCCCGCCGAGCTTCTGGCCGATGTGCCCCGCGCCCAGCGCGCCGATCACGGTGCCGACGAGGCCGATAGCGACGGTGAGTCCCTTGTCCTGCGGGGTGAGGTGGTAGAGGCGCACCAGGGCGTCGATGGCGCCGGAGATGACTACGGTGTCGAAGCCGAAGAGCAGCCCGCCCAGTGCGCCGGTGAGGGTAGCCTTCATCAGGTTGATATTGGGTCGCATCGTCTGGGGTCTCGGAATTGCAGATTCATCGTACAGATTGAGGCAGGATCGGGCAAACCCAGAGGGCAGGTTCTGATTTTCTAAGATTCGAAGGCAAAGAGGTTGGAATTACTCCGTTAGTGAAGTTCGATCGGGAATCGGCATTCCCTCAGCGGCTGAAACCGGACCACTTTCCCGTGCCTGATGTACGGGCTAAGAGCCCGTACCTTCATGGCCGAAGCCCGTACTCTACAGCACTGAAGCGTGTGTTCTTCGTTCTCGACGGGAACCTTTACGATGCGTTCCGCTCGGGTGCCCCCGTTACCGAAAGCACGCGGCAGCGGCTCTTTCCGCCGGCGCTCAGGTTCATGGCCATTTTGCTCTTCAGGTAGGCGCAATCGCCGGCTTCCAGCACTTCGCTCAATCCGCCCATGTTTAATTCCAGCCGGCCCTCGAGCACGTACATCAGGCCGGCGGTTTCAGAACAGTTCTCGTTGACGGAACCGTTGGCGGAAGGCTCGAGTTCCATCACCTTCGCCACCAGCTTGTCGTCCGCGGCAATCGCGTGGAGCGGAGTGATCTTCAGCGCATCCATGCCGCGGCCGCTGCCTTGCAGGTGAGCCTTACGGGTGATGGAGAGCGAGTGCTGGCCGGGCTCACAGAAGAAATGGCTCATGCCCACGCCGTAGACGCGGCTGATGGTGGCGAGCGTGGGCAGCGTGGGCACCATGCGATCGGTCTCGAGCTTGGAGAGCAGCGCCGTGGAGAGCCCGGTTTCGGCGGCCAGGCGCGAGAGCGTGAGCCGCTTTCGAGTGCGCAGCGCACGGAGCTTCGTTCCGATGCAATAGGGTTCGAGATACCACTGCGCGTAGGTGGCAGGTTTGGTCATGGAGGGCCCCTCCCGAGCATTTTCGCGCAGGCGATCTCAGGGTGTTTGGAAAGATGTTTGAAGTTTTCCTGAAGATTTTCCGCACTTGGGGACGCGGCCGTGGACTTAGAATTGTCAGGAGAGCCGCTGACCCGCTCCCGGCTCATCCGGCCCCGTTTGCGCTGCATTGCGCAAACCCGGCATCCTCCCGGAGTTCGATACGCGCCGCAGATACCTGCGGCTGCAACGCATCCCTGTCCCAACATGATCGAAGCATGCATTGCTTTGACTGGCGCGGCATCGGTTCTGCCGCAATATCCCTGAGAGAGGCAAATATACTCATGACACGATTTTTGAGCCGCACTTATCTTTCTGCCCGGCTTGCTGCCATTCGCACTTCACTGTTGTTGAGCGTCTTCGGCGCCGCTTCAATCTGCTCCGCCCAGGCCAAGCCGCCTGCTCCTGCTCCGGCGCCGGACGTGCTGGTGCTGAGCAACGGCGATACGCTCCATGGCAAGTTTGTCAATGAAGTAGCAGGAAAGGTCACGTTTCATAACGACTCGCTGGGGGACGTGATCCTGACCTGGGACAAGATCAAGGAACTGCGCACGACCGGGAAGTTCGCCGTGCTGGACAAGACAGTGAAGCTGCGCGGCAAAAAGAACGAGGGACAGATTCCCGTCGGGACCCTCGAAATCGCAGGCCACGCGGTGAGCGTGCATCCTGACAACGGTGCGGCTCCTCCGCCTATCCCGGTCAACAACGCGCAGTATGTGGTCGACGAGCCTACGCTGAACAAGCAGGTATTTCACGAGCCGAGTTTCTTTGCCGGGTGGAACGGCGCGGCGACCGCCGGCGCGACAATTGTGACCGCGACCCAGAACCAGTACACCGTATCAGGAGGGATAGGCCTGGTGCGGGTGGTGCCCACTTTGGCATGGCTTAATCCGCACAATCGCACGTCGTTTGATTTCAGCGGATCGTATGGAAAGATTACCCAGCCGGGATACTTTGCGCCACCGAGTCCGCCGACGACGACCACGACGACCTACGTGCCGCCGGTTACGAACAAGTCATCGATCATTCACGTGGATGGCGAGCGCGACCAGTATGTGGCGCCGCGCTTCTTTGCCCTGGCGCAGACCGCATTCGACCACAACTATTCGCAGGATTTGAATCTGCAGCAGATCTACGGCGGAGGAATTGGCTGGACAGCGATGAAGACGCCCAAGCAGGAAACCGACCTGAAGGGAACAATCCAATACGAGAAGCAGGATTTCATCTCCGGTGCGGCCGGCAGTAATCAGAACCTGATTGGTTCGACTTTCTCGGCAAGTTATGTGCTGCACCTGAAGCTGGTGAGTTATGTGCAGGGGGTTGCTTACGTTCCTGCATGGAACGTGAGCCGGGCATACTCGGCGAATGAGACGAACACCTTTGCATTCCCCGCGTACAAGAACTTCAGCTTCTCGGTGGGAACGATGGACAGTTATCTGAACGACCCGCCGGTTTCATTGCCGCCTACCAAGAGGAATTCTTTCCAGTTCACGATGGGGCTGACGTACGCTATCAAGTCGAAGTACTGAATTGCGGATTCGCGTCGCGCCTCTATGTCGAAGCACTCTATGTCGAATTAAATCGCTTTAGGCAGGGCCCGTCCATCTACGGTAGCGATTTCTGCATCACAAAGACAGGACGTGTTTCGTACCCGTAGAGAGTGGCTGTGGATTCGCATAGATATGTCGATGATAAAGAGAGAAAGATTAGAGTTCGTTGGGCTCGCTTTTGGCATGGCGCTGTGGCTGCTGACAGTCTGCGTCAACAGCGCCTGCCAACAGGCGCCACCGGCTGCTGCTGCTCAACCACCAACCGCAGCGCTCGCGCCCGCGGTGCAAACCGAGGTTAAAACGGCTCCGGCAACGCCTATCGCTGAGAAAAAGGACGAGCTTGGCAAGCCGAGCTGGGACCAGGAGTGGGACAAAACCATCGAGGATGCGCTACCGGCGGAGTTCCTCACGACGAAAAAAGTGGCGCGGGATGTGCAGCCGTTCTGCCCGCGCTACAGGCAAATGAGCGATGTGGACAAGAAGCAGTTCTGGGCATATTTCTTTCAAGCGCTGGCCGGTGCAGAGGCCGGTCTGGAGCCGACCACCGACGTGCGGCACACGGACCCGGCGGTCGCCGTGCGGGACACGGTGACCAAGCGCATGGTGGGCAGCGAAGGCCTGCTGCAGCTGACCTATATGGATGCCGATCGCTACGGCTGCGACTTCGACTGGGGAGCCGACAAGCAATTAGCCGAGAAGGATCCCGCGAAGACGATTCTGCAGCCGAAGAACAATCTGCTCTGCGGAGTCAAGATCCTCTCGAACCAGCTCATCACGCGGCGGTGGCCGCTGCTGACTCACAAGAGCTACTGGATTACGCTGCAGCCGGGCACGATCAGCTACGAGGTATTCAGGAAGCAGATGGCGAACGTGCCGGACGTGTGCCGCGAGCCTCAGCCGCTGGAAGTAGCGAGGGTGAAGGGCGGCGCGGGCGCATCGCAAGCGGCAGGCGGGCCGGGGAATAACGTGCGATGAATGCCCCAGGATTCCGGCCGGCTGAGGGGCATGATTCACGGCCGGTCGAGGGAGCAACTCATCGCCCGGTCTTTCTGCGCTGCGGCGATTCAGAATCACAAGTCACACATGTTCGAATGGCGCAAAAATTGCACTCAAACGTATTTGATTCAGACATTTATGGCTAGAATCTTCTACTTACTTATAAGTAACTAAGTAACCTATTTTTGCATTACTTCGAGCAAAAATTATCGGCGATAAGCCTCTTGGAAATCTCCAATACACAACATAATCAGGAACAGAAAATTGAGCAGGTTCGCTGAGATCGCGCCGCTTTTGGTCGGGAATTGCAATTATTCTTCCCTGGATTCAGGCTCGACAGCCCCGAAACCGAAGCGGCCAACGCTGGATGTGTGCAGATGCGATCGGTCAGCCAGCCTGAGTGTTGAACTGCATTTCGAGGGAATGCGTTGGACGAAAGAATGGGGCCTCTCTCGGCAGAGCACGAGCTGCCGGAGACGGGATTCAGTTTCGGGGATTTCCGGTTGGAACCGGACGGGACCTTATTTCGCGGATTGGCCGTAATTCACCTGCCGCCGAAGGAACTGGCGGCTCTGCGCATGTTGCTCGCTCACCCGGGCCAGATTGTTACTCCGGCCCAGTTGCGCAAGGAGCTGTGGGGCGACACACAGGTGACCGACGAGAGTGTTCCCAAATGCCTCTCGTCGTTGCGCGCGCGGCTTGCGCCAGCCGAATTCATCCAGACTGTGTATAAGCGCGGTTACCGGCTTTCCGTCGAGGTGCAACGGCACTCTCCGCGAAAGGCGGAGATTGCGCTGCGGCTGGCCATCGTGCCGTTCGAGATCGGCTTTGGATTTCCCGAGCATCTTGCTTTGGCGGTTGTCGAGGAAACCGCCGATCGGCTCGTCAACCTGCGTCCCGCGCCGGTTTCGGTGATTGCGCGGGATTCGGTCTTCACGCTCGCCGCCGGTGGCCGGACGGCGCAGCAGATCGGCGAAACACTGCGTGCCGACCTGGTGCTGACGGGAACACTACGCGCACTGCCGGCGCATTTCCGTTTGCGGGCGCGGATGATCAGGGTGGAAGACGGAACCGAGATCTGGATTGAGGACCTGCTGGTGGGGCGGTCGCAGGCCGGAATGCTGGCCCATGAACTGGTGGAGCGGCTTGTCTTTCGATTCGGCAGCGGACGGTTGTCGCTGGCTGCCGAAGCGGCGCCGACCCACGAGGTGGACGAAACGCCGCAGTGCCGCGAGGCCTACGACTTGTACATGCGGGCGCGCCTCGAGTTGCAGACCTTCGAACGGCACCGCATGCAGGATGGTTTGCAGCATCTGCTCCGGGCTACCGAACTCGACCCATCGCTGGCTTCAGCCCAGGTGAGCCTGGCGCATCTCTGCTGCGCGCAGGCGATGCTCGGCTTCATGTCGCCGGCAGTGGCAGCGGAAAACGTGCGCCGCGCGGCCGAGTCGGTTCCGGCCGATTCCGAGTTTGCGGAGGCGATTCAGCCCGCGCTGGGCTGGATTCATTTCCATGTGGATCGCAATTTGAGCGCCGCCCTGCAGGCTTTTTCGCGCAGCGAGCGTCTGCGCCACGATCCCTGGACGGTGCGCTTGCGCGTGATGTTTGCCCTCAGCCGGCACCGCTGGGATGAGGCGATCGCGTTGCTGGAGAATGCCCTTCGCGTCGACCCATTTTCGCCGTGGCTCCATGCGCGGCTGGGTTGGGCGTTTCATCTGGCGGGCGAGGGACGCAAGAGCGTAGAGCGGGTCGATCGCACGTTGGCAATGTTCCCTGACGACGACGGAATCGCCTTGTATGGCGCCGTGATTCTCAGCTTCCACAGCGATCGGGAGCGGGGCGTGAATCTCGCCGAGGGACTCGCGAAGGCCCATCCCTACTTCGATCTCGCCGCGGCGGTGCACGCGTATGCGCTGGCCAATGCGGGCCGGAGCGACGAGGCGCGGGTCATCCTGGAACGGCTGCAATGGCTCGGCCGGGAGCGTTTTGTGAATCGCTCGTTTACGCCGGCGGCTTACCTTGCCCTGGGTGATCACGAAACAGCGCTCAAAGAGCTGCGCGCCGCAGAGCAGAGCCGCTGCCCCTGGTTTTTCCAGATGCTGGCCGATCCGCGGCTGCAATTGCTCAAGAAGTATCCCGAGTTCGGAAGGATGGAGGGGATTCTTGCGGGGATGGAAGCCGGGGCAGCGGGTTCGTCGAATTAGTATCTCTGCGGGCGAGCCCACAAACAAGCAAGTAAAGCGATAAATCTGGTCAGGGGCGGCCCTCGCCTAGTAGAGTTTTTGCGGCTGCCTTTTCCGTTGTCGAGATCACGCTGAGCGAATCACTGCCGGAAGATGTTTGTCTGCCGGTGAGAGTGAGCGGAACACCGGTAAAAGACGGCCAAACATGGGAGGGATGTTTTGATGCCGTTTCGCCGCTTGCTGTTCTTCGCCTTTTGCCTTGCCGGTTTGTGCGCGCAGGCGCAGCAGAATCCCTACATGGATACCAAGCTCCCGGCGAGCGAGCGCGCTCACGACCTGGTGGGCCGCATGACGCTGGACGAAAAGGCCAGCCAGCTCGAAGACTGGGCGACGGCCATCCCGCGGCTGGGCATTCCCGACTATCAGACCTGGAACGAGACCCTGCACGGCGTAGCGCGCGCCGGTTATTCAACTGTGTTTCCGCAGGCCATCGGCATGGCGGCTACGTGGGACCCGGATATGGTGCACCGGATGGGAACGATCATTTCTACAGAGGCGCGAGGCAAGTACAACGAGGCGCAGCGGGAAAACAATCACCGCATCTTTTACGGGCTTACGTTCTGGTCGCCGAACATCAACATCTTTCGCGATCCGCGCTGGGGGCGCGGGCAGGAGACTTACGGCGAAGATCCGTTTCTCACGTCGAAAATGGGCGTGGCCTTTGTGACCGGTGTGCAGGGCGACGACCCCAATCATCCGCGCGCCGTGGCCACCAGCAAGCACTTCGCCGTACATAGCGGTCCTGAGCCGCTGCGCCACGGATTCAATGTCGATGCCGGCCCGCGCGATCTCGAAGAGACGTATCTCCCGGCGTTTCGCGCCACCGTGACCGAGGGCCACGTGGATTCGGTGATGTGCGCCTATAACTCCATCGACGGCTGGCCGGCGTGCACCAACAAAATGTTGCTCAAGGATCATCTGCGCGATGCGTGGGGGTTCAAGGGATTCGTGGTCTCCGATTGCGGCGCGATTGTGGACATCAACCAGGGCCACAAGAAGACGCCGGATATTACGCACTCCGCAGCGCTGGCGCTGCAAGCCGGCACCGATCTCTCGTGCAGCATCTGGACGCCGGGGTTCAACACGCTGGCGGATGCGGTGCACAAGGGGCTGGTTTCGGAAGACCTGGTGACGCAGGCGGCGGAGCGGCTTTATACGGCGCGCTTTGAGCTGGGCATGTTCGACCCGTTCAGTTCGAATCCGCTGGATAGGATCGGCATGAACGCCGTTGCGTCGTTCCCGAACCAACAGGTTTCGCGGAAGGCCGCGGAAGAAAGCATGGTGCTGCTGAAGAACGACGGCGTGCTGCCGCTGAAGTCGGCTCCGGGGCACATAGCGGTCATCGGTCCTACGGCGGATTTGCTGCCGTCGATCCTGGGCAGCTATGTGGGAACGCCGCTTCATCCGGTGACGCCGCTCGACGGGATGCTGTCACAGTTTCGCGGCTCGCCGATTTTGTATGCGCAGGGATCTACGCTGGCCGAAGGCGTGGGTGTGCCGGTGCCGCGGAGCGCGTTCGGCATGGACCAAGGGCTGAAGACCGAGTTTTTCGCTACTCCCGACTGGACTGGGCGGCCGCTGGCCACGCTCAAAGAGCCCGGTGTGCAGGCCGACTGGGAGAACTCGCTGCCCGTGCCGCAGATCGCCACGCACGACTACTCGGTTCGCTGGAGCGGTACGATTACGGCGCCCGCGGCGGGCCACTACGTTTTTACTATCGAGCCGGCCGACAGCTTTCCTTACTCGCCCACGGAGAGCTACAAGTTTGTTCTCGACGGCAAAGTGCTTTCCGAGGGCAGCCTGCGCGCTCCGCTCAACGCGTCGGTTACCGGTCCCATGCATGGTGCGCTCAACGCTGCGCCCGGCGCGTCGCCCACCGCGCCGCCGGTGATGGCGTTCCCGAAGACGGCGACGATTCCCGTGGATTTCAGCGATACGAATGCGCACGACATCGAGATCGATTACTCGCACTCGGGCGATCGATCCGGCGGCGGCGTCACGCTCAAGTGGGAAGCTCCGGCACAGGCGCTGCTCGACCAGGCTGTGGCGCAAGCCAAGGACTCGGATGTTGTGGTCGCGTTCGTGGGCCTGTCGCCTCAGCTCGAGGGCGAGGAGATGCGTATCAAGATCGATGGGTTCAACGGAGGAGACCGCACCAGCCTCGACCTGCCTGCGCCGCAGCAGAAGTTGCTAGAAGCGCTGGCCGCGACCGGCAAGCCGCTGGTCGTAATCGCGCAGAGCGGCAGTGCGGTTGCGTTGAACTGGGTGAAGGAACACGCGAACGCGATTCTGGAGGCGTGGTATCCGGGCGTGGATGGCGGCGACGCGATTGCGCGCACGCTGGCGGGGATGAATAACCCAGCCGGCCGGCTGCCGGTAACGTTTTACGCCGGCCTCGACGGTATTCCTCCGTTCACTGATTACTCGATGAAGAATCGCACTTATCGCTACTTCACCGGCAAGCCTCTGTGGGGATTCGGCTACGGGCTGAGTTATTCGAGCTTCAAATACGGACCGGTGAAGCTGTCGGCCGATTCGATTAAGGCGGGCGATCCGTTAACCGCCACCGTAACTGTGACCAACACGAGCACAGTGGGCGGCGATGAAGTGGTCGAGGCTTATCTCAAAACGCCGCAGGCGGATGGGCCGATTCATTCGCTGGTGGGGTTTGAGCGCGTCTCCGTTCTAGCGGGCGGGAGCAAAGAAGTCAGTATCTCGATCGATCCACGTTCGATGTCGAGCGTGGACGACCAGGGCAATCGATCGATACTCGAGGGCAAGTATTCGCTGGTGCTGGGTGGCGCGCAACCGCAGGAGACAGAGGCGAAGTCCGAGGCGAGCTTTACGGTTACGGGATCGGAGACGCTGCCGAAATAGAAGTCAGGCGAGTTGCAGCTGCACGATTGTCGTAGTTTTCGGTGGCGGGCCAGGATGAAGGAACTCCGCCTCAGGGGCGAAAGACCGATCTTCATTTCATAGGGGTTGATGTACGGGCTGAAGCCCGTACCCTTCATGCTGTTCTACTACCGGTAAACCTCGCGCCGGTTCCCGACCTGAAGCACGAGAATGGTCAGGATGCCGTCGCGGATATCGCAAAGGACCCTGTAATCGCCGACTCGATAGGCCCAAAGATCGCCCAGCGGTCCGCTCAACGCCTTGCCGATTTCGCGTGGATTGTCGCGAAGAGCGACGCGCTTCTCGATGAATTCGACGATGCGCCTGGCGATGGCCCTATCGAGCTTGCGAAGCTGATCTCTGGCCGTTTTGGCGTACTCAATCGTCCAGGCCAAGGTCTTTTCTCACCGCGGCAGAGCTGTACACCTTTTCCTGGCCTTTGCGAATGCGCTCGAGAGTATCTGACGCCAGATAGTAATCTTCCATCTCTGCGATGCCGTTTTCGATGATTTGGCGAAGATAGTATGCCTTGGTTCGACCGGTTTTGGCCGCCAGCCGGTCGAGCCTGTCGCCAAGTTCAGGAGAGAGCCGAATCGAGGTGGCCATGAGCTGGAACTCCTTGCGAATACATGTATTCATTGTATCGCGACGGCATTTTCTCTGTTGGTAATCCAGTTCGCCGGTTCTGCGGTAAACTTCCAGCAAGGCTCGACGTGCCGGTGCTGCAGGCCGCGGAATGGCCGCGCGAACAGCATGTGTGAGTTCGCGATACGCTGCAACATCGCTTATTCTGTACACACATCCTTCTTGCTTCGGCGAATCACGATTTCGATTTGAGGGTTCGTGTACCTTCAACCGATGCTCCGAAGTTAACGTGACTGCAGTCCTGAAAACGCCACAACGCACAATGGATACAGTCGTTCTCACTGTCGACGATTTACGGGAGCAGTATCTGCGCGAGATGGCGCTCGTTCGGCAGACCTACGAGCGCACCGGCGACGGCACGGCCGCCATCCGCCGCCGCTCCGCCGTAGTCGACCGCATGCTGATCGAGATGTGGCGGCGCGCGTTTGCCGGGCAGCCGCCGCATAACATCGCATTGCTGGCGTTGGGCGGCTACGGGCGCAAGGACCTGTTCCCCTACTCCGACATCGACGTGCTGTTTGTGTTTGCCGACGAAAAAGTCGAGGTGCGGGCCAAGGAGCGGGTGCGCGCCATCATCCAGGGCATGTGGGACATCGGGCTGCGGGCCAGCCCCAGCTCGCGCACGCTCAAGGAGGCCGGGCGCTTCGATCCCGACAACCTCGAATTCACGCTGGCTACGCTTGATCGCCGTTTTCTCGCCGGGCTTTTTCCGCTCTACCAGCAGCTTCACCAGAGCGTGCTGCCCGGATTGGTGCTGAGCGAGTGGAACAACATTACGCAAAAGCTGGGCGAAATTGCGCGCGCGCGCCACGCGCGGTTCGGCAACACTATTTTTCATCTCGAGCCTAATCTCAAGGAGTGTCCCGGCGGGCTGCGCGACTATCATCTGGCCGGGTGGTTTGCTCTGCTGCTCCAGTTAAAGGAGACCAAGGAGTGGCCGCGACAGCGGGGCCAGGTCTTCCAGAGCGCGCGCGGCGATGCCGAGGCGGCCTTCGATTTTCTGGCCGCGGCGCGATGTTTCCTGCATATCCGCCACGGGCGCGACGACAACACGCTGGATTGGCAGTCGCAGGACGAAGCCGCCGCGCGCTCGATCGGACTGGAGACGCGGGGAACGGCAGATCCCGCCTACTGGATGCGCACCTACTATCGCCACGCGCGCGTCGTCTATCGCCGCGCGGTGCTGCTGATGGAACATCTACCCGCTCCGGTGAGCTTCTACCGCCAATTTCGCCGGCGGCGGACGCCGATCGCGGGTACCGATTTCCTGCTCGACCAGGGGCGCATCGACGTGGCTGCGGGCGCGCAATTCAAGGACACGAGCGCGATCCTGCGCATATTTACGCTGATGGCCACGCACGGCTACGCGCTCTCGCAGGCGGCCGAGGACCGCATTACCGATGCGCTCCCGGCGCTCGCCATTCACATTCCCGAGGGGCCGTATCTGTGGAATGCGCTGCGCGAAGTGCTGGTGGGGCCGCACGCCGCGCACGCGCTGCGCACCATGCACGCGCTGGGCGTGCTGGAGATGCTGATTCCCGAATTTCACGGCATCGATGCGCTGGTGATTCGCGACAGCTACCACCGCTACACCGTGGACGAGCACACGTTTCTCACCATCCACAACGTGCACGGATTGCGCCAGCCGGTGCACGAGTACGAGCAGCGCCTGGCGCAGTTGCTGCCCGAAATCGACCGGCTTGACTTGTTTCTGCTGGCGCTGCTGCTGCACGATACCGGCAAGGCGCGGCGCACCGGCGAGCACACGGCGCAGAGCGTGGAGCTGGCCGACAGCTTTCTGGCGCGGCTCGATTTCGATGCCGAGGAACGCGAGACGGTGCTCAAGCTGATTCGCCTGCATCTGGAAATGTCGAACGCGCTGCGCCGCGATATTTTCGATCATGAGAATGTGCGCGCGTTCACTGAGAAGATCGGCAGCCCCATGCTGCTCAAGATGCTCACGCTGATGACCTATGCGGATATTCGGGCGGTGAATCCCGAAGCGCTGACGCCGTGGAAGGCGGAAAATCTGTGGCAGTTTTACATGGCCACGGCCAACTTCATGGACCGCAGCGTAGACGAGGAGCGCTATCACGCGGCGATCGATCCCACGCTTCTCAATCGCATCCGCTCCATGGTTCCTGCCGCGCAGACCGATGATCTCAAGCAATTTCTCGAAGGCCTGCCGCAGCGCTACCTTCAGACGCGATTACCGGAGCACATTCGCAGCCATTTTCAACTGGCGGCCAGCCTCGACAAGGATTCCGTGCAGCTCGACCTGCGCCCGCATCGCCAACTCTTCGACCTGACGGTGATTGCGCGCGACCGCAGCCGGCTGTTTGCCGATGTCTCCGGCGCGCTGGCGGCATGGGGAATGAACATTATCAAAGCCGATGCTTTCTCGAACGATGCGGGCGTAGTGGTCGACAGCTTCCACTTCAGCGATGTTTTCCGCACGCTGGAGCTGAATCCCAGCGAGATGGACCGCTTCATCGCCAGCCTTCACGATGTGCTGGCGCAGAAGATCTCGGTGGAGCAGTTGCTGGTGGCGCGCCGGCATTTGAATCATCCTGCAAACTCGAAGGTGGATGTGTCCACGCGCCTCGAGTTCGATTCGGAGTCATCGACGCATTCTACGCTGCTGCAAGTGGTGGCGCAGGATCTGCCCGGGCTGCTGCGCGAGATTGCGCTGGCGCTCAATCGCCACCAGTGCAACATCGAAGTGGCGCTGATCGATACCGAGGGTGAGACGGCGATCGACGTCTTTTACCTCACGCGGCACGCCAAAAAGCTCACAGCCGAGATGCAGGAGTTGCTGGCGGCGGATATGAAGTCGGCGCTGCAGGTGATGCGCGCCCATGCCGGGGCCTGAAGCAGGGCCATTTGAGGAGCCAAGCTACTGGGCGAGCAACTTGTCCTCGCTCGATGTGGGCAGAAGTTTGGCCGGAGGAGGGACGGCCCGCGTGCCCTCGCCGAAAAACTGGATTGTTTCGGGTCCCGTGGTTCGCGCCGACTGGAGCGCCTGCTCAGCTTCGCGCAGGACGACCAGGGGCGAGCGGCCGTTGCTCGATGAAATTCCGAAGCAAGCGGAGAGACGCACCGATTCATCGTGCACGTCGAAGGGCAGGCTGAAGACTTCCAGGCGCAGGCGCTCGGCCAGCATGGTCGCGTTCTCCACGCTGCCGCCGGGCATGGCCACCAGGAATTCGTCCTTGCCCACGCGTCCCAGCAGGTCGTAACTGCGCAGCAGGCGCGCGGCGCGGGCGCCGATCTGGCAAAGGAGGTCGTCGCAGGCCACGGCTCCCAGCCGCGAGTTCCAGTAACCGAAGTCGTCCACGTCGAAGAGGATCATGGAGAGCGAGCCCTTCATGCGTTGCACGCGGTCGGTTTCGCGGAAGAGCATGGCCAGCATGGCTCCGCGGTTATAGGTGCCGGTAAGGGGATCGTAGAGAGCGTGGAGCGCCGACGACTCGCGCAGGAGGTCGAAGTCGTGCCCCAGTTGGATGGCGCGCAGCACGTTGCCGATTCGCACCTGCCAGAAATCGCGCTCCATATGGCTGGGAACAATGTCGACCAGGGCGCCTGCGGAGAGTTGGTTTAGCGATTGTTCAGTCACAGTGTCCGAAATCAGGACAATCGGGATGCGCTTGGAAGTGTGTGGGGCGTCGGCCGCCGCCAGCAATCGCTCTGCTCCCCGCTCGGGCAGGTTAGCATCCAGCAGGAGCAGGGAATGATCGGCCGGCGCGCCCAGCAGCGCCAATGCTGAGTCGGCGGAGAGCGCGATATCGACGTGGGCTCCGAAGGCGGAGAGCAGCGGCTCGAGCAAGGCCAGGAGCGCAGGGTCGGGCGATGCGAGCAGGAAGTTGGGAGCAGTTTTTGTGGGCATCCAAATGACCTCAATGGATGCATCGGCGAAGGTTGGAAATAACTTAGGAATTGAGACGAGAATTTTGGCAAATTGAAAATGACTTTGGAGCGTCGTTTCGATGCCGGAAGTACCTCGTGCCGAATTCAGTCCGGACTCAATCTGGGCTCAATCCGCAAAATCTACCTGAGGCTCGATGGGAATGATGCCTCGTTCGCGGCCGCGTTCGAGCAGTTTGATGATAGCCTGGCGGCCGTCGGCGCCGTAGTCGAGGGTGCGCTCGTTCACGTACATGCTGACAAAGCGGTTGGCGAGGCGGGCGTCGAGGTCGCGCGCAAACTGCATGGCGTATTCCAGGGCCTGCTCGCGATGGTCGAGTGCGTGCTGGATGCTGTCGCGCAGAGCCTTGGAAACAATGCGTATGGTTTCGGAGCCCAGCGAACGGCGGATGGCGTTGCCGCCCAGGGGCAGCACCAAGCCGGTGGTTTCGCGCCACCAGGCTCCCAGGTCGAGAACGCGATAGAGGCCGCTCGATGAGTAGGTGAGCTGCCCTTCGTGAATGATGAGGCCGGCTGCGAAGTTGCCTGCCAGAATTTCGGGGATGATGCGATCGAAGGGAACGGTCTGGGTTTCGAGCGCGGGATTGAATATCTTGAGCGCGAGATATGCCGTTGTGAGAGTGCCGGGTACGGCGATGCGGACGCGGCCGAGATCGGCGGGGGCGAGCGGCTTGCTGGAGACGATCATGGGGCCGTAGCCCTCGCCCACGCTGCCGCCACAACCCATGAGCATGTAGTTCTGCTGGATGTACGGGTAAGCGTGGAAGCTGATGGCGGTGACGTCGTAGAAGGCTTCGTCCTGCGCGCGGCGATTGAGGGATTCGATGTCGGCGAGCGTGTGCGTGAAGCGATAGCCGGGGACGCGGACCTTGTTGGTGGCGAGGCCGTAGAACATGAAGGCGTCGTCGGAGTCGGGGCTATGGGCGATGGAGATCTCGCGCGGAGCGGCTGGGGTGGTCACCGGGGGGTGTTGAACACTGCTCACTGGGTCAAAATTCCTTTCAGAAACGAAGCGCGCCGACTCACGCCGCCTGCCGCCAAATGGTTCGATGCGTCAGCGGCGATGTGCGCGCAGGCGAAGGAAAGCTGCTGCGATTCCGGCGGCTGCGGCAACTTTGAGCGCGCTGCCGGGCAGGAAGGGCAGCACGGTCTCGCTGATAGTGAATTGCATCGATGCGTGGGTGAGGATGGCGAACCAGAGCGCTCCGCAGAACAGGATGAGCAGATTGCCGGCTGTTGCGGCGAGCAGCGCTGGAGTGAATCCGCGCGCTGTGCGGCGAAACAGGGTCGAGATGAGCGGGGCTGCCACGACGTAGGAGAGCAGGTAACCTCCGGTAGGCCCGAAGAGATGCGCTGCGCCGCCGGCTAGATGCGGCCCCGGCGCGAAGACCGGCAAACCCAGCGCACCCTCGGTAAGATAAGCCGTGAGGGTTGCGGCGGCCAGCGGCGGCGAAAGCAACAGGCCCAGGACGAGGACGGCGAAGTCCTGGAGCGTGAGCGGGACGGGCGTGAAGATGAGCGGCAGGGAGAGGTGGGCGCAGGCGGCCACGAAAACGCTGCCGGCAATGACGATGCCGGCCGACCGCAGCCCGCGCTGGACCGCCGTTGACGGCGCAGCACTCGGGGACAACGATGCGGAGAGTTCTTTGCTCAAGGGGCTCCCTTCAAAGCTCGGGTTCGACGTCGGTTTCGCCGGCCGAATTGACGATTTTGCCGCGTTCATCGCGGGCGAACAGGCCGATGGTTCCCTTCCGCCGGCTGCGGGCGCCGGCGCGCTGGAGCCAGATGTGGCGCGCCATTCCCGCAGCAGCCAGCAGCAGGGCCACGACCGAGGCGACGAGGCAAATTAGTAACCAGCGCATTCCGAAGTCTGGGTCAGAATATCAGACCCGCAAGGAACGCTAGCTCTTGCGGAGGCTCGAGTGCAGCCATTCGAGATACGCCGTGCTGCCCGATTCGACGGGAAGCACGAGGAACTCGGGAGTCTGGTAGCTATGGAGTTGGTGGAGGCGAGTTTGCAGGGCCGCGAGTTGATCGGCGGCGGTTTTAAGAATGAGGAGGGCCTCCGTGGAGGTTTCGATTCCGCCTTGCCAGCGGTAGATGGATTCGACGGCGGGCACCAGCGTGGCGCATGCGGCAAGATGTTCTTCAACCAGCGTTTGGCCCAGGCGGCGCGCCTCGTCGAGGCTGGCGGCGGTGGTTAGAACGATGCGGGCGGTGGAGTTGGGCTCGGGCATGGATGGCGTTTCTTTGGCGAGTATAGAGCGGATGCTCTGCGGTTACTCCGCGGGCTCGATCACGCGCGGATTGAGCGGTTTGCAGGGATTGCCCGAGCAGACCATCCATGCCGGCATGGAGCGGGTGACAACCGAGCAGGCTCCGATGGCGGCGCCCTCGCCGATGGTGACGCTGGGAGAGATGAAAACGCCGGCGGCGATCCAGGCCTGCGAGCGGATGGCAATGGGCGCGGAAACCAGCGGAAAATGCGGGTGCATGTAGTTGTGGGTTGAGGTGCAGATGTAGGCGCGCTGCGAGATGACGACGTGGTCGCCGATCTCGACCGGGGCGAAGTTGTAGATTTCGGTGCTGAAGCCGATGCTAGAGCGCTGGCCCATGGTCAGGTTCCAAGGGACCCAGATTTTGACGCCGGCGCCGATGTGGCAGGCGGGTCCGATTTTGGCGCCGAAGAGGCGAAGCAGAAAGATGCGCAGGGGGCTCAGCATGCGCGGGGTGTGCTCGAAGAAGGGAAGCTGGAAGCAGTGCCAGAGGCCGCGCAGGAGCTTGGTTTTGAGCGGGGTGGTGCTTTGGATTTTGTAGAGGTCGATGCGCTGAGAGGATTCGGCGGGCGCGGGTTCGGGCCCGATTTTCGTAAGGACCTCTTCGGTGCTTTCGGATTTACCCGCCGCCTGCGTCGCATTCAGCAGCGCCAGGTGCGCGGCGATCTCCTCCTCGTCCAGATCGACAAGCCTCTCGATGAGCGTTTGGAGGGATCCCCGGAAGCGGACCTTGGCGGCCAGCTCCGGGACAGAGCGGCCTTCCTTTTCAATACCGATGCCGATCAGCTCGTTCCTTGCAGCATTCAATTCCACGCCGCGCTCGGTCAGAATGGCCGCGCCGAAGCATTTGTCCTCACGCAATATTCCCAGAAGCAGGTGCTCGGTGCCGATGTGCTTGTGCGCCATTTGCTCGGCTTCTTCGGCCGCATGGGTGAGTATCCTTTTACATTCGTTCGAAAGCGGCAGGTCGACGCTGGTCGCAATTTTTTCCCGGATAACGGTGTTCTCCTCGATCTGCTTGCGGATCGATTCGACCGATGCGTGGGAGCGCAGGAAGCGATTGGTCAGCGCCTTGTCCTCGCGCAAAAGGCCGAGCAGGAGGTGCTCGGTTTCGATAAGGGGCGCGCCGTATTGGCTGGCCTCGTATCGGGCGAAGAAGATGACGCGCCGCGCTTTTTCTGTGTAGCGTTCGAACATACTGTGTTGGCGAAAATCCCCTCAGGGGCTAAAGCCCCTTTTTCATCTCAGTTCTTGGATGTAGGGGCTGAAGCCCGCACCCTTCATGGCCGAAGCCCGTACCCTCCCGTTTTCTGCCGGTTCAATTGCCCGGGCTAAAATCGGCAAAAGTCCGGGCCTGAAGGCCCTTCGAATTCTGCGCATTTTCAGTGGGCTGAAGCCCGCAGCTCCCCCCGGGATCTTTGAGCTACAAGTCTGGTATTTGGCCACCTGAGGTCGTGTTCCTTCAACCTGACCCTCCACCGCCTGTTCTGACAAGATCGTCTGTCGTCTATAATGGCAGAGTAGCGCGCCAATCGGGAATTGCGCGAGATTTGCGCATCCCTTCGAGAGTTGAATGCCATGAGCCGCCGCTGGCGGCCGGCGAAGAAGCTCTCGTGAGCGCATAGAGAGCCGCAGGACCAATCATGATTCGTTTCCTTCAACAAGACAGTCGTATCGTCAAGGCGTTTTTCGTTGTCATCATCGGCTTCGCGTCGGTGGGCATGGTGATTTACCTGATTCCCGGCCTGAGCGGCACCATGTCGTTCGCGCCGGACACCTACGCGGTCGTCTATCCGCACTGGTACAGCCGCTTCTTCTCCTCCGGCGACACGGTAAGCCTGCAGCGCGTGGAGCAGATTGCGCGGCAGCAGATCCAGCAGCGCGGGCCGCAGTACGCCGACAGCCCGGTGATGATGCAGTTCTTCGAGCAGCAGGTGGGCCAGCAGCTGGTGCAGGAGCAGGTGCTGCTTGCCGAAGCCAAGAAGCTGGGCGTAACGGCTACCGACAGCGACGTGGCCAATTTCCTGCATCAGGGCGCGTTCGGGGAGTTTCTTTTTCCCAAGGGTAACTTCATCGGCGAAGACCGCTACACCGACTTTGTGGTTTCGCGCTTCAACATGTCGGTGGCGCAGTTTGAGGACGAGATCAAGCGCGAGATCGTTCTCAACCGGCTGAGGGCGCTGATCACCGCCCCGGTGACGGTGAGCGACCAGGAAGTGCGCGACAGCTATCGCAAGGACAATATCAAGATCAAATTCGACTACGCAGTGCTCGCGGCCGACGACCTGCGCAAGACGATCAATCCCTCAGACGCTGAGCTCGAGAGCTTCTTCAAGACCAATAGCGCTCGCTATGCGCACGCGGTGCCGGAAGAGCGCTCGATCACTTACTTTGCTTTTACCGCCGACCAGGTGCCGGGCGGCATTCCGCAGCCCACGCAGCAGGAGATTCAGCAGTACTATAACCAGCACCAGTCGGACTACCAGGTTCCGGAGCAGGCCAGGTCGCGGCACATTCTGATCTCGGTGCCCAACGGCGCTGACGCCAAGACCGACGCGGCCGCCAAGGCCAAGGCCGAGGACGTTCTGAAGCAGCTGAAGGCGGGCGGAAGCTGGGATGAGCTGGCCAAGAAGTACTCCGAGGACCCGGGCAGCAAGGACAAGGGCGGAGAGTTGGGATTCGCCAAGCGCGGCACGATGGTGCCGGAGTTCGACAACGCGATCTTTGCGCAGAAGATCGGCGACATCGCCATTGTGAAGAGCCAGTTCGGTTACCACATTGTGCAAGTCGAGGAGCGGCAACAGGCGCACTCGCAGGCGCTGAACGAGGTGCTGCCTACGATCCAGGCCACGCTGATCCGCGACAAAACGGCGCAGGCCGAGGACGCCTACGCGAGCACGCTGACCAGCGAGGCCGCGAAGGACGGGCTGGCCAAGGCCGCGGCGGCGCATCACTTGCAGGTGGAGACGACGCCCATGGTGGCGCGGACGGGCGTGGTC
>JBAUBR010000151.1:0-10768 GCA_049676965.1 Occallatibacter sp.
GACCCAGGCCAGGGAACTGGTTTATGTCCTGAATGCCGGGGGCAATGGCAGCGTGAGCGGCTTCCACCTCCTCCCCAACGGCCGGCTGCTTCGTATCCCGAACTCGACACACTATCTCAGCGACTCGGCCTCTGGGCCGACCGATGTTGTTCTCAGTCCCAACGGACAGTACCTGGTAGTCATTGAATCCGCGACGAATAAAATCGATGTGTTCCACGTCTTTCCGAACGGGACCCTCTCGAATCCAGTAGTTACCGACAGCGCCGGTACGGTCCCCTTCGCTGCGGTGTTTGCTCCCAGCGGAGCCCTGATTGTGGGAAACGTGGAAAACAACCAAACGGTTTCGTCCACGATTTCGTCATATCAGCTGGACCAGAACGGATCGCTCCATGTCGTCACAAATGCTCTTCCCACAGGCGGCCAGGCCACCTGCTGGGACGTGATCGGGCGGTATGGCCGCTCGGTGTATACATCCAATCCGAACAACTCGACCCTCTCGGGCTTCCATATCGAACGTAACGGAGCACTCACTCCCATTGACAATGGCGTTGTTGGCCAGACTCCCGCTGGCAGCGCAAACATCGACATCGGTGCCAGCTTTGACGGCCGCTACTTGTACACCCTGAATGCCGCTGCCGGTACCATCGGCATGTTCTCCGTTCAGGACGATGGAAGCCTTGTGAGTCTTGGGCAGCAGGATGGCCTGCAGGCGTCCGCCGGCATCAACGGCATCGCTGCATACTAACGATGAGCTGGGGCGTTCTGCCTGGGACGCCCCGGCTTTGTTCGAGTAATCAGGCGCTTTCAATATCGGCGCGCGAATGGGTTGGTCCGTCCGGGGTCGTTTCGATACACTGAGGACGCGATGCCCGAACAAGAGTTGGAAAGCAGCCAGGCAGAGCCGGAGCACGGTGAGCGTCGCGGCCTCGCGGTGGGCCTCACCAGTTTGTTTTTCATCCTGCTGCAGAGCGCCTGTACCGCATTTTTCGCCATCAGCGGTTTGCGTCTGTTGATCGGCGTGGGCGCGCTTGCCGCGGCGGCAACGGAACTCAATTTCCTCGCTGCGCTGCATTTCGCGGCGCTTCGCATTCCGATGGAGACGGTTGCTATTGCCGGCTCCGTTGTGAATCTAATTGCAGTCCGGCGAGTTCGGAGGCTGCGCGCGCGCCCTGAGTCTCAGTGGAGGCTGAAGCCAGCCACCACGAAGCAACTGCGTTCGGAGTCATGGCAGGTCGGCCTGGCGGTTCTGACGCTGCTGCTGGTTGCAGTGGAATGGGGATTCCACGTCTATCTCCACAGATCAATCTAATCCTCGTCCTGCGCGGGCTTTTCCGGGCGACTGTTCGCGGTGTGGATCTCCCGCGCCAGCCGCGCATGCAGGCGCTGGCTATAGCCGGCGGGCAGTTCGAAGACACGATCATCCGCTGTCAGGATGAGAATGTTGCGCGTCGAGTCGAGAACGGCGGAACAGAGTTCGCAGGTCTCCAGGTGTCTCTGCACCAGATCTCTTGTTGCCGCAGGCAGCGAGTCGTCGAGAAACTCGGAGATGTAGTCCCAGACGTGTTTGCATTCTAGCGCCACGAGAGCCACCTCCTTTTGTTCGGAATCGTCTGTTTCAGTTTAGGCGCGAGCTCCTTTTGCAGCATGATACGAGCCCGATGCAGCCGCACCTTCACCGAAGAGATACTGATGGCCAGCGCGCCGGCCGTTTCCTCAATGCTTAGCTCCTCGATGTCGCGCATCACCAGTACTTCCCGGTAGATCGGCGAAAGGTGTCCGATCGCTTCCCGCAGCAGGGCTCTCACTTCCTTCCGCTCAAGAGCTTCGGAGGGAATCTCCCGCCAGTCCCGAAGCAGCGCGGGCGAAACTTTGCCCCCTTCCTCGAGGGGATCGTCGAGCGACTCCATCCGGACCGTTCTCTGTCGCCGCAGCCATCTTCGTGCTTCGTTGAGGGTGATGCTGATCAGCCAGGTGCTGAACTTGGATTCGGCGCGGAAATTCGCCAGATTGTGAAGGGCCTTCAGAAAGGCATCCTGCGCCACATCCTCCGCCTCGGTCTCGTTTTTCACGAAGGACATCGCCATGCGATAAACGCTGAGTTCGTACGGCTGGATGAGCCGGTGGTACAGATCCCTGTCGCCCGCCAGAATGGCCGCAATCATCTGTGCCTCGTCCCGCTTTTGAGAGCTGGCATCAGCGATACTCACACCCACTTCCTCCGGCGCATTGCGATTGTGGCATCCGGTGAAAGGAAACCAGTCTGAGCAATTTGGATCTCCGGTGCAGGCCGCATGGCCGGCAAAAACGGCGTCCGCAGCAAAGCGTCGCAGCCGCAGAAAGTCCCGTACATCCGCAAGTGCCGCTTACCGGCTTGGTGTATTTTCCGATAGGTGTCGCTGTTAAAGAGCTCATGGCATGACCGTCTGGCGGGATTTTGAATACACCCCATTGGAGTAATTAGGGCGTCAATGGTTACAGATGCATCCACAGTTCTCATCAGGTTCGGGGATCTACTCTTCCGAGAATTCGACAGCACGCCGCGATGCCGTCCCAGCCTGATTCGATTCTTTTGCCATACTGTAACCTTATGCCTCGCCACGGCTCAAATAGGCGAAGGGGCCCGTACAGGACTGGAACAGAGGGCCTTAGCGAAAAGAACATGAATGTTCCGAGGAAATCCCGCCGGCGCGGCCCTGCGCTCGCGTTCCTACTGCTTCGGCTCACGCTTGGGCTCAACATCTGCATGCATGGCGTATCCCGAATCGCCGCAGGGCATGCGACGTTTGCCGACTCGATCGTCCCCATGTTTCGGAATACGCCGCTGCCCGCTTGGAGCGTCCATGTATTCGGACTCGTGCTCCCCTGGGCAGAGGCGATTCTGGGTTTTCTGCTCCTCCTCGGCTTCTGCACTAGGTTTGCGCTTGTCGCCGGCTCACTGCTCATCCTGGTCCTTACGTTCGGCACCACCCTGCGTCTGGACTGGAGCACCGCTGGTGTTCAGCTAGTCTATGCCGCCGTCTACTCTGCGCTACTAGCTCTCGAACGTTGGAACGACTATTCCTTGGACCGGTTGTTGTCGCTGAGGCATCCGTCAATGCGTTCCTTTGGCAAGTAGGGCGCAGGTTGGCGCTCCCATTCCCGGCCCCTTTTGCGTTTCGGGGTACTAATCTCAAATGTGCGCGATCTCTATAATCTGCCTATGACCAATCGTCGCCCAAAATACTTCTGGCTCACGGTGATTGCACTTCTCGTAATTCAAGCGACACTGGCGCTGACGATGGTGCATCGAGAATCGCTTACCTGGGATGAAGGCGATCACATGTTCGCAGGCTACATGATGTGGAAAGCGGGAGATTATGGGCTGAACCCTGAGCACCCGCCCCTGGCCAAGCTTCTCGCGACCGTTCCCGTCCTTTCGGACCATTTGTGGGTACCACCACCGATTCCCGGTCGGTTTTTCAAATCGGAAGCGTATCTGAATGGCCGCGACTGGCTGGCTCATAACGACGGAGGCCGGCAACATCTTGTCTTCGAGATGCGAGCGAGCGCGGAGTTGCTTGCTCTCGGATTGTGCCTCTTCGTGTTTCTGGCGGCACGGGAGTGGTTTGGCGACACGGCTGGTCTGATTGCACTTGCTCTGGTGGTCTTTGATCCCAACGTTCTTGCACACTCTGCGCTAGTAACAACCGATATCGGAGTGTCATGCTTCTTTGTCGCAGCAATTTGGACGTTCTACCGCTTCGCTACTCGACCAACGCTCATCCGCCTGCTCCTTGTCAGCCTGGCAACAGGCCTGCTGCTCGCAACCAAGCATTCGGGCATTCTGATCGGCCCTATGTTCGTTTTTCTGATCGCATGGGAGGTGCTGACGGCTCCAGGCGCCCAGCGCAAACGAACAGCTCTCCGACTCACCGGCGGCCTTTTCGCTATCGTCGTCCTTAGCGTCTGCGTGCTCTGGGCTTTTTACGGATTTCGATACTCAGCGCGTCCTGCCGGTATGGCGTTCAGCACTACGGTCGCAGGATACGCGGCGCCTCTGCCGCATTTCGACTCTGCCGTCGTGGTTGCAGTGAGTCGCCTCCACCTTTTGCCCGAATCGTATCTGGTTGGACTCGTCGACGTGAAACTAGTGTCGCTAGCCTATCCCGCCTTCCTCCTGGGCAAGGTTTATCCGCACGGCCTGTGGTATTACTTCCCCCTGGTGATTCTCATCAAGACGACGCTGGGGCTGCTTCTGCTCATTGCTCTCGCCACGTTCGCCACCATCACAGGCAAGCTAGCGAGGCGCCGCGAGTTGTTTTATGTTCTTGCTCCACCCATCTTTTATCTTGCAGTGGCAATGATGTCCGGTATGAATATCGGTTCACGGCACCTGCTGCCCATGTACGCCTTTGTTATCATCTTCGCCGCTGCCGCAGCGGCGACGCTCGCCGGTATCAATCGCCGCTGGGCGATCCTCTGTTCTGTCCTTATTGTGGCCCACGTGGTCTCCAGCCTTCTCGTATTTCCTAATGAGCTTGCTTATGCCAACGAAGCTTCGGGCGGCCCCACGAATTTACACAATCTGCTGAGTGACTCAAGCGCCGATTGGGCGCAACAGCTGTTACAAGTCAAGCAGTGGCAGGATCGTAACCCCGATCAGGAGTGCTGGTTCGCGTACTTCGCGCGGCCCGTGATTGATCCGGGCGTATACGGCATTCGCTGTCACGCACTCCCCACCTTCGACACGCAATGGGGCGGCGTAGGACTCGTTCCCCCTTCTGTTACTGGAGCCGTTCTGATCAGCGCCGGAGACCTGAGTGGGTGCGAATGGCCTAGCGGCCAGCTCAACCCCTACCGATCGTTTCAGTCGCGGCGTCCCGATCAGACGATTGACGACTCCGTATTCGTCTACCAGGGAACCCTCGCCATCCCTGAGATCTCTGCCCTCGCAAGTGCGCAGCAGAGTGAAGCGCTGCTCGCGTGGGGACAATCGGGACAAGCGCTCGCCCTGGCACGTGAAGCTGTCCTAACCTCACCCGACAACCTCATTACCCAGACAGCGCTGGGTGACGCCGCAGCAGCAACAGGTGACAAACAGATGGCGATGACAGCGTGGCAGACAGCCCTCCAAATCGCTCAGCGTCTTGAGCCCGGTGCCCAGTTAAGCTACGTTCCGGATCTCGAATCCAAAATCAAGGGTCTATCTACAAGCAAGAGATAATCGCGTAGAAATCGAATCCGAATGGACGGCCTGCGAGAGAGGCTGACAACTGCCTGCGTGGATGCGCAACAGACAGCACGATTCCCCTTTCCCCGGTCCCCAAAAGCGAGGGAACCGAGGCACCCTCAACTTGATAGTGCGCGGTATGAGACCAGGGCCACCCGCTACGCCCATTCTCAGCCTCATCTGCAATGTCTACGTCCTCACGCAGGGATACGCCAAGGAATCATGGCCGAGCAATTCAGTTCGAAACAACGGCGACATACGCCACAAGTTTGGGCACGGTAATCTGCACGTGTCCTCCCGAGTAGGTAAATGCCACCGGCGTATCCGCTTTGTAATCGGGCGAGACAAGCGTCACACTCCTGGGAGTCCTCGCAACGGGAAAGCTGACACTGACACCATCCTGCTCCTGAAATCCGTGTGAATAGTTGTGATTGATCAGGTGCGCCACTGTGCGCCCATCGCTCAACTGCGTCAGGTTGGTGCCGATATTCGCTACGGATGCCGTGACCCTTCCCGGCAGGTCTCGAGTGCTGTGGTAGAGAGCGGCATGAGCCGGCATCTTGTAGAACGACGCCGTCTGTTTGAAGAGCGGCATCAACCCCAGTTGCGTTGCCGTCGGGTCGCCCACCGTATCAGCCAGATGCATATTCAGATATACAGTCGCCGCAAGGGCCTCCGGCACATACATCCGCCAGTAGTCCGATTTCTCCGCTGGAGGCAGAGAAAGATAGTCGGTCATCACATCGGTCGGCCAATCGATGAACGCAGCCACCGGGACCACGCGTCCGTCGATCCGCAGGGATCGTTGCTTCATCGCCATAAATGCCCCCAGCAACGACTGCGTCCCATCCAGATGACCGTCCGCTGTAAGCGGACAATAATTCACTGAAGACCCGCCGGGCCCATCGGGATTGCCGCCCCAAAGACCAATCATCTGGAAGTCGACGAATGGAAACACGCCGTTCGCGGTAATGTAGATCTCCTTGCTGTATTTTTTCCGCGCATAGTTACGCAGCGTCAGGACAATATCCTGCCAATAAACCAGGCTGGTGTAGGTTCCAGTGAATGTCCCGTTCTGTGGCTCCGGATGGCCTTCCTTCATCGTTCCCCATTCGGCCGCCAGCGGATTCGATCGATTGAGAGGCGATGCCTGCCATCCGTAGCGCGCCAGGTAGCCGCGATAATTGAACGTTCGGCCGCGCGCGGCGGCAGATTTCGAACAATTGAGATTGTCGATCGTCGTTATGCCATATTTTGACTGCCAGTCTGCCGGGCTGTAGTTGGGATATTTCCCGCACAAAAATCCGCCGAAATCGGCAATACTTGCGTCGTCAAATCCTTCGTTTCCATTCGGGGATCCATTCCCGGAAGTCGCGCCGTTATAACTAAAGTCGACCTCATCGAAGAACAGCCCGTCCACGCCGCCGTCGATCTGCATCTCCCCGATGCCGATAAGGTATTGCCTGTAAGTCGGGGATGCCAGGCTACCGCGATAAAATTTCATCTCAGCATGAAACACCGGTTGGCCCGTCGCATCGCATGAGACTACCGCATTGAATGCCGACGCTACCGGAAACTCGTCCCTGAAGAGAGCAGTGGCTGTTGTTCCTCCTATGAAGGTGATGCCGGCCGCGCGCGCCTGCGCTGGATAGTCGAAGTTGTAATCGGATGGCTGAACTCCGCCTCGATCCCACCGCGCCCACGCGCGTGGGATGATATCGGGCGACATCTCAAGAACCTGCGGATCGGTGGGGAGATTCTGGCCTTCCTGGCTGAAGCCAAAAACCGTAAGCCCGGAAGGATCGCGCTTCCCATAGACTCCCGGATCGATCGTGATCTGCGTATAAATCCCTCCCCCTCCAACAGGATTGCTCGCCGCAGGCGTAGCGCACGTAGACTGGGTCGCAGGAGGCGGGGAAGGCGGCGACAAATTGGTCGACGTCTGACCCGAAAGTCCGCCGCATCTGGCAATCGCAACCGCAAGAAAAAGCGAGCAAGCTCGTCCAAAGACTCGATTGCTGCCCGACCGGAAAATCAAATTCAATGCTGGCATGATGGCTCCGCGGCGATGTCATTCAACACCACTTCTCAAGGCTCAGTTCCGCTTTTAGGCTCAAGCTCGTATAGCCCTTGGGATCGAAGCCCTCGTAGAGGCAGCCAACAATCTTGCAGAACTCGCCGTTATTCTGCGCGGTCATGGGTTTCGACACAAATCAAACTCCGGGACAGGTAAGATGTTGCCGTCCTTGTCATAGTGAAGGGGGGCAACACAAACACGGCGCTCATATGGACTTGGCCCGGCGACATGATAAAAGAGCCACCATCTTCCTTTGAACTCGGTGATAGTCCCGTGAATATTTCGCGAGTGGTTATCCAGGATGACCCCCTTGTACTGAAACGGGCCCAGCGGGTTCTTCGCCACGCTATATTCCATCAGATTGGCCACCATATCGCCCCGGTATGACGGGTAGCTGAAATAGTACAAACCGTTTCGCTTATGGACCCAAATACCTTCGTGGTAGTTTTTCAGGTCCAGGACCTGAATTGGCCCATCTCGCGTGATCATATCCTGCTTCAGCTTCACTACCGCAACGTGATCGTGGCTGTTGCCGAAATAGAGATACGCCTGACCATCATCGTCGATGAAAACATTTGGGTCGATAGAACGAACGTCGCCTCCGGCCTCCATCCTGTCGACAAGAGGTTTGCCCAGGGCGTCCTTGAAGGGACCTGTGGGTGAATCCGACACGGCGACGCCGATTTGATCGTCGGCGGGAAAATAGAAATAATACTTCCCTTTGCGCTCGATGCAGTCAGGTGCCCATGCGTGTTTATCGGCCCACCGGATATCCTTCAGGCTGAATATCACTCCATGATCTTTCCAGTGAACCATGTCATCGGTTGAGAACACATGCCAGTCGATCATGTCCCAGTCTTTGCTGCCTGCGACGTCGTGTGACGGATAAACATATAACCGTCCATGAAACACGCGTGCCGAAGGATCCGCTTCAAAATCGGGAAGAATCTGATGATTAACCGCTATTAGGCTCGAATCAGGCTTTCGCAGGGCACTATTTGTTTGTGCCATTGAGGCTGAACCGGCAATCAATATAGGAATTAACCAGCGCGCTAAGGACCTCGCACACTGCCTACGGGCACGTCCTTCACCCAACGAGAGGTGATCTCAATAAGATAAACCAAATGCACAAGCCATCTGTCAAGCCTTTCATCCTTCCCGGGAAAGGCGTCGCCGGGTGTCCCCGAATGCGCTCCGGTGTATGATTAGCGCCAACCGAGAGCTGGAGCGACCGTAGTCAGAATTGCCTCCATGACGTGCGCATTGTAGGCAACACCTAGTTGGTTTGGGATGGTTAGTAAGAGCGTGTCGGCTTCGGCGACCGCCTCGTCTTGCCTAAGTTGCTCGATGAGAATATCCGGCTCAGCAGCGTAGCTGCGGCCAAAGATCGCCCGTGTGGTTTCGTCAAGGAAGCCAATCTGGTCCTCTTCGTTACCGCCGCGTCCGAAATACGCCCGATCGCGGTCGTCGATCAACGCGAAGATACTACGGCTGACAGAGACGCGCGGAGTGCGAGCGTGGCCAGCCTCCTTCCAGGCTGCGCGGAAGGAGCGAATCTGCGCGGCCTGTTGGATGTGGAGTGGCTCGCCGGTCTCGTCGAATTTAAGGGTTGAGGTCTGCAGGTTCATTCCCAGCTTCGCGGCCCATGCAGCAGTCGCGTTGGTTGCAGACCCCCACCAGATCCGATCCCGCAATCCTTCGGAGTATGGCTCAAGGCGTAGAAGCCCCGGCGGATTGGGAAACATCGGGCGCGGGTTAGGGCGCGCGAAGCCTTTCCCGCGCAGCAACTCGAGAAATTCTTCGGCGTGCCGCCGGCCCAGGTCTGCATCGTTCTCGCCTTCAATTGGCCGATGGCCAAAATAGCGCCAACCATCGATGACCTGCTCGGGGGAACCACGGCTGATGCCCAACTGCAGCCGTCCGCCAGCGATGAGATCCGCAGCTCCAGCGTCCTCCGCCATGTAGTGAGGATTCTCATACCGCATGTCGATCACGGCGGTGCCAATTTCAATCTTTCGAGTTTTGGCGCCCACCGCCGCGAGCAGTGGGAACGGTGATGCCAGTTGCTGCGCGAAGTGATGAACCCGGAAGTAGGCTCCGTCCATTCCCAGGCGCTCGGCCTCGACGGCGAGGTCAATGGACTGCAGGAGTGCGTCCGCCGCAGACTGCGTTCGCGACTGCGGCGAAGATGTCCAATGACCGAATGAGAGGAACCCAATTTTCTTCATACAATCCAGTCTCCCATCCGAGCTAGGAAATTTCTCAGTAAGCCTGGCATCCTTACCGTCTTGCCTCTGTCGATACGAAGCGAATTATTCCTGCGTGGTGGGATTAACGGCTAGAATGCCCTTGAAACTGGCGCGATATTCGAGAAAGACCAGGACCCAGAGCACAGACGCGACCAGTGCTGGAGGTATGCTCGCCGGCGCAAGCGTCAGATGAAACGCGAGGATGTTATAGAGCTCCGCCGCAAGCATCGTAAGAGCGAGCGGTACAAAGAATCCCGAAAGCAAAAGCAGCCCGCCAATCAACTGCACCGCGAAGAAGAACGCGGCAAAGTGCGAAGCACTGATGGCGACGAAGAACTGGAGCGCAAGCGGGTTCGTCGGCGGCGGCTGATGGATAAAGTTGAGAAAGCCGTTCAGTCCGAAGACTGTAAAGACCAGCCCAAGCAGATAGCGCGCGATGATAGAAACCGTTTTCATGATCGTCTCCTTTAGATTGCCTGCGCGTGCGATTGCACAACTTGAAGGTGCGGGGCGAGAAACGCATCGCGGTCCAACCCTTGGTTGAGTGCAGCGGTTCCGCCCGCCGTGAGGAAGGTCGCGTCTGTCACACCGAGGAAGCCAAAGACCGACCGCAGATACGGCTCGACAAAGTTGAAAGAGGACATTTGCGTCTGCGCATCATAGATTCCGCCGGTCGCGATGATGATGGTCGCCTTCTTGCCTGTGAGCAATCCTTTCGGGATTCCAGACCCATAGGTAAAAGTCCTGCCCACACGCGCGATCTGATCGATCCAAAGCTTGAGCACCGAAGGCACCCCGAAGTTATGCATCGGCACACCGATCACGTATTCATCCGCCTGCTCGAGTTCGGCGAGCAGCGCGTCGGAAACTGCCAGCAGTTCGTTCTGTCGCGGAGTGCGCGCCTCTTCCGGCGTGTAGGCAGCGCCCACCCACTCGGCGGTGATGGGCGATATCGCGGTTGCGTTCAAGTCGCGGTCGATGACCGTCCCATCCAGGCGCGAAGACTTCCATTGGTCAACGAACGCACCGGTAAGTTGGCGCGAGACGGATCGCCCATACAGCGGGCTCGAGTCGATGTGGAGTAGCGTGGACATTGCGAAACCTCCCATGCGACAATTGATGTTTAATCGACATACGTTGATTCAATAAATCGACAGATGTCGCGTAAGCATCTATTGACGAAGGAGCGTAATCTGGATAAGTGGTTGAGATGCCCCAATCCGGATCCGCTGC
>JBAUBR010000152.1:0-6851 GCA_049676965.1 Occallatibacter sp.
AGCCGACCCACCGGCCGCGGGCGCTCAGCCGCAGCAGCCGGCCGCAAACGGCCAGGATCAGCCGCTCAACGGGACGTCCAACCCTCCCCAACCACAACCGTAACGCCCACGGAACCAGATACTCACGGCCGGGATGCGAACAATCCGCATCCCGGCTGTGCCGTTTATACTGGGCGGACTTGCTTGTAGATTCGCACGCGGAAGAGTCATCCGGACTGGGAGTCATTCGTGTCCAGAAAACGATCTGTAATCTTTTTTCTCGCTCTGTTTGTTGCGAGCGTTGCATGCTGCGATGCGCAGGTCGCGCCTTCAGCCGTTCGGCGGCAATTCACGGTAACCGCCGGCGGCCTCGGCTCGCTGTTTCGGACCGATTACGGCTCCAACAATCTGTTTGGCGTCGGCGCCTTCGTGGATGTGAAATTCACGCGCTGGGTGCAGGCCGAAGCCGAGGGCCGCTGGCTGCGCTTCAACCAGGCCGAGGACGTGTGGCAGGATAATTACCTCATCGGCCCGCGCGTGCCCATTCATACGTTCGGGAGGATAACGCCCTACGGCAAAGTGCTGGTTGGAATGGGGTCCATGAACTTCCAATATAACTACGCCTACGGCCGATTCACCGATATCGCCTATGGAGGCGGCCTCGATGTCCAGCTCACACGCCGGATCGCCGTGCGCCCCATCGACTTCGAATACCAGCAATGGCCGCACTGGGTGGATGGCGCGTTGTATCCCTGGGGCTTCAGCGCGGGGGTCTCCTACAGGGTTTTCGGGGGACGATAAAGCCTGCCTTGAGGAGCGAACTGTCATTTCAATGGACCGCAGCTCAGCCATCGATTGCTGGTTCGAAAACCTTGACGGCCTCCCGGAGATTCTGGCCAGATCGTCGGGCATCCCTTCTTTACCGACCCCCGTAGCCTGCGGTTTGACCGAAAGACCGTCGATGAGCGACCCCAGACCTTCGACGCTGCTCTGAGGCTCATTTCCACCTGGGCGCAAAGACAAAGGCACGCTGTCCAAACGGCGCCCAGGTAAAGTGCCCGGTTCTTCACCGCTCGGTTTCCGGCCGTGGACTCGTCAGCCGCAGGAACTCCCTTCGTTCGTTCCAGCCACGAACCACTCCGTGGATCGGCTGCGAACCGAAATGCGTGATGGCGGGGCTGCTGCCCTGAAACGTCAGGGTAATATTCGAGAACGGAACCGAGTCGTTGCCCTCTCCCCCGCTCACGCACACTTGCAGCACCGAGGAGGGAGGGCTGGTCTCGAATGCCGCGTTACTTCCATTGCCGGTCAATAGGGTCACAGTGCCGGTGAACTGAAACCCGCCGTAGGTGGATGGGCTGAAGGTCGGGCATCCTGTCGTGTTCCAGGTAACCGCGATGTCGGTCAGCTTGATGTAGTGGGTGTGTGCGCTGGCTCCTCCCTGGGTTGGATCTGGGGCGCCCATCGCGGTCTTGCCATAACCGGACATGGTCATGTCGGCAGAAAAATCCGCGGTTCCGGCCCATTCGTCGATGTTCATCGTCCATTGGCCGTGCATTTCCCACGGACCGCCTTTCACCGTTGAAGGTGAATAGTCATTGATGAGACCGCGGAACTGCACAGGGACACGAGCCTGAGCCTCAGCCCGCAGAGACCAACCCAAAGCGATGCATGACAGCAGCCCTGCCGCCGCACCGAACCTGACGTATTTCATGAGAGACCTCGTGATTGGATTTGAAGGTGCGAGATCACACTCGGGCTTATGCGCCGGCAGGTCAAACCGCATTGCGCGGATTGCTGTTCTTGCCGTCTAATGCCGTCTTTTGCCGTGCTGCATGGCCGGGGTACAATCTGTTCACCCCGATCGCGAAAACGCCGAAACGTCTCGGAGGACGCGATGGCTGATACGCCGTGCGAAACGCCGTCCGCTGAAAAACCCGCGGAGAAGCACCTCGACTCCTGGAAAGAAATCGCGGCTTACCTCAACCGCGATGTCGCTACTGTCCAGCGCTGGGAGAAGCGGGAGGGCATGCCGGTACACCGGCATTTGCACAACAAACGCGGCTCAGTCTATGCGGCGCCTGAGGAATTGGATGCCTGGCGGGAGAGCCGCAGGTCGGCTCCTTCCGATGCGAAGAGAGGCGTCTCGACCGCCACGCTCGCACCCGGCGAGGCTGCTGAAGTGCCGCGCCGAAGAGGACGGATCTTCATTTCGGCGCTGTTTGTGGCGGCGGCAGTGGCCATCGGCGGATATTTCAGGTTGGAGGGGACGGATCGCTTCTGGCGCAACCCGATTGCCGGCGCGCGATTTGAGGCGGTGACCGACTGGGGCGGGATCGAACAAGCGGCGGCCATTTCGCGCGACGGTCAATTCATCGCCTTTCTCTCAGACCGCGACGGACAAATGGACGTCTGGGTGACACAAGTTGGTTCGGGCCAGTTTCACAACCTGACGCACGGCAGCGCGGCGGAGTTGGCGAATCCATCAATCCGCACATTAGGCTTCTCGCCCGATGGATCGCTTGTGACCTACTGGGTGCGGAAGCCAAATCCCTCGCACTCCGTGGACGTAAGTATCTGGGCGGTCCCGACGCTGGGAGGCGAGCCTCGACCTTACCTTGAGGGCGCGGCTGAACACGATTGGTCAAGCGATGGCGTACGACTCGTGTACCACACACCTGGCCCGGGTGATCCATTGTTCGTTTCGACCGGTAGCGCGCCCTCGGCGTCCGGACCGATCTTCACCGCGCCCGCCGGACTGCACTCTCACTTTCCGTCCTGGTCGCCGGATCAGAGGTCGATCTACTTTGTTCACGGCTCGTTGCCCGACAAATTGGACATCTGGCGTATCTCCGCAACAGGCGGCATTCCAGAGCGCATTACCAAACACGATGCGCAGGTTAGCTATCCGGTGCTCCTGGATCCTCGCACGCTCTTGTATCTCGCCGCCGATCCCGACGGTTCGGGGCCGTGGCTCTACGGCGTGGATGTAGCGCACCGAATCCCCCATCGGCTGAGCACGGGTGTCGACCGGTATACATCTCTTGCAGCCAGCGCCGATGGCCGCCGGCTGGTCGTCACGCTCGCCACTCCGAGAAAAACCCTTTGGCATTTGCACATCGATACCTCCGCCGCAAAGGCGGCGGCGCTCAGCCCGATCACGCTCACCACCGGCAGCGGTTTCCGGCCGCGGCTGGGCGCCAATTACCTTCTTTATGTTTCGGCAAACGGTGCAAGCGAGAGTATTTGGAAGCTGGCCGATGGAAAGGCGACGGAAATGTGGCGCGGGCTGGGAGCCCAGATCATTGGTGGCCCGGCCATCTCAGCCGACGGCCGTTCGGTTGCATTTTCAATTCACCAAAACGGGCGCTCGCTCTTGTATGTAATGGAAGCGGATGGCGCAAATCCTCGCATCGTGACCGACTCGCTTGACCTGCAAGGGGACCCCGCCTGGGGACCTGACGGAAAAGCGCTGATCACCGGGGCACTGGATCATGGCGCACCACACCTCGTTCAGGTGCCGCTCAGCGGCGGTCCTCCTGTGTCCTTGACTCCTGAAAACGCACTGGATCCTGCGTGGGCGCCCGACAACAGTTTCGTGCTCTTTTCCGGACCGGATATAGGCACCACGTTTTCGGTGAAAGCAGCCAAGCCCGATGGATCGGCACTTTCGTTGCCGCCCTTGACACTGGCACGAGGAGCGCGGCATCTGGCCTTTCTGCCGGGTGGTCGAACTCTGGTCGTGCTTCGCGGAGAAATCCAGCACAAGAATCTTTGGCTGATCAACCTCAAGACAGGCGCCGAGCGGCAATTGACTGACCTGCCTTCCGACTTTGACGTTTGCGACTTCGATGTCTCGCCTGACGGTCATGAAGCTGTGTTGGAGCGCATCCAGGATCGCTCCGAAGTGGTGTTACTCGAGCTGGCTCGACGCTGATTTCGAGGAGGCTCTCACGCACGGGCTGAAGCCTGTGCACTTCATCGCGAGATTTGGAAGTTGGATGTAAGGGAGGCGAATCCCTGGGGCGTGAGCGCGGTGATTTCGTATCGGGTCTTTGGGGGGCGCTGAGGATCAGCGCTGGGCGGCCGGATGCCATTCGGGATGTAATCAATAAATTGAATTCCGGCGTCGAGCCCATCCGGGCCTGGAGAGTCTCACAAAGGGTAAGATACGAAGATGCCCCGAAAGCGGAAAGCCGATTTGGCGCATTCCCTAGCGCCCGTCCGAGACAAAGCCCAGAAAGGGGGCACCAGAATGCCGCAACGAGGAAAAACGATCGTCTACTTTGACAACTCGAATATATTTCACGGGCAGCACGAAGTTGGATGGCGGATCGACGCAGGCAAGCTTCAAGCGGAATTGGAGAAGCGAGGAGAAATATGGCAGGTCTACTTTTTTGCGGCTGTGAGCGATCCTCCGCGCTACAGCCAGACGGCCTTCTACCGACGCCTGAAAGATGTCTTGCATTGGGAAACTGTGATTTTTCCGCTTGGCAGCAAGACGGTGAAATGCAACAAGTGTGGCGACGTGCGGCGCACACCGACCGAGAAGGGCGTTGACGTTGCCATTGCCACCAAGATGCTCACCCATGCGATTAACCGCGCGTTCGAAACCGCAGTCTTGGTATCTGGAGATAAAGATTATCTCGATACCGTCAGAACAATTAAAAACATGGGGCTTCGCGTGGAGATTGTGTCCTTTCGGCGTAGCCTCTCACAAGACTTGGCGACAGAATCTTCTGCTCGCGTGATTTACCTCGACGACCTCCGGGCCACTATTGAGCTTCCAACCCCAGATCGAGAAGCAGAACGACTAGTCCAGCCGGACGAATAGTCGAGTGATCGCCCTTGTGTTTCGCAAAGGGACTCCTTTGTGAGGCGGGTTCTACTTCACCTTAACAATTTGGGCCGCCAGGGAGCCTGCGAAAGAAACCGTCTAAACTGCACATATATTTGTAATGGGCCACGCAAATTTCTTGCCCGAAGCTATACCGCTTTCCGTCCCTATAACAGCCGTCGGCGGCCGTCTCCTCATCTATCAACGGACTGTCTGGTTTGTCGATTGGCCCAATTCGCTCACTTGCCGTGAACTGTCTCTCGTCTGCCATCTGTAAAAGCCTCCTTGTACGGCTGCGAGTATATCACCTCTGTGTTTGTTGGTTAACGCGGGCATTCTCGCAAACGGTAAGTTTCGGGACGGTCCTCGAACCCGCGAAAAGCGCGGGCTCACGCGTCCCGAAGGTCTGCCCCAAAATTCATGAGTGAGTCGGATGCGCGCCCGGTGGCAACACTTCATACGGCCGCATCATCTCGTTGTCTTCATGCTCGAGGATGTGGCAATGCCTGACGTAGCGGCCCGCATAGCCGTCGAAGCGAGCAGCGATGCGGGTGAGCATTTGCGGGTGTGGGCGCTCGCCGTGTCTTTGGTCAATCTCTATTCGCTCGCCCCAGCAGATTGAAAGCCGAGCATTCACGGAAAATCGGCAGGCGACGATCTATTGGCATCTCGCAAAGGGTCGGCTGTGAGACACAAGAAATTCAATACGTCATGGTTAGCGGCGCGGGGCGAGATAGATCACGACCAATTGTATGAGGCCTCTATATCGGTACCCGCCTCTAGCTCAGCATCTACCCAGCCATATACGGTACCAACTAGCCCTACATCAATGGTAACCTGCCACACGCCACCAGGTAGCCGATTCGAGCCCCCCGTTACGATCAAGAAGCCGGTTGGGCCGCCGGTTCCGTAACAGGTCCAGCTAAACTGACTGGACGCAGTTAGATTTAACGTTGCCCAGGGTGGCACAGCAACGGAGGACCACACTTGATACGAACCCCTTGTCGGCACGTTTAGTCCTGAGGTAGACTTAGTTGGCACCGCGAACCTCCTTTTCAGAGATGGAGCGCTTATACCGCTCAAGCTTGGCTTCCAACAGATGAATCTCCTTGCTGTTCAGAAACACGCTATACAGCTTTACCAGCAAGTCATTCTCGTCAGTTATTGGAAGGTATTTAACAGGGAAAAATTTTGAAGCGTGCTCAGGGATCAGTGTCACGCCATCTAATTTTAGGTGCAATTTCGATTTGCTAGCAAAAACCGACACCAAGGCGTCAACGGTGTCGATTGGGAAAACATCTTTCCCCCGTATTCGCTCAACCAGTTGAGTTGCATACCAAAGATCGGGGCACAACTTTACAGCCCGCTGGTATAGGTCAAGGTCCATGATTCTGTTTCCTTCCTTTCTTTGTCCAACTTTTCTAAGGGGCGAAGTATATCAGATATTTCGTGTAGTCGGGTCTCGAAAATGGTAAGTTTCGGGACGCCCCTCGAACCCGCGAGAAACGCGGGCTTACGCGTCCCGAAGGTCTGTCCCAAAATTCATGAGTGAGTCGGCGGCGCACCCGGTGGCAACACTTCATAGGGCCGCATCATCTCGTTGTCTTCATGCTCGAGGATGTGGCAGTGCCACACGTAACGGCCCGCGTACCCTTCGAAGCGAACGATGATCCTTGTCACCATCTGCGGGTCGGCGCGCACCGTGTCCTTCCAGCCGGCTTCGGCGGCGTCGGGCGGCAGTTCGCTGCCGATATAGCGCAGCTGGCCTGTCACAAAGTAATGGGACTGGTCGAAAGCACGCCGGTTGAGGATCTGAAACCTGACCAGGTGAAGGTGAATGGGATGCACATCCTCGGTCAGGTTGACAAAGCTCCAGATCTCGACCGTATCCAGCGTGGGCGTCTCGGTCACGGGCATATCCCAGTGTTTGCCGCCGAGAAGCATCACCATGGATTCGCCCTTGGGACTCTTGTATTCCCGCAGTGTCAGGTAGCGTGCGCCGGTGGCCGCGGATTGCGGGATGGGGGCGATGGGC
>JBAUBR010000153.1:0-21363 GCA_049676965.1 Occallatibacter sp.
GGCCATTCCCGCCCCCGCGCCTCAGCCCGCCGCGCCCGCGCCGCCTCCGCAGCCAACGGCGCAACAGCAAAAGGTGAGTGCCCTCATCCAGCAGGTTGAGAGCGCCTACAAAGCCGGCGATGCCGACTACCGCAAGAGCCAACTGCCCCAGGCCAAGGTGGAGTTCGATCGCGCCGTCGACCTGATGCTGACCAGCGGCATCGACATCAAGAGCGATGCGCAGTTGCAGGACGAGTTCGACCACATTGTGGATTCGGTGAACGCGCTGGAGATGGAGGCGCTCAAGCAGGGCAACGGCTTTGCGCCCAAGGAAGAGGAAACCCCCGCGGACGTGGCCAGCGACGTCACCTTCACGGTCGACCCCAACCTCGTCACCAAAGCCAAGAACGAACTGGCCACCACCAAGTCCGACCTGCCGCTGATGGTCAACGACTATGTAGCCGCCTTCATCAACTTTTTTGCCTATTCGCAAAAGGGCCACAACACGCTGCTGCACTCGTTTGAGCGCGCCGGCCGCTACAAGGCGATGATTCGGCGCGTCATGAGCGAAGAGGGCGTTCCGCAGGACCTGATCTATCTCGCCGTGGCCGAATCAGGCTTTCAGCCGCGCGTCGTCAACCACAAGCACGGCGCCGGCGGCATGTGGCAGTTCCTGCCCTATGGCAACTACGGCCTCACCCGCAACGGCTATGTGGACGAACGCTTCGACCCCGAGAAATCCACGCGCGCCTACGCCCGCTACATGAAGTATCTCTACGACCAGTTAGGCGACTGGTACCTGGCCATGGCTGCCTACGACTGGGGCGCGGGCAACATTCAGCGCGCGGTGGAAAAGACCGGCTACGCCGACTTCTGGGAGCTTTACAAGCGCAACAATCTCCCCGGTGAAACCAAGAACTACGTGCCTGAAATCCTGGCCGCCATCATTATCGCCAACAACCCGCAGCAGTACGGATTCGACGAAGTAACGCTCGACCCCCCAGTCCTCACCGATACCGTAAACATCAACTACTCGGTCGACCTGAGGCTGGTGTCCGACCTGCTGGATACACCGATCGACGAGTTGATGGCGCTCAACCCCAGCATGCTGCGCATGGCCACGCGGCCCGACACCTCGTTCGATCTCCACCTGCCCGCAGGCACGGCCACGCTCTTTGAAGACCGCATCGCCGAGATCCCCGAAGCCAAGCGCAACTCCTGGCGCTACCACCGCGTGACGGCGGACGACACGCTCGCCTCGGTGGCGCGCACCTATCACGTCACGGTCTCGGAGCTCGCCGCGGCCAACGATCTGGGCACCAACGAAAGCATTGAAGGCGTGGAGGCGCTGGTGGTTCCGGTGGCGCCCGCGGCAGCGCCATCGCGCACCGTGCTCTACACCGCGCGCCGTGGCGATACGCTGATCACCATCGCCGATCGCTTCGGCGTCTCGCTCGAGCAGTTGCGCCGCTGGAACCAGATCACCGGGACCAAGGTAGCGCCGGGCCGGCGGCTGCACGTGGCGGAGCCGGTTCACGTAGTGCGGGCCTCGGCACACTCCCGCCGCCCAGCTACCGCAAGACCGAAGGCGGGAGCGGAAGAGGCGGATCCGCCACCGGGCTCATCGCAAAAACCAGCCGCTCACGCCGCGGCAAGCAAAGGCAAGGCCGCCGCCGCGAAGAGCCATCGCACCAGGAAGCATGCCGCGGCGGCGAAGTCCGCGTCGCAATAGCAAAAAATTTCATCGCCAATCACTCCGCACTTGTCATTTGCTGGCGTTGCGTGCAAGCTATTGCTACAATGGCTTCCGCAAGCGGAGCAGTCGGGTCCGCAGCGCGAAATTTTGAAAGCCAAATAGAGGCAGCGGAGACCCGCTGGAGGCATACGGATGGACGACGTGTTCAGGATGTACGCGATGAGTGACGGCAACCTTGATGCGGAGCCGGCGGAGCTGGATCCGGATAACGACGACGACTTCGAGGAGGATGACGAGATCGAAACCTCCAGTGTGCTTACCTCGTCGGACGACGACGAAGGCGTGGAAGAGGAGGCGGTAATTATCATCGCCGCCGAGCCTGCGGCAAAGCCGGCCGCGAAGAAGAAGGCCGCGAAGAAGGCCCCCGCAAAGAAGGCTGCGGCGAAAAAGGCTCCCGCGAAAAAAGCCGCGGCAAAGGCGCCGGCAAAAAAGGCTGCTGCCAAGAAGGCGCCGGCGAAGAAGGCCGTTGCTAAAAAGGCAGCCAAGAAGGCGCCGGCAAAGAAGACCGCGGCAAAGAAGACGGTGGCAAAGAAGGCAGCCAAAAAGGCCCCAGCCAAAAAAGCCGCCAAGAAGGCTCCCGCCAAAAAGGCTGCCAAGAAAGCGGCCAAGAAGGGCAAGAAGAGGTAATCTCCAGAGCTCTGGCCGTCCAGATTACGCGAAAGGCCCGGCGCGATTTCCGCCGGGCCTTTTTGCGTCCTGCCGCCTGAAAACTACGCGCGGTCGTCGCGGGTCCCGATCAGGATTGGGCGCGATTCTGCGCCATGGCCGTGCCCTCTACAATCTGCCCGATGTGGTGCCGGTGGTGAGTGAGGTAATCCTCGATGAGGAAGCGCAGAGTCACCGGCGCGCCGTCGCCGACAATGCAGCTCGCGTCGAGCCGCTCGGCGGCAATCCTGTCGACCGCTGCGGCCAGAATCTCGTGCTCCGCCTGCCACCAGCGCAGCAGCGTCTCCCAGTTCTGGCTTGCGTAGCCGTGCGCCGCCACCCATGCTTCCTGGGCGTACGACGGCCCGGTATAGTGACCGTCGATTGCGGCACGCACAAAGCGCTGCCGGTTATTGGCGGCCGAGTCGAGCAGATGCCCGACCACCTGCTTCCGCGTCCATCCGCCGGCACGGAAGGGAACATCGGCCAGGTCCGGTGGCAGCCCGATCAGCGTCGATTTGATATCGGCAAGTTCCGAGCGAAAACGCTGTGCAACCTCGGAAGGCATACAAATCTCCTTGCCAGGTTCTTCCTGACGGGCGGTCAGGCTTTTTCGCTTCCCACCCTTTCGCCCAAAAGCGGCGCAAGGATGGGGCACGGTTGATTTTGCGAATTGTCGAACCAGGATTATTTCTTCAGCTCGGCAAGCGCCGCCAGCACCTCTTCGGAGTGGTGCGTCGGGTCCACCTTGGTCCATTCCTTTACGATCTTGCCGTCCGGATCGATGAGGAAAGTGTTCCGGTTGGCGATTGTAAATGTGGCGAAGTGGCCCAGCGAGCCGTATTCGTCGACCACCTTGTGCTCGGGATCCGAAAGCAGCTTGAAGGTGAGCCCATCCTTGGTGCAGAACTGCTTGTGACTGTCGGTCGAGTCCACGCTCACGCCCAGCACCACCGCGTTGTCGGCGTCGAACTTGGAAAGGTCGCGCTGGAAGTTGTGCGCTTCGATGGTGCATCCCGTAGTCATGTCCTTGGGATAGAAGTAAAGCACCACCCACTTGCCGCGAAAGCTGTCCAGCGAAACCGGCGAGCCGTCCTGCGAGGGAAGCGTGAAGGTAGGCGCGGCTTGTCCCACGGCAGGCATGGTCTGGTTGTCGGCTGCGTGGACGTTGACGAATGTAGCCACTGCGGCTGCCACGGCGATCGTGGCGAACGTGTAGAAGAGAGTCTTTTTCACGAGGGACCTCCGGTCATTGGACGGAGAATGCATCTTCCCGGACGCAGCAAGCAGCCGGGACTCCAGTATCCGCTGTTGGATACGCCGTTCGCAAATGATTCATCGAGATTTGATCGATCTGTCCTGGAGATGTCCCGGCTTGGAGCCTGCTACGAGTGCGGGACTGCGACAATGCCAATCCCAGCCTCATCGGCGCGCTTGACCAGCGCCTCGCGGTCGAACAGAAGAGTGCGCCCGGCCTCGACCGAAAGGCAACTAGCGCCGGCCCGGATCATGGTCTCAATCGTGGCGATGCCGATCACCGGAACATCGAAGCGCAAATCCTGATTCGGCTTTGCGACCTTCACCACGGTCAGCCGCCGTTCCAGAGTCGAAGCCGGCGTCGGGTCGCCCTCGCTGAGCGAGCGCATGATGGCCCCGGCTCGCTCGACAGCGGCATCCGTGCCCTCCATGGCCTCGACAGCTAAGCAGGCCTGCGCAGCCACCACCACGGTCTGGCCAATGTCGAATCCAGCCACGGCCCGCGCCACGCTCAGGCCATACTCGATATTCTTGCGCTCGTCTTCATCCGGCGCGCGCGCCGTCAGCACGCCCTCCTGCGCCAATAATGGCTCGAGAAAAGCGGTCGAGCTGATCAGCTCAATGCCCTCATCGGCCAGCACCTTGGCCACCGCGCCGAGCAGCATGTCGGTATTGCGCGCGCGCAGGTTCAAAAGCAGCTTGGCCAGCCGCCAGTCCGGCCGGATGGAAGAAAAAATCTGCTTGTGCTTCACCTGCCCGGCCATCACTGCAGTCGAAACGCCTGCCTTTTGAAACGTCTCGATCAGCCGCGAAAGCTCGCCCAACGAGAGCCAGTGCACCGTGATGCGTTCGTCGCAAGCCGCACGATGATCGATCTCCGGGTCGGTTTCTTCACGAATTGCCGCAACCACGACATCGAGCCCCTGCGCCCGCGCCGCATCGAGTAGCAGGAAAGGGAATCGCCCATTACCGGCAATGAGCCCGAGCTTCATGCCGGCCGCCGCACAGACGCGGCGGAACGGAAGAGCGCCATCGCGGATTTCGCGCGGCGAAAGGGCGATCTCGGTTCGATTCGATTACGCGGCAATCTTTTCCGGTCCCTTTCCGGCGCGGCACAGCTCCCAGTCGGCCATCAGTTCACCTTTGTGCTTCCCGGCCCAAGTGAGCGCCTTGCCGAGCGCTTTGCGGGAAATTGAACCGCTCTTGATCACCATCTGGTTCTCAATGGCAACCGCAACCTCGTCCTCGTCGTAGCGGACGTAGAAGTGCGGGGGCTCGTGATCGCTGAATTGCATCCGAATCTGAATTCCATCGAATTCGCTGATCGTCGTCAAAGCCGTCCCTCCTGTGCAACGCAAAAGAATAACTCCGAAGCAGGGGCGGAAATCCAGCTTTTATTTGATAATCCCCCGCTGGCTGCTCTCGATGAACTTGACCAGCAGCGCCACGTCCTCGCCCTCAAGCTCACGCATCTTTTCGACGGCCTGCGTGGTGTTCATCTTCGCCGCCAGCAGCAGCCGGAACGCCTTCTGCAGCCGCTCCAGCCGTTCCGGCGAGAATCCCTTGCGCTCCAGCCCGATTTTATTAATCCCGAAGGCCTTGTTCTCCCGCCGGGACGAGGTGAGCGAAAACGGTAGAACGTCCTGTGTCACGATCGTTCCACCGCCGATGTAGGCGTGCGCGCCCACCGTACAAAACTGGTGGATCGGGCTGAACGCGCCCACAGTCACGTGATCCTCGATGGTCACATGGCCGGCCAGCGTGGCCGCATTGGCCAGAATGCAGTGGCTGCCCACCTGGTTGTCGTGGCCGATGTGCGCATAGGCCATGATGAGGCAATTCGATCCCACCCGCGTCACGCCGCCGCCCTTGGCCGTGCCCCGGCTGATGGTCACGCACTCGCGAATGGTGTTGCCGTCGCCGAGAATCGTCTCAGTATTTTCGCCGCGGTATTTCAAATCCTGAGGCGCCACGCCCACCGAGCAAAATGGATAAAAGATGTTGCGCGCGCCGATTCTGGTGCGCCCGTCAAGCACCACATGTGAGATCAGTGTGCAATCCTCGCCCAGAACGACCTCGGGACCGACGGTCGAATACGCCCCGATCGTGCAGGAGTCCGGAACCAGCGCTCCGGGAGCGACAATGGCGCTCGGATGAACGCTCACTCCGGCGTCACCAGCTCGGCCGGAGCAGCCTCCGGGCTGGGAGCGTGCGGACTGCCTTCTTCGCCGGACGATCTCGATTCCCGCACCCTCGGGATCACCTGGCAGGTGAGCGTGGCCTCACAAGCCAGCTTGCCCTCGACCCACGCCTTCCCTTCGATGCGCCCCGCGCGCGGCCGGAACGACAGCACCTCGACCTCGATGCGCAACTGGTCGCCGGGCGTAACCGGCCGGCGGAATTTGGCCTTTTCAATACCTGTGAAGACCACCAGCTTCTTCTCGCGATCGGGAATCTCGTGCATCATGATGATGCCGCCGGCCTGGGCCATCGCCTCCACCACCAGCACCCCCGGCATGATGGGATAGCCGGGAAAATGTCCCTGGAAAAACGGCTCGTTGATGGTGACGTTCTTGATAGCGACCAGCCGCTTTTGGCGCTCGAATTCGACGATGCGGTCGATCAGCAGGAAGGGGTAGCGGTGGGGAAGAAAACCCAGGATCTCCTGGATGTCTAGGGTCATTCTCAGGCTCCAGAGAGCGGTGGGCATCACCGCTTCGCGCACCTCTGGATTATAAACAAGGGCCCACCACCGGCCATTCACCGGGAGCGGCGTGCCTCATCCATTCCGCCGGTTGGCGGAACAGGTCGGAATCTTCGCGCAACCCTCAGCCAAAATCGCGGCTACTTCTTGATCCGTTTCGCCACCGCGTCCACATCCCAGAAGTCGGCCGGCAGCTCCCGGTTATATTGCGCGTGGTCGATAAACTGCTGGCGCACCATCTCGTCGTTCTTGAACCGCGTAATGTTGAACGGCGTCGGAAATCCGTCGAAGACGTGGTAGTCGTCGTACTCTTCGGCGTCGGTGTTCAAGTCTTTGTACAGCGGGTCGCGCCACTGGAAGCTGCGCCGCAGCGGCAGGTGCGTCTGCACGTCCATCAAAATGGTCACCGAGTCGTTCTGCGCCGAAATGAGCGAAACCTGCTCGCACAAGTGCCGCTCGGCCAGGTGCTGGCCCTCGTAGACCAGAATCGTCTTGGGATCGGGCAGCCAGGTCTTGATGACGGTCTCGATGGAGTGATCGCGGCGGCGCATGAAATCGTCCACCTGGTCCTGTGGCAGCGGATGCTTGCCGCGATAAGTCACTTCCCAACCCTCGCGCCCGATATAAAATCCCACCACATCGCGGTGCTTGGTGTACTCATAGCGGTCATGATCGGGCCACTGGTGGAACTCAAAGAACTCAGTGGTGCCCAAATCGGGCCGGCCGTGGAAAAATGCTGCGATGTGCCCCTGCAGCTCCTGGTTCTTCATGTTCAGCCAGGCCTGACCGCCCAGGGCCTGCACCATGCGGTCCAGCGCCTCGCGCGCTTGCTGGGCATTCTTCGCGCCGATGTCGGTCGTGGTCTGCGTCCGGGTGCCGCACGGTGCCGCCAGCAGCAACGCCGCCAGCGCCGCCAAAATCGCTCTTCGCATCAATCGCTACCCTCTGAACTCGAGCTTCCAAACTCTGTTCCCTTGGTCCCTCGATCCCTTGTTCCCTCGGTCCCTTGTTCCCTCGGTCCCTGCCCTCACCCCGCCAGCACCGCGCCGCCATTCACATTGAGGATTTCGCCGGAGATGAACCCGGCCAGCGGTGTACATAAAAACAATATCGGTCCGGCGATCTCCCGCGGGCTGGCCGCGCGGCCCACCGGGATGCCGGCTCTAATCCTCGTACCCAGTTGGACGTCGTTCAGCGCCGCCGCCGACATATCCGTCTCGACCCACCCCGGCGCCACGCAGTTTACGCGAATCCCCCGCGGCGCAAGTTCGCTTGAAAGGCTCTTGGTGAGACTGATCAACGCGCCTTTGGTCACGGCATAGTCGGCGTGGTAAGCCTCGCCGCGCTGGCCAGCCGTGGAGCTGATGAACACGATGTGGCCGGTCGTTCCCGTATCGCCCTCCGGCGCTCGGCCTTCGCTCGCCGCAGCTTCGCGAGCCTCGGCGATCTGCTTGTCGAACTGCGTCACCGCGGCCTGCACCAGGCCGAAGACCGAGTCGAGATTCACAGCCATCGTGTTCGACCACTGGTCTTCGGTCATTTCGCCGATCGGCACGTCTTCGGCTTCCCAGACGCCGTGATTGGCCACCAGAATGTCGAGCCGCCCGAAGACGCGCACCGCCGCATCCACCAGCGAGTGTCCGTCGGCGGCGCAGTCGAGCTTCCGCTCGATGGCCAGGCAACGCGGACGCCCGCCGCACTCGGCTGCCAGCGCCACGGCCTGATCGCGCGAGCGGCGGAAATTGAATCCAACCCGCGCGCCGGCCTCGGTGAAGATCCGCACCGTCTCCGCGCCAATCCCCCGCGAGCCGCCGGTAATCAGCGCAACCTTACCCTCGAGCAGCAATGGAATACCAGCCATGGGCTCACGCTATCGCAGCACGGTTGGCTGGCGCAAACGACTTTATCGAAGTTCGGATTTAAAGCGAGACGAAGGGGAAGCCGGAATTCGAGTTGGTTCGCAACCTGCGGACGGCCACGTTGAGATGGAATGCCGGGCCCAGGATGAGCACGAGGGACGCGACCATGCCGACCATGAAGCACAGCCCGATGAAATCCCCGATCCCGCCGCTCTTCACAATGTGCATGAGCCAGTTCACGAGGCAAATGCCGAAGTTCGTCGCACCGGCCGCGATCAAAAGAAGGATGAGGTTCAAGTGCAACCGGCCGATCGGCCGTTTCCGCGTACGCTCGTCGAATTGGCGCCGGAACGTGTACATGGCAGCAAGTATAGCGCGGTTTTCTATCCAGCAAACGTAGAACAGCCGGGCGCTGCGCATCCTCCCCTCCAAAGGGCAAAGGGGAGCTACTGCTTTGTTGATCCGCTTCGACGCGAGTTCAAGAATCTCGAGCCTATACACTGAAATACGGCATGAGTTCGTTTTTACCCACCAACTTCCCTCCCGTAGACGAACAGATGGACCTGCTCGAAAAAGGCGCCGCGGAGATCATCCGCGTTGCCGACCTGCGCGAGCGCCTTGACGAGAGCCGCAAAACCGGCCGTCCGCTGCGCGTGAAAGCCGGTTTCGACCCCACCGCTCCCGACCTGCACCTCGGTCACACCGTCCTGATGCGCAAGCTGCGCCACTTTCAGCAACTCGGCCACCAGGTGATCTTCCTCGTCGGCGACTTTACCTCGCTCATCGGCGACCCCACCGGCCGCAACGTCACGCGCAAGCCGCTTACGCGCTCTCAAATTGACGCGAATGCGAGGACATATAAAGAGCAGGTCTTCCGCATCCTCGACGAGCAGGCAACCGAGGTCCGCTACAACTCGGAGTGGCTCGACAAGCTCGGCTACGAGCAGACCATCCGCCTCACCTCGCACTTTACCGTCTCGCAGATGCTGGAGCGCGAGGAGTTCCACAAGCGCTTCCAGGCCGAGCAGCCCATCGGCCTGCACGAGCTGCTCTACCCGGTGATGCAGGGCTACGATTCGGTGGCGCTCGAGTGCGATGTCGAACTCGGCGGCACCGACCAGAAATTCAATCTCCTCTGCGGCCGCGAGCTGCAGCGCCACTACGGCCAGAAGCCGCAGATCGTTCTCATGACGCCCATTCTCGAAGGGCTCGACGGCACGCAGAAGATGTCGAAGTCGCTCGGCAACGCCATCGGCATCAATGAGCCGCCAGCGGAGATGTACGGCAAGCTGATGAGCATCTCGGATGAGCTGATGTGGAAGTACTGGATCTTGCTGACCGATCTGCGCCGTTCGGAGATAAGCGCCATGCAGATCGAAGTTGCGGCCGGCGCCTTCCACCCGATGGCCGCAAAGAAGCGCCTGGCACGCACCATCACCGCCGGCTTTCACGGCGAAGCCGCAGCCGCCAGCGCCGAAGAGAACTGGGCGCGCATGTTTCAGGAGAAGGAGACCGCCGAGAATCTCGAAGAGGTTGCCGTCGCTTATGCGGACGTCGCTGGCTCTCAGGCAGTTCATCTCGGATTCTCAGACAAGTCCGAGCAGCACGCAACTTCGAGTGCTTCTGTTGCCGGGATTCATATCCGTTTGCCGAAGCTACTTGTAGCCCTCGGGCTGGCAGCCAGCGGAGCCGAAGCCAGCCGCAAAATCGCTGAAGGCGCCGTCAAGCTCGATGGCGAAACCGTCACAAGCGCCATCGTGACCTTACCCTCGCTCCCCGCGCGCGTCGCTGTGCGCCTCGGCAAACGGGCAAAAGTTGCCGTAATCGCGTAATTTGGCTGTTTCTCAGTGGCCAAATGGCGTATACTCATCTTGGAAACGCTAATGGCAGCCCACACACTTCCGGACTTTCTCGGTGGCGAATCGATTCTGGGTCGAGCTGCGCATACCAGCAGCGCCCTGGCCGAGTTGGTGCGCGAGGGTCTGCCGGCCGAAGCGCTGTTTCTTCTTGCCAAGCGGCTGGACCTGCGCCAGGCCGAAATCTCCGCCAAAATCGGCATTCCCCAGCGCACCTTGACGCGACGGCTGGCTCGCCACGGACGCCTCACCGCAGTCGAGTCCGACCGCACCGTCCGCCTGGCGCAGGTATACGCGACAGCCGTCGACACGCTGGGCACTGAGGAAAAGGCGGCGCAGTGGCTCAAGACACCCAATCGCGCCCTCCGCGGAGGCCGGCCGCTCGACCAGCTCGACACCGATCCGGGAGTGCGCGAAGTGGAAGATGTGCTCGGCCGCATCGCCTACGGCGTCTACAGCTAGGGACTGAATGCGGATCTGGCGGATCTGCCGCGCAACCTACGCGGCCGACGCGTTCTCCGGCGAGGGCGCGCGGCGATTCGGCGGACGATGGAACTCGCGCGGCGTACCCATGGTCTATGCGTCAACATCGCTGGCTCTTGCGGCCGTTGAGCTCTTCGTCCATCTGGAACCCAGCCAGTCGCCGTCCGATCTGGTTTTTCTCTCTGCAGCGCTGCCCGATGGCGAACCCGCCCGCACCTTGCAGCCCGCAGACCTGCCTCAGGGCTGGTGGACAGAAAAGGCTCTGCTCGCGACACGCGAATTGGGCGATGCGTGGATTCGTGGCAGCTCGTCGCTGGCGCTCAGGGTCCCCTCGGTGCCCATCCGCTCCGAATGGAACGTATTGGTCAATCCGATTCATCCCCGCATCGGCGAACTGAAGATCGACCCTCCGCAGCCGTTTGTCTTCGACGCGCGGATGTTCGAGCGATAAAAATTCTGAAGATAGGCACGAGCAATCTACGCCTCGAAATCCAGCTCCACCGGATCGATCAGCGGCACCAGCCAATCGAGCAGCGCCAGATGCGCGGGGTGAGTCGAGTAGGCGTCGCACGCCGCCTTGTCGGTGAACTTCATCAGTCCAGCGAAGGTGTAGCCCTGGCCCCGCGGGGACAGATTCGGCCCCACGTGCGCTTCGATCAGTCCGGGGATGGTGCCGCGAAAGGCCAAAATCTCTTGCGTAGCCCGCGCCTTGTCGGCCTCGGTCGCCTCCGGCTTCCAGCGAAATCCGAAGATGTGAATAAACATTGGACCTCCCAGTTCTCGCGGCTTATTTCGCCAGCGCGAAGTCGCGCCCGGCTTCGAGCAGCTTGTTTACCGATTCCTTCGAGCACGATTCGGAGTAGATGCGCATAAGCGGCTCGGTCCCGCTGGCGCGCAGCAGCAGCCAGCTCTCGGCCGCATTCGGCTTGGCTGTGGCTTCGGGATTGTCGAGGAAAAACTTCACTCCGTCCAGCGTTTCCACGCGCAAGATCGGCATCCCGCCAAACACGCGATCGCCCGGCTGGAGCGCCTTGGCCCGCGCAATGGCGCTGTTCTTAACGTCGCCGGGGATGTGCAGGTCGATGCGGCCGTACTGGTGCTCGCCGTATTCGGCCTGCAGGTCGGCCACAAGCTGCCCTAGCGTCTTGCCCTCTTCGGCCATCACGTTGGCCAGCAGCAGCGCGTTCAGCAGGCCGTCGCGCTCCGGCAGGTGGCGCTGAAAACCGATGCCGCCCGATTCCTCGCCGCCCATCACGATCTCGCGCTCCAGCATCAAGTCGCAGACATACTTGAATCCGATACCGTGCTCGATCAGCTCGCGGCCATATTTGGCGCAGATGCGGTCCAACATCTTGGTCGTGTTGACGGCGCGCGTCACCGCGCCGGGCCAGTTCTTGCGCTTGAGCACCCAGCTCAACAGCACCGAATAAATCTTGTGCGGATCGACAAAGTTGCCGTGCTCATCGGTCGCGCCGATACGGTCGGCGTCGCCGTCGGTGCACAGGCCGGCGTGGCAGCCGTTGGCCACCACCGCCTCGCCCAGCGCACGGATGTGCGGCTCGATCGGCTCGGGATTGATGCCCGGAAACAGCGGATCGACGTTGCCGCGAATCTGCACGTGCGCCACGCCAAGCCGCGTAAAAATGTCGGAAAGAATGGTCCGCCCGGCGCCATACATCGAGTCGATGGCAAATTTCATTCCCGATTTCGCAATGAGGTCCAGATCGGCGAAGCTCTCGATGGCCTTCAGATAGGTGGGCAGAAAGTCGACCTCGCGGATCGGCGCCGGCTGCGCGGCTCGCGCTACCTGCTGGCCCAGGTACGACTCGATCTCCGCCATGATCGACGGCTTGCCCGAGCCACCGTACCACGCCTTGTACTTCACGCCGTTCCACTGCGGCGGATTGTGCGACGACGTGATCACGATGCCGCCGGCCGCGCCGCGCTCGCGCACGCCAAAGCTCAGCGCAGGAGTCGGAGTGATGTCGTTGGCCAGCATCACCGGAATGCCGGTTGCCGCAGCCACTTCGGCACAGGAGCGCGCAAAGGCCTTCGAGCCAAAGCGCGAGTCGTAGCCGATGCAGAGACCTTTGGCCGGATCTTCCTTGGCATGAATGTATGCGGCAATCGCTTCAGCGGCCGTGCGCACATTGGCAAACGTAAAGTCGTCGGCGATGACGCCGCGCCAGCCGTCGGTGCCAAACTTGATCACAGGATGCGGCATCTGTACGTTCGAGTTCTCCATGGAGATTCGTGCAGGTTGGACTGGCCGCGCGGAACCATTTACAGACGGTCAAGCGCTCGATCCCGCTGAACTCTCTGATGCACGCAAGGTGGAGTGGCGCACGTCAGATCAGTTCGGCGCGCCCGGTCAGCCCGAGTTCCTTCACGATCTTGCCCACGTCCTGCGAGTGCTCGCGGTGGGCGATGAGCAGCGCGTCTTCGGTGTCCACAATGACCAAATTCTCGACGCCCACCAGCGCCACAAACTTCTTGGGGCTGTAAATATAGTTGTTGCCCGCCTCGATAGTCAGGTGGCCGTTGCTCTCGGCCACGTTGCCCTCACCGTCGCCGCGCAGGCGCGTATCGAGTTGGTACTCGTAGAGCGACGCCCAGGAGCCGAGATCGTTCCAGGTAAACTCCGCCGGCAGGCAGTAGAGGTGCGAAAGATGCTCGCCCTTGGCCGAGCGCGGCTCCAGCACCGCGTAGTCGACCGAGATGTTCTCGCACTTGGGGTAGAGCGCGTGGAAAACCTCCTCGAACTCCGGCGTGAGGTAGGCCGCGGCGATCGACTCCAGCAGCGGCGCCGTCTCCGGCAGGTGCTCGCGCACGGCGTTGGCCAGCGTGCGCGCCGACCACAGGAACATGCCGGAGTTCCAGTAGTAATTGCCCGCCGCGACGAAGTCTTCGGCGCGGTTCTGGTTCGGCTTCTCGATAAAACGCCGGACGTGCAGCGCCGAATCGTCGCGCGTGTAGTCCCCGGTTTCGATGTAGCCGTAGCCGGTCTCGGCGCGCGTGGGCTCAATGCCCAGCACCACGATGTTCTCGCCCGCCGCGGCAACCTGGATTCCCTTTTGCAGCGCCTTCAAGAACTTCGGCTCGTCGGCAATGACGTGGTCGGAGGGGAAAATTCCCAAAACCGCATCGGGGTTGTCCTTCTCGATCAGGAATGCCGCCAGCCCGCAGGCCGGGGCGGTGTTGCGCGCCACCGGCTCCTCCACAATCTGGGCTTTAGGCACGCTCTTCAACTGCTCGGCGATTTCAAGCGCAAGGTGCTCGTTGGTGACGACCCAGGTCTTGTCCAGCGGGGCCAGCGGCTTGAGCCGTTCCACCGTCTGCTGAATCATGGAGCGCTCGCCATCGAGCGCCAGAACCTGCTTGGCGTGGGCGCGGCGCGACCGCGGCCAGAAGCGGGTGCCGCTGCCGCCGGCCAGGATCACAGGGCGAAAATCGATCGGCTTCGACATCGAAGACACATCCTACCCGACAAACGATATGTTTGCACAGGGATGAACGTTACTTTTTGAAGTGGCCGGAGTCCCGGCGGCCGGAACCGGCGCTGCGGGGCCCGACAACCGGAGCCTCGTGAATGGCTTACGCTTTGCCCAAACGCCCCAGAAAATCGCCCAATCGCCGGGCGCCCTCGTCGATGGTTTGCTTGGTAACCGGATAGGACATGCGGATGTGCTCGCTGGTGCCGAACGCCTCGCCGGGCACCGTGACCACGTGGCCCTCGTGCAGCAGCCGCGTAGCCAGCTCGGTTGCCGTGCGCACGCCGCCCCTGCTCCCCTTCGGGTCGAGGAACGCCGAAATGTTGGGGTAGACATAAAAAGCGCCTTCCGGCCTGGTGCACGTAACGCCCGGAATCTCCGCCAGCCGCGCCAGGATGTGGTCGCGCAACTCGATGAACTCGGCGCGAAACTCGCAAACGCACTCCTGGGACCCGTTGAGCGCGGCGACAGCCGCTTTTTGTACGATGCTCGCCGCATTCGAAGTGGACTGCGATTGTAGCTTGCTCAGGTTGGCCACGATCGGCTTTGGCCCCAATGCATACCCCGCCCGCCAGCCGGTCATGGAATAAGTCTTCGACAGCGAGCCCAGGATCACCATGTGCTCCTTGGCCCAGGCAAACGCGCCCGCCGATACCGGCTTGCCTGCGTAGTTCAGGTACACGTAGCACTCATCCAGCAACAGATAAATGCCCCGGCTGTGGGCCAGCTGCACAATCCGCTCCAGATCGGCCGCCGACACCACCGAGCCGGCCGGATTGGACGGCGAATTGAGAATAATGGCCTTGGTCAGCGGCGTGACGGCCTTTTCGATCGCGTCGGCGGTGATGCGGAAGTTCTCCGCCTCGCTGGTTTCGAGAAAAACCGGCTTGCCGCCTGCGTACTGAATGATGTCTTTGAAGCTGACCCAGTAGGGCACCGGCAGCACCACCTCGTCGCCGTGATCCACGAGCGCCTGGATGGCGTTGAACAGCGCCTGCTTTCCGCCGGTGGTGAAGATCGCTTCGTCCAGCCCGTAGTCCGAACCGAAGTCGCACGCGTGGCGCTCCACAATGGCCCTGCGCACGTCGGGAATACCCTGGACGACGGTATAGCGCGTGAAGTTGGCGTCGATGGCGGCGATGGCCGCGTCCTTGATGTGCCGCGGCGTAGGAAAATGCGGCTCTCCGGCGCCAAAATCCACCAGGTCCACGCCCTGGGCGCGAAGTTTGGCGGCCTCGGCGGCCACGGCCATGGTTTGGGAGACCTCGATCCGGCCAATCCGGTCGGCAAAGACTTTCGCGGGGCTCAACACAGTCGTCATGCATTCATCTTTACAGATTTTTGCCTCGCGGCAAACCCCTAACGACTTGCGGCGCGCGAGAAGTCATTCTGTGCCGGAGGAAGGGTACGGGCTTCAGCCCGTACATTCAAGGCCTCTGTATTCGTCGGGGCTTCAGCCCCCGGGGGCGGCAGACGGCAGACCGGGGACGCCAGGTAGAGGCATCGACCCCGACATCCAACGAAGCATAATCAAGAAGGGCTTCAGCCCCTGAGACAGGCTCTCGGCAGCTTGCTTAGTCCGAGACCATGAGTTCGCCGGGCAGGATGGGCCGTGTGCGGCCGAGCTTGCCGCGATACGCAAGCACACCCATGACCAGCAGCACGCCGACAAACGCCGCGAGCTTGATGAGGCTTGTGGTCTGCGTCAACGGCAGGGCCTTCCACAGCGCCAGCAGCACGGTTTGCGCCGCCGTGACGGCCCACACCGAGCCGTAAAAGTAGCGGCGCTCAATGCCCTCGCCCTTGGTGGAGGGTCCTACGCGCGGCAGCCAGCCGGCCAGGCCGAGCAGCAGGATGACCGCGCAAAGCGGCGAATAGGCGTAGTTGTAAATCTGCTTCATGTACCAGGTGCCGGTGGCGGCGGCGACCGCCAGGCCGGCGAGGTTGAGCAGCGCAAAGCTGAGCACCGCGTTCCAGGCAAAGGTGTAGCAGACGCGCCGGTAGAGCGGGTTGGGCTTGTCTTCGTCGAAGCGCAGGATGTAGGGCCGCGGTTCGCATCCGGGCAAATTGCCGCTCAGGACCCCGATGCCCGTCCCCAGGAGCACGGCAGCCAGCCACGCCCAGTTGCCCCAGTGAAAGCCGCGCGCGAACAGCGTAAAGGTCAGCGGCCCCGGCGCTAGAAAGAAGACCCAGATCCAGATAGGCCAGTGCGCGAGCCGGTAAAGCCGCGTGTTGCGCTCCCGGATTTTGCGCTCGTGGGCATAATCCACCTTGCCGGTGTACCGCATACGCCTCAGTTTTGCAGGCGAAGCGCGAGCGAGTCAATGCTCGATGACCAATCGGCGGCTGGCCGTAGTGGGAAGTGGGGAAGCCCGCGCAAGGCGGGCTTCGACGGCGCTATTTATGACCGTGCGCCTCAACGTGGTGCTTGGCCGCATGCTCGGCGTGCTCGGCGGCGTGCAGATGATGGCCATGCGCCGTGTGCGCGTGGTGGGCGGCCTTTTCGTGGTCGCCAGTGACATGATGCTTCGCGGCTTCCTTGTGGTGGCGCGCAGCGTGCTCGTGGTGCTCCGCTGCCTTCTCGTGGTGATCGGCTGCTTCCTTCGACATGGGGAAAGTCCTTTCGCGTGTAGCGATTTCGTCTTGCCAGCAAGGATTATCGGGAGGGGACGCGAAGGTTGGTGTTACAGGAGAGCAAATTGGAGATGAAAATTCGACTGCGGATGGGAGGGGTTCTCCTCAAATAAAGGCTCCACCAGGGAAGGCACGTCGACGGCATACGCTAAACGGGCGGGGCGAGCAGAGGCCAATGCAGGATCGCGGACAGACCCTGTCAAATGATTGACAAGTGTAAAGTTACAGGCTACACTCTCACGAGTGAAGATCGGACGGATCGTCCACAAGGGCCTAAAAGGGCTGTATGAGCAAGACAGCGCGAAAGGAGTCCCGGCGGGGTCCGCGGACAAGCTACGCAAGATGTTGGCATTCCTCGAAAGCATGGACGATCCGGAAGAATTGCACGCGCTACAGGTATGGAAGGCTCACACGCTGACGGGGGATCGTAAGGGAACGTGGAGTTTGAGCGTAACCCGCAATTGGCGGCTGACGTTTCTAGTCGAAGCGGTCGAGCCGGAGATCTGCGAATTGAATCTGGAAGACTACCACTAGATCATGAAGGAGAAGTTGGCCATGCCCATCAAGAATCCTCCTCATCCCGGCGATTTCATTCGAACTGAAATCGTTGAGCCTGCCGGTTTGACTGTCACCTCGACAGCGGCAGCGCTTGGGGTCTCGCGGCCGGCCCTCTCCAGCTTGCTGAATGCGAAAGCCAGCCTTTCCGGCGAGATGGCGCTGCGCATCGAGAAGGCGTTTGGAGTGAAGATGGACACGTTGATGCGGATGCAATCGGCGTATGAAATCGTGCAGACGCGGAAACGGGAGAAGCAGATCAAGGTGCGGAGAGCTTTGCGCGCGGCGTGATGGGTCCTCCGCTCGCGAGCCGCTAAAGATTTCCTTTAGTAATCTTCTTCCAGATTTCTTTCACCATCTCCTCAGCGCTCGGAAGGAGAGCATCCGGATCGCGGAACTGCAGATACTGCGTGACTTCTTCTCCGAAGCGTCCGCCCTGTCTGTTATGAGGTGGTTCAGACGAGCTGATGAGAATCGCCTCTATGTGGTCGAGGACTTTGTCAGTACTAACGGGAACCTTTTCGGCGCCTTTCGCCAACTCACCATTGACTCGCGCCCATCGGATTCCGAACCACGAGAATCGTGTCCATCGGTCTGCTAGAGCATCCTTCGTGTGTTGCTTTAGCCGACTGTATTGGTACTGATTCGCGACGCCGGCCTGCCCAACATAAACTAAACGGAAGTTCTCATCATAAAGAACGTATACACCTGCTTGATTTCGGAAGTCGATGGGATCGGCGGAGGTCTCTTTTGCCGGAACTCCCTTTAGATGACCTCTCACGTTCGGTCGCCCCCAGAATACGTCGTTCCTGCGCCAAAAGAGCCCGTAGTTCTGGATCAGCCGTGACATCAATCACCTTTATCCCAGCATGCGTGATGAGTCCATTAGAATGCGCGATTCGCATCCACATCGAGCCCGGCCGCCTTGAGTTCCTTCACAAGGCGCAAGCGCCAGGCGCCATCATCCAGCTCGATATAAATGACGCCACGAATATCCGACGGCAGGGCAACACCTTTTTCAACGAGCGCAAATGTGCGCTTCCGGCCGAGCCTTCCGACGAAGAATCCGAGCTCGAAGATCACGTTCTGCCGCGCGCGAAGCTCCTCCTTCGACCGGTCAGGCTTAGGCGCAGCGACGTCATCGCCGGTAAGTATCACGACCGCGCAGTGCACATCTACCGCGTGATCTTCAAATTTCTCGATGATCGTCCTCCCTTCGTCCGCTTGTTCGTGGAGGATGATCGGATCGACGTCGAGTTTCTCAAGAAATCTGGCGACGGCCTCTTTTTTCCCGTGGTCATGACCGTGCACTACGAAGGCCTTGCGGCTAGTCAGCATTGGGGTTTGCGGGCTGGAGACGTTCGTTGGGCTCGCGTGCTCGATGCGCCCACGCAGGTCTTTGATCCTCGATTCCAGAAAGCCCTTTGCCCGATCGAGGCCAGATTGGAACGCAAGGACGAATTCTTGTTCCGGTTGCCCGTCATAGTAGACCCCAGGAGTAAACCAGATTCCCGCAAATTCCTTAAACGGGAGGGAGTTCTCGCCAAAATACTCCGCAAGGGTGATCCTGATGTCTCCATCCCATGTTGAAAGCTCAGCAGATCGACGGCCTTTCGAGCGGATGTCCGGGATCTGAACAAGAAGATCTTGCAGCTTTCTCAGGGCTAGCGTCGGCGAGATAGTTGGAGTGTGGGCCAATGGGTGCGCGACACCACGCGAAGGCTTTGCCATTTCCGTTTTCGCCTCTCATTATTCCACGAGTCGGAGTTTCAAGGCAGTTTTCAGCAATGATAATGCTTTGGCGAGAGCGGAGGGTCTCATAGCTAATCCATTTGCGCACCGGGGTATCTACATCAGCCTCCGCCGCACCAGGTCCAGCGCCTGCTGCGCGCTCCATTCGCGGACGCGGTCGCGGGCGCCGCGGAAGTTGCGCTCGGTGACTTCGTTCTTTTGCGCGTCGGAGACAGCGATGTAAACCAGGCCTACGGGCTTCGAGTCAGTGCCGCCGGTGGGGCCGGCGATGCCGGTGATGCCCAGGCCGATGGTGGCGCCGGTGCTCAGGCGGATACCTTCGGCGAGCGCCATTGCGACCTCCGCCGAAACCGCTCCGTGGCGCTCGATGAGCTCGGGCGGAACATCGGCGAACTTGGTCTTCAGCTCGTTCGAATAAACAACGGCGCCGCCCAAAAACGAGCGCGAGCTGCCGCTGACCGACGTGATGCGCTCGGCGATCATGCCGCCGGTGCAGCTTTCGGCCGTGGCCAGCGTAGCGTCGCGGAAGCCGAGGTAGTCGAGCACGATCTGCTCGAGCGATTCGCCCTTCGATGAGTAGAGCCAGTCTTCGAGCACCTCTTCCAGGCGGCCGGCGAGCTCGTCCACGCGCTCCTGCGCAGCTTCGAGCGTGGGCTTGGAGCAGAGCAGCGTGAGCTGGATATCGCCGTTTTTGGCGAGGATGGTGGTCTCGACATCCTTGTACGTCGTGTAGATGGGCGCGGCCAGCTTGTCGGCCGACGATTCGCCGATCATCGCCGCCTTGAGCACGCGCTTGGCGATGTGGCGCGGCGGCGCGGCTTCGCGCAGGCGCGGCAGGCACTCCGCGTCGAACATGCTGCGGCACTCATTGGGCGGGCCGGGAACCAGGAAGATGAGCTTGCGGTAGCCGTGGTAAGTGGTGTCGAGCCACTGGCCGGGCGCGCTGCCGTTTGGGTTGGGCAGCACGGTTGCGCCTTCGAGCACGTCGGCCTGCTTGAGATTATTTTCGGGCATCTGCATACGCCACGTGGCGGCGCGGGCATGGAGGTTGGCGATCTGCGCGGCGTCACGGCGCAGCTTGATTTTGAGCGCATCGGCAACGGCTTCGCGAGTGAGGTCGTCTTCCGTGGGCCCAAGACCGCCCATCAGGGCGATGATGTCGGCGCGCCCCAGAGCGGTGCGGATGACGCCGACAAGATCCTTGCGCCGGTCGCCGACGATGGTCTTGAAGGCCACAGTGACGCCGATCTCGTTCAGTTTTTCGGTGAGATAGAGAGAGTTCGAGTCCTGCCGCCAGGGCGTGAGCATCTCGGAGCCGACGGCGATGATTTCGGATTTCAAACTGCAGCTCCCAGCTGTAGGCTTTCAGCCTCTAGCTTCTCCAGCCGATATATAAGTGGTCGCCTGACCGATTAGCTTAGTCACCATAGCCCGTCGGATGCTCTCTGCGAACGACGCGTTTCGCAGGGAGCTTCGAAGACCGATTTTCCGCTGAACGGGCTAGAAGCTGGAAGCTAGTGGCTAGAAGCTAATACAGACTCAATCCTTCAATCCCCAAGTCCACATCATAAACGGCGTCGTTAGTGGCCAGGATCGCGGTGCCCAGCGGCGAAAACGCCACGCCGACCAGGTTGGCTCCGGCGACCACCAGAGAGGCTTCGCCCGTAGGCGCAACGCGGACAAGACCGTGGCGGCCATGCAGGCAGGCGGCGACGTAGACGCTGCCGTCGCTGCCCACGGCCAGGCCTTGCGGGCGGCCCAAACCGCGGTACCAGGCGTGCGTTTCACCGTGAGGATCGATGGACCAGATGGCGTCGTTCGATGAAAGCGTGGGGCCGGTGACGAGCAGATTGCCGGCTGCGTCGACCGCGAGATGGTAGGCCGAGACGCTGGGCTCGAGCGTGGCGTGCACGAAAATCTGGCGCTGGGGATTGATCTTGAAGATGGTGCCGCTGCGGTCGCCGACAAAGAGATTGCCCGCCTGGTCGAAGGCCGCGCCGGTGGCCACGCCCATGCCCTCCGCGTAGACGGTCGATTCGCCGGAAGCGTCGATGCGGTAGACATTGCCCTCGGCGCGCGAAGTCACAAAAAGATCGCCGTCGGGATTGAAGGCCAGGCCGGTGGCGTTGAGAATGCCGGTAACGAAGGGCGTACCGCGGCCATCCGGGCTGATGCGCACGATCGACACCGGCGTTTGCTTCCCGCGCGGGCCGGAGATGGTGGCATAGATCATTCCCGAGCGGCTGACCGCCGGGCTGGTGACCGGATGCAGTTCCCCCGAGAGCATGCGCGCTACGCGCAGAGGAGCGGGGTTGCTGGCGCCGGAGGGGTTGCGCACTTCCACCGGGCCGGTGCGCGCCTCGGCCGGAACGCGCAAGGCGAGGCGGTTGGC
>JBAUBR010000154.1:0-1796 GCA_049676965.1 Occallatibacter sp.
CGCGTGGAAAGACTGCGCCCCGAGGACTACGCCGACGACGCATAGCCTGTGGAAAGTATGCAAATCCCCAAAAACCGGGATTTGCATACTTCCCACAGGCTCGACGACTGCGGCTGCTGACCAATTATGAGTTAGCCGCACAACCCCAAAAACCGGAACCAACTGTAAACCATGTCCCCGGTCTGATGTGTAAAGCAAGTCCCCGGCTGGACAGAGCCGCTTAAAACGGCGGGCTTCAGCCCCTGCATGAGGTACCCAATGCAAACCAACCGACGATTTTTTCTGCGCAACGGCGCCCTGGCCGTGGCCGGCACGGCGGCGCTTCCCAGCTTTCTGGTCCGGTCGGTCCTGGCCCAAACGGCAAGTCCCTCGCGCGGGCGTTTGGTCGCCATCTTCCAGCGCGGCGCGGCCGACGGACTGAACGTCGTAGTCCCTTATCGCGAAAAGAACTACTACACCATGCGGCCAACGATCGGTATCCCTGCCAACCAGGCTCTCGATCTCGACGGCTTCTTCGGTTTGCACCCCTCGCTGGCGTCCTTCAAGCCGCTCTATGAGCGCGGCCAATTGGCGATTGTGCACGCCGCCGGCTCGCCCGATATGTCGCGCTCGCATTTCGATGCCCAGGACTACATGGAGTCGGGAACTCCCGGCATCAAGAGCACTCCCGACGGCTGGCTGAACCGCGCGCTGCAGGCCGAAGACCTGCGCCATCCATGTGAACACACCGCGTTTCGCGCGCTGGCGTTGGGCTCGCAGGTGCCGCTCACGCTCGAGGGAAAGATCCCGGCCCTCGCCCTGGGAAACGTGAACAACTTCGCCGTCGGTGGCCATGTCGAGGCGCCGGTCTCGCCCGCCGCCAGCGCGTTCCAAGCCATGTATTCCGAAAGCGGCGACAGCATCCTTCACGCCACAGGTGAAGAGACCTTTGAGGCCGTCAAAATGCTGCGCGCAGCCGATCCCGGGCAGTATTCGCCGGCCGCCGGCGTCGACTATCCGAACTCGCCTTTCGGCAATAATATGAAGCAGATCGCACAACTTCTTAAAGCAAATCTTGGAGTCGAAGCCGCCTTCACCGATGTCAGCGGCTGGGATACGCACCAGAACCAGGGCGGCGTCGAGGGCCAGCTTTCGAACCGGCTCCGCGACTTCTCGGATTCGATCGCCGCCTTCTGGCGCGATATGGGCGACGGGGCAGAAGACGTCACGCTGGTCACCATGTCGGAGTTTGGGCGCACCGCCCGCCAGAACGGCACCGGCGGCACCGATCACGGCCACGCCAACGCCATGTTCGTCCTCGGCGGGCGCGTCACGGGCGGTAAAGTCTACGGCCGCTGGCCGGGCTTGGCCGATCACCAGCTCAACGAAGGCCGCGACCTCGCCGTCACTACCGACTTCCGCGCCGTCCTCGGCGAAGTCGTCTCCAAATCCATCGGCGCAAGCAATTTCGAGTTGGTTTTTCCCGGGGCAAGGCTCGACACGGGTCGTTTCCTGCATCTCGCCTGATAATTGTCAAGTCCGCGCCGACCCGCTAACTGGCTAACTCGCTGCTTTTCTGAAACTTACAGTCTTCGGCATTTTGCAAAGAATTGCATGGGATGAGCGCACAATGGAACAGGGTCTTGGATCCGCCGGACGCTAAGCCCCAGGGGCAGGTACCCCAGCAGGTACCCCCATAAGCGTTAAGATAACGATTTGGTAACCCATCCCATTGTGCGGTTATCACCTTGATTACCCCACATGCTGCGTGTCAAGCTGGTCGAAAGCGGGCGAAAACGCCTTAACTTAGCGCTTAT
>JBAUBR010000155.1:0-5356 GCA_049676965.1 Occallatibacter sp.
GTGGCCGAGGCCGCGCGCAAGGTGGCGAGCACCGGCGCAACGCCGGTGGCCGCGACCAACTGCCTCAACTTCGGCAATCCGGAGAAACCCGAAATCATGGCCCAGCTTTCGGCGGCTATTGATGGCATTGCCGAAGCCTGCACGGCGCTGGGCACGCCGATTACGGGCGGCAACGTCTCGCTTTATAACGAAACGCGGGGAGTGGGCATTTATCCCACGCCGGTGCTGGGCGTGGTGGGCATTTTGGACGATATGACGAAAGCCGTCCCTGCGCACTTCCAGGCCGCGGGCGATGCGATTTTGCTGCTGTGGCAGATGCCGGGTGCCGATGGGCTCGATTCGGCCGGCGTGCTTGCTGTTCCCGCCGAACCGAGGTCGAGCCAGTTACCCGGGGTGATGGGTGACGAGCCGGTGGTGGTTCCCGAATCCGATTCGGGAAACGAATTTGCAGCAGCCACGCATCTTTCCGTATTCGGTTCTTCGGAGTATGCGAAGGCTGTGCTGGGAGGCATCTGGGGCCAGCCGCCGCCGCTGGACCTGAGGGCCGAAGCAGACCTGCAAGGCCTTTTGGGCGTTCTTGCCGACCGAAAATTGCTTCGTTCCGCGCGCGACGTTGCGGACGGCGGCATTGCCGTGGCCCTCGCTCAAGCGGCATTCCCGAAAGGGATTGGCGCAAGAGTCGAGCAGGAGCCGGCTTTGATGGCGCATCCGCTCTTTGGGCTGTTTGCCGAGCCTGCCTCGACCATGCTGCTCTCCGCCGGCGCGAACCACGTGGCGGAAATTCAGGAGCTGGCGGAGGAGTTCGGCTTCCGGTGCGGACGAATTGGATCTACCGGCGGCTACCGGCTGGAGATTTCGGTCTACGGCGATCTGCTCGTCTCCGCGCCGCTGGCTGAGCTTCGCGAACCGTGGGCCACGGCTCTTGAAGCTGTCCTTCACGATGAAGTGACGCACGATGAGGTTACGACATGAGCCGGCGGGTGTTTCAGGGGGTGGGGGGGATTGAGGATGAGGCCCCCATCCTTTCCGCATCCGCCGCGGCGGACTTGGAAAGGAAGGGGCACCCGGATTTGCGCCCAGATTTGTCGGCCGAACCGGACAAGCTGCGCGAAGAGTGCGGCGTGGTTGCGATCCATGGTCATCCGGATGCGGCTCGTCAGGCTTATCTCGGTCTCTATGCATTGCAGCATCGCGGGCAGGAGTCGGCGGGCATTGCCACGGCCGATGGGCAGCGGCTGGCCAACATCAAGGGTATGGGGCTGGTCTCGGAGATCTTTACCGATGACGTGCTCGACAAACTGCCCGGCTGGATGGCAATCGGGCACACACGCTACTCGACTACCGGCGACTCGGCCCTCTTGAACGCGCAGCCTATCCGCGTGGATTCGACCAAGGGCCTGATTGCCATTGCGCACAACGGCAACCTCGTCAACCTGGGCAATGTGCGCACGCGCCTTGAGCGCGAAGGCGCGTATTTCCAGACCACTTCGGATTCCGAGATCATCGTGCAGCTCATTGCGCACTCGCGCGCGGGCACGCTGGTGGATGCGATTGCGGATTCGCTGCGGCAGGTCGAGGGCGCGTTTTCCATCGTGATGATGACGCGCGACCGCATCTTCGCTGCGCGCGATCCGCGCGGCTTCCGGCCGCTTTCGATCGGCCGCATCCGCAACTCAGACGGGCCGGATACGATCGTGGTTGCGTCCGAGTCCTGCGCCTTCGACCTGCTGCGCGCCGAGTTTGAGCGCGACGTGCTGCCCGGCGAGCTGGTAATGGTGACCGAGGACGGCGTCACCAGCCGCCAATACGCGAGCGGCTTTCCGCAATCGAGCTGCATCTTCGAGCATGTTTATTTTGCGCGGCCCGATAGCAAAATCTACGGGCGCTGGGTGCAGGCCAGCCGCGAACAGATGGGCCGCCAGTTGGCGCGCGATTCCGGCGTGCCGGCCGACATCGTCGTTCCCGTGCCCGACTCCGGCGTGACCGCGGCGCTGGGTTACGCGGACGAAGCCGGACTTCCGTTTCGTTTTGGGCTCATCCGCAACCATTACGTGGGCCGCACGTTCATCGAGCCCGAGCAGCGCGTGCGCGACTTCGGCGTGCGCCTCAAGCTCAACCCGGTGCGCAACCTGCTCCAGGGCAAGCGCGTGGTGCTGATCGACGACTCCATCATCCGCGGGACGACGTCGCGAAAAATCGTCCGCATGGTGCGTGGCGCGGGCGCCAGCGAAGTTCACCTGCGCATCAGTTGCCCGCCGACCATTTCGCCGTGCTTCTATGGCGTGGACACGCCGAGCAAGCGCGAGCTGATCGCGGCCAATAAATCCGTCGAAGAGATTCGGCGCTTTATCGAGGCCGATTCGCTGGCGTATCTTTCGCTGGAAGGATTGCGCAACGCATGCGACGGCGGCGAGGGCAACCAATTTTGCACCGCCTGCTACACGGGTAACTATCCCACGCCGTGGATCGATGTGGATGAGATACTACCGGCGGCGGTGAGTCTGTAGCGACATCTCAGAATTAAATGATTGCGTATTCGGAGCATTTCCTATTCCGCGCTTGAGCGCTGCTTGACTCATGTGCGGCATTGCCGCATAATTCCCTCGTGGGCAATTCCATGCTGACGGTCGTCGAGACGAGTGCTTTCGTGCGACGGGCGGAAAGCCTGCTCTCAGCGGACGAATATGAGGATTTGCTTTTCTACTTGGCGATCCATGCGGAGTCTGGCGATGAGATTCCAGGCACCGGCGGGGTACGCAAGCTGCGATTCGCCGCCAAAGGCCGAGGGAAGTCGGGCGGAGTGCGCGTGATTTACTACTTCTACGACAAAGAGAGCCCACTGTACGCGATTTATCTCTATGGCAAGAACGAGCAGGTCGACCTTTCGCCGGCGCAGAAGAAGAAAATGACGGCATTTGCTGCTACGATCAAAGCCGCTGCAAAAGCGGGGAAGAGAAACCAGTAACACGGAACTGGCAATGAAACGGAAGAACGTTGCAAACGAAATCGTCGAGGCAATGCGCGAGGCTGCCGCGATCGCCGAAGGCAAGGCCAAGCCGGCTGCGGTGCATGATTTTCCGCTCCCGCTCGACGTGGATGTGCGGGCGGTGCGGGCGGCGACCGGCCTCAGCCGGGCTGAGTTTGCACGCCGATTTGCGCTGGACCCGCGTGCGTTGCAGGACTGGGAGCAAGGGCGAAGGCGGCCCGATCGAGCCGCGCGGGCCTATCTAACCGTCATCGCTCGTCATCCCGAGGCCGTGGTGGAGGCTTTGGCAAGCTGACAGTCAAGTTCGACGCGGTAGATCGCGACCGCTGTTCGAACAACTCTTTCAAGGCTACAAATTGTATCTTCGGGATATGTCAACCTCGCGCGGTTTCGGCGCTTCGTCTGCGGAGAAGCCGCGCCAGTTCGTCCTCCATGCTTGGCTCGATCCGCGCTCCGGCCTCCAGCAAGAATTCGATGACCGGCAGATATGGCTTCGGTGAGACGCCGTTGAGGGCGGACCAGACCGCCTGACCCAGCACCGTGCCGCCGTAGTTGTTTTTCACTTCAAGCGGTGCGCCATGCTTGAGAAGGATCTTGACTGTCTCGGGCTGCGCGCCGATAGAAGCGTGATGCAATCCGGTTTGGCCGTTGCGGTCCTGCGCGCTCAGGTCGATGCCGCGAGCGATCAGAAACTCGACGACGCGGTTGCGGCCGAACTGACAGGCCCATAAGAAGCCTTCGCGCAGCTGCTCTTCACTCGCAATCCGTTGCAGCGCTCCGTTGTAATCGAAGAAGCTGCGGACCGCGTCGATATTGCCGACGCCGGCCGCTTCTTCAAGGTCCAGAGGCGCGCGGTGGTGCGACAGGAATTCCGCAGCCTCGCCGCGGCCGTTGGCAAAACACGTCTTGATTAGTGATCGGCGGTTTCCCGCTGAGCCGGTGCGGTCGATGCGGGCGCCGTGGTCGAGCAGCAACTGGAGCAGCGCGATCTGCACGCCGGCACGTTGCGGATGAATGCTCGTCGCCGCCAGTCCCAGCGTGCTCGCGCTATCGCCATAAATTTCGGCAGTCGCATCTGCATCGGCGCCGGCTCTAAGCAGCATTTCAGCTGCTTCGACGGCATTTTTCGGGGTTCTCTGGCGATAGCCTTCGACGCCATTTGCAGCCACATAGTGCAACAGCGTGGCGCCGTGCTCGCGCGTCGAGCGCGCCCGAACCAGATCTGGATTTTTGCCCAGCAGACGGCGCAGAGTCGCTAAATCGCCGTCGACGATTGCATCCGCCGCGGCTTCAAAAGACGAAACCGGCGAATTGGCGCGCACTAACTCATCGACATGGCGCACAAACTTCGGCCAGCTCTCGAAGCCATGTACACGGGCGAGCACGAAATGGGCGTCGGCGAGCACACAAGGCTTGCCGACGGAGCCTGACAATTTACTCCGCGCGAATTCTTCGAGCTGCACGGCCCAGTGATCGATGCGCACCGGCATTTCCCGGGTGATCGTCAGGCCGGCCAACTTCACCAGCGTCGCAACCCATTCTTTGGACCACGCGCCAAGCGCGGCCGGATCGCTGGATTTGCAAATGCGCATGAGTTCTTTGGCGAGTTTTTTGTATTGCTCGAGGCTGGGGCGAGCCGGAAGCGGAAGGGCGTCGTGGGGCGCAGGGTACATACGAATCTCCTTTCATTGCATGCCCGCGTGTCCGCAGTCTTCGGGCTGAAAGAAGGTTCGGAGCCTTCGATGGATTGTGCGCGCCTCGCTACGACGGCGAAACACGCGTGAAGGTGGGCACGGCCCTTTCCGCGGACTGGATGCGCCCTTCGCGCTGACTGGAGAGTAGTGGGCGGCAGGGTGGGGCGTCAAATCGGGGCGGATACGAGGCGAGTCGTTAAGTCAACGGGTTAGCGAGTTAGCAAGTCAGCTTTCAGGCCGATTCTTTGGCGAATGTGACTGTATCGGGGGCCGGCAATTTTTTCCTGGCCAGGCTGCGCGTGAGCAGGTGCATGCATCCGGCCGCGGCCAGACTGGGCAAAATGAGTCCGCGCAAGCCTGCCTGGTAGTTGCCGGTCGCGTCTTTCATCCTGCCCATCCAATAGGGGCCGAGGAAGCCGCTGAACATGGTGATGGTGTTCATGGCGGCGATGCCTGCGGCGCAGGCCCTCCCCGCGAGGAATTGCATGGGCACGGCGAGCGAGGGGCCGAGCAGAGCGGTAAACGCCATGAACGAGGCTCCGAGCGAGGCCAGCACAAGCCACGGTGTGCGCGTGAGGCCGGCGACAAGATACCCCGCGGCCATCACCAGGCAGGGCACAATGCAGTGCAGGGCCCGTTCGCCGGTGCGGTCGCTGCGCGCACCGTTGAGCAGCAT
>JBAUBR010000156.1:0-1877 GCA_049676965.1 Occallatibacter sp.
GCCGACTGCGCCTTCTGGATGCCAGCCTGCGCCCGCTCGTCGACATCCTTGATGTCACGGGAGTTCTTGGCGTTCAGTTCATCCAGTTCGTTGAGGCGATCCTTGAGGGGATCGATTTGTTTGTGCACCCATTTCTTGCGGGCGAATGGGTTAACGCGCCCCCAGAACCCCTCCCTGGCGGGTTGATTGGCGGTGCTCGCCGACGGCGTCGCCTCGGGGGAGGGCTGCTGTGCGGCCGAGGGAGGAGTGCTCTGAGGCTGTCCCGCGGTCTGCGCCTGAAGCGCGAGCGCCGGAACAGAAAGCGCAGATGCCAGCAAAATGAAGCCGAGCCGGCTGGGGAACTTGTGTTGAGCTAATGCACCGTGTTTCATCGTATTTATTTCCTTCTATTCGTGATGCCGCAGTCAGACTGCGGTGAGCGGTGCTCGCCCTATCTCTAGCAATGAACATGCCAAAGGGTGGCGTTGCGCGAGCCATTACTAAGTCTTTTTGAATGTTTTACCTGGAAGGAGTCAAACGGAAGAAATCCGGGCTGTGCCGATCAGGGCGCTTATCCGCGTTATGTAATTCTTGCCAAAGGGAGTATTTTCTACCGGGTAAAGAACTCCAGCGAAGCTATTTTTTCTCCACATGGAGGATGCGGATCTCGGGAAAGGCGCCGTCCCAATTAGGCGAAACAGAGTCGAAGATGAGACGGAAATCGGCGCCGTCGCCGGTTTTGAGCGGGGCCGCGGAGACCGGTTCGACATCGACGTAGGGCTCACGCGTGCGGATCAATTTCAGGGGCTCGGTCTCGTTCTGCGTCACTTCGTGGGCGTAATCGCGGAAGAGCACCTGGACGGTGATGCCGCTGACGGTGCTTGAGCCCTTGTTCTGGATGCGCCCGTCGAGGTACGTGACTTTGGCGCCGGAGAGACTGGTCGATTCGCTCATTTGCAGATTGGAAAGGGGCAGTTTGGCCGCGTATGGGTCGAGAGGCGCCGAAATCGGCGTCACCCTCACGCCCCCTCGGCCGCGCTCGAGAACCGCGACCACCAGGACGGTGATGGCGACGACCACCACCGCCGCCGCGACCAGCGGAATCCAGTTGCGATCCGGACGCTCGGCGGAACGAATCAGTTGCGGTCCTGTGCTCACGTGCGGATTTTACACCCCGTTACTGAAGAGATACCGCCTCTTTCGCTGTTCCGGTCTTTTCGCGCGGGATAGATCGCATCTCCGTCGATCTGGTGAGCAGGTTACATCGTTTGTGTGATGGCAGATCGACGATTCGTTCGTCACACTTTTGTCGTCACTCGCACTATGTTTCAGGCATCTTTGAACAACATCCGACGTCCAATCGAGTTAGATACGGTAGCAGCCGTCGGATATCGATCTCAACCAGACTCATAGACCTTGCCGGTAAGGCTTAGAAAGGCAGACGCGAATGCCAGGCCCTCCCCCAAATACTCCCGATTCTCCGGCCGCGCAGACCGTCGGACCCGACCGCTCCAGCGTGTCTGCCGATCGCGTCTACCACGCCGTGACCATCGCGGCGATCCTGCTGGTGCTGGGTAGTCTCTGGGTGTTCTGATTCGGGGAATCTTCGTTCAAGCCTGCGCGTCGGCAAGAGTCCGGGCCTGAAGGCTCTTCGAATTTGCGCTTTTTCAGTGGGCTGAACAGGCTGCCGAAAAACTCAGATCGAAGCGGGTTTTGTATCAGGGCACGATCCGCCGCGGCGGATCGCGCCGAAAGTGCTGCAGAATGAACGAAGGGCTTTATTGATTCCTGCAAAACAAATGTCCGTTTTGGAACGTTTGGAAGGCTGAAGGTTTTGAAAGGGCACGGCTTCAGCCGTGCCACAATCACGCAATAAAATTGAGGGCTTTAGCCCCTGA
>JBAUBR010000157.1:0-20653 GCA_049676965.1 Occallatibacter sp.
GCCTCATGCCGCCCGTCGAAGCGCCCCCAGTGCCGCCGGCGCGCACCCGCGATCCGCTCACCTCCGGGCTGCTGGTAGCCACCTGCGTGCTGGCTGGGCTGGTAGTCATCGCATTCGGTGGATACGAACTGATGCTTAGCTCCGGAGTTTCCAACGTGCAGAACGCCGGATTGACCGCGCAATAGGAGCCCTGCCGTGCTGCCGATTCTGATGTCCATTTTGATTCTGGTTGTCTCCATCGTGCTGGCATGGCTGGTCGGGCCGCTGCTCGGCCTCGCCGGAACCGCGCTGCTCGTCCTGCGCATTCTTCTTGTCCTCTTGGGCGCGGCGGCCGCCGGCATCATCCTCTTTTTCTATTTCCGCGACAAGCGCCGCGACGCCGCCACCAAAAACATCACCGGCGGCAACGATATGGACTCGCTGCTGCGCGATGCCGAAAAACATCTCGCCGCGGCGCAGCGCGGCGGCGCCAGAACGCTCGATACCCTGCCCCTGCTCTACATCCTCGGCGACGCCAACTCCGCGAAAACGACATCGGTTTTGAAATCCGGCTTCGATCCCGAGCTACTCGCCGGACAGGTGTATCGCGACCAGGACGTAGTAGCCACGCCGGTGGTCAACATCTGGTTCGCGCACGAGAGCGTGTTCATCGAAGCCGGCGACGCCATTCGCCGCGCTCCCGCGCTGTGGAGCAAGCTGATCCGCAAAACTCGGCCCAAGGCCATGCGTTCCGCCGTAGGCAAGCAGGCGCCGGTACGCGCGGCAGTAGTCTGCGTGAGCATCGAGCAGTTCCTTGGCGCTACCGCCGCAGACGCTGTGATAGCCGCCGCCCGCACCACCAACCAAATGCTGCGCGAACTGGCCCAGCAGCTCGGCACCGAGATTCCCGTCTACGTCATCCTCACCAAGCTCGACCGCATGCCGCACTTCACCGAGTACGTGCGCAACCTTACCACGGACGAAGCCAGCCAGCCCTTCGGCATGCCCTTCAGCCGCAACGCGGTCTCAAGCGGCCTCTACGCGGAAAAAGCCACAACCGACGTCACCGCCGCCCTCGATCGCATCCTCTTCGCGCTCGGCGAATACCGTCTCGAACTGCTCAACCGCGAGAACGATCAGAACAACGTCGATCCCGTCTACGAATTTCCCCGCGAGATGCGCAAGCTCCGCAACAATCTCGCGTCGTATCTTGTCGAGCTTGCCCGGCCCAGCCATCTGAACGCCAATCCCTACCTGCGCGGCTTCTACTGCACCGGCGTGCGCGCGCACATGGTGGAGCAGATGGTCGCGGCCGCAGCGCAGCAGCCGCAGTCGCAACCCGTAGGCGCAGGCGCCACGCGCATGTTCACCGTGGAATCGATGAAGGCCGTCACCGCGCCGGCGCAGCCGCAGACCGTGACGCGCAAGCAGGCGCAGTGGTGCTTCCTGCCGCGCATCTTCCCCAACGTGATTCTCGAAGACCGCAGCGCGCTCGCGGTCACCAGCAACAGCCAGCGCACCCATCTCTTCCGCCGCATCGTGCTGGGCTCGGTCTCGGCGCTGCTGCTCCTGTTTCTGATCTTCCTTACGGTTTCGTGGTCCAACAACTCGCGCCTCGAGCGCTCCGTCATCGCCGCTGCCAATGCCATTCCCACCACCAGCGTGCCCAACGGCGTGCTCGCGCCGACGCAATACCTCCAGCCGCTCGATCAGTTGCGCGCGTCATTAGTCCAGCTAGAGGACTACCAGAAGAACGGCGCACCTCTGATGTATCGCTGGGGCCTCTATCACGGCAACAGCGTGCTTGAAGGCGCGCGCCGCATCTACTTCGATCGCTTCCGCCGTTTGCTGCTGACGAATACGCAGGCCAATCTCATTTCCTATCTCAATGGGCTGCCGACCACGCCCGCCGCGGGCGCCGATTACACGGCCACCTACAATCCGCTGAAGGCGTACCTGATCACAACCTCGAATCCCGACAAGAGCACCGTCGAATTTCTCTCGCCCGTGCTGATGCAGTACTGGGAGAACGGCAAAATCCCCGAGACCGAAGAGCAGAAGGATCTGGCTTCGCGCCAGTTCGAGTACTACTCCGGCGAACTCGCGCAATCGAGTCCCTACAACATCAACCCCGACACGCTGGCGGTGACCAAAGCCCGCGCCTATCTCTCCAACTTCGGCGGCTTCGAGCGCATTTATCAGTCGATGATCACCGCCGCAGGCAAGGTCGCGCCTGCCATCGATTTCAACAAGAACTATCCCGGCTCCAATGTAACGGTAGTCGACAGCCACGTCGTAGCCGGAGCCTTCACTCGCGGCGGCTTCACCTTCATGCAGGACGCGATCAAGCACCCCGAGCGCTACTACAACGGCGAAGTGTGGGTGCTGGGCAACCAAGCCCAATCGTCGCTCGATCTGGCCTCGGTCACGCAGCAGCTCGCCACGCGCTACGTTACCGATTACGAAACCGAGTGGCGCACTTTTCTTCATTCCGCCGCCGTGGTCCACTACCGCGGCCTCGCCGACGCGGGCGGCAAGCTGCAGATCCTTTCCAATCCCAGCTCACCGCTTCTGGAGCTCTTCTTCACCGCGTCGCACAACACCGCCGTCGCCAATCCGGATATCTCGAAGGAGTTCCAGCCCACGCAGGCCATCGTCGCGCCCGACACTCCGGACCGGCTGATCGCGCAGGGCAATCAAGGCTACATGAACGGCCTGCTGGGCCTGCAGACCGCGGTAGCGCAGGTGGCGCAGAGCCCCAATCCCAACGATCCCACTGCAGCGCAGCCGGTCATCGCCGCGTCGGCCTCGGCGCACCAGGCCGCCAGCCAGGCCGCGCAGGCCTTCAATCTCGATCCGCAGGGCCATGTTGACCAGACGGTGCTGGCGCTGATGCAGGCGCCCATCACCTCCGTCGACGAAGTGTTGCGCGGAGCAGCCCCGGCAGCAGCCAACTCCGGCGGCGCGGGACTCTGCGGCCAGTTCGGACCGGTGATGGCCAAGTTCCCCTTCTCGCCCAACTCCCAGGTGGACGCCAGCCCCGCGGAAGTTGGCGCATTGCTGCAGCCGGGCTCGGGAGCGCTATGGCAGTTCTACGACGCCAAGCTGAAGACGGTGCTCCAGCAGCAGGGATCGATCTACGTTCCCACTCCCGGCGCACCCGTGAAAGCCACTCCCGCATTCCTGCACTTCTTCAACAAGGCGGCGGCGCTCTCGTCGCTGCTCTATCCGGCGGGCGGAGCACCGGGTCTGAACTTCAACGTACACATCCTGAAGTCGCCGGGCATTCAAATGGTGGCGTTTGTGGTCGATTCGCAGCGCCTCGCCGGCTCCGACGTATCGCGGCAATTCACCTGGTCCTTCGCAACCGCGCAGCAGGTGCAGATCGTGGCCACTTACGGCACCAACAGCCTGCCCTTGCCCTTCAGCGGATCGTGGGGACTTTTCCACTTCGTGAACCAGGGCAAGGTGGAGCAGTCGGGAGCGAATGTCGAGCGCCTGGCGTATCCGCTGGAGATTGCCAATACGCCCATCAAGGCGGCCGACGGCACGCCTCTCGTGATGCACATCGAGCTCTCGGGTTCGAATGTAGGTCTGCTTGCGCCCGGAGCGTTGAGCGATATGAAGTGTGTGTCAACGGTGGCGCATTGAAGGTGGCGCCGATTGGATTGATCGCGGCTTTGCCTGAATCGATTCAGTCGTCTACTTTGGGTTGAATGTGAGATTCCGAGTGCCGCCTGCGATATTGCATCGCTTCACTGCCGCTGTCTTGCTGGCCATCGCTCCGGCACTTCTTTCCGCTCAGGTGCAACGAACGGTATCGACCGCCAAGGGATCTACCTTCGACACACCGGTCCCGCACCCTCTTTCCTGGTGGACCAACGACCCGCTAAGGCTGGATGCCAGCGGAGATCTGATGCTTGGCAGGCCGGCAAGCGATGGCAAGATCGTTACCGCAAAGGACTATCGAGTTAGCCAGGAAGTTATCACCCTCGGTAACATAGCCGGATTGCGCATCGTCCAGGTACTCACCACCATCAATCCAGGCGCGCGCATCGTCGCCTCGGGTTGGGCGAGCGCCGGAGAGCCTCCCGCACAATGGAAAAGCCTTCTTGTGCAGGATGGTACCGGGGATCGGTACATCGAGATCTATGAACTGCAAGCCGAAAGCGGCCTCTTTCAATCCCTCAAGCCGGCCGCAATTTACGGGGTTGGGCCGGATTCGATCCTGGGAACGTACGACCCAGATAGCGGGAACGGAGGGGGCTGCGATGACGGCTATTGGTGGTTTGACAAGGCGGGCGTCCATGCAGTGGATTTCTCTCCTCTGAAACAAGCGATCAGTCGTGCCATCCCTCCCAACAGTACCTACACCTCCAATTGTTGGGCGCTGCATCCGGAAAAGGAAGAACTGCAAAGCTGGGTCCAAAGAGCCGATGCTGAGTGCCACGCTTGCGGAGGCCTGGGAACTGTCTATGCCCATTACAAGATACAGCGGGGTGTTGCGATCCCGGTCTCGGTTCGCTTTGTGCCTGAGGACCAGTAACAGGAGCTGAGTATCTGCAAGGTTACGCGGGCTTCTGTTTTCCTCCGTGGACTCGCGGCAAGCGCCTATCGTTCGAGCGAGATTCCCGACGGGTGCTCCGCAGCCGCGGGTTGTCCATCGCTGGGCGCTTCCAGGAACTGCACCAGCAGGCAGGTCACATTGTCCACCGCGCCCTGGCTCTTGGCCACGTCGATGAGCGCCTGGCAGGCGCCTTCGAGGCTGCCGCTGCTTAGAATGATCTGCGCGATGACCTTGGAATCGGCGTAGCGAGTCAGGCCGTCGGTGGTCAGCAGCAGAATATCGCCGTGTTCCAAAGTGCCGGCCACAATCTCCGGCTCCACCACTTCACCAATTCCGATCGCACGCGTAATCAGCGATTGCAGGGGCGATGCGCTGGCCTCTTCGGCATTCATCGATCCCCGGCGCAACTGCTCGGCCACAAACGAGTGGTCGTTGGTGAGTTGGGCGCACACGCCGGCGCGCAGAAAATAGGCGCGGCTGTCGCCCACATGGCCGATCACGACGCGCCGTCCATCCACGCAGGCCGAAACCAGCGTCGTGCCCATGCCGCGCAGTTCGGCGTTCTGCTGCGCCATGTGAAACACCTGGCTGTTGGCATGGACGATGGCGCGATCCAGCCGTTCCTCCGTGGTTGAGCCCGGATCCGGATGCTGGCCGAAATGCTCCACCGTTTCTTTCACCGCGGTGCCGCTTGCGGTCTCTCCGGCATTCTGTCCGCCCATCCCATCGCACACCACGAAGATGCCGGTCCCAAGGTCGTAGCCGTAGCTGTCTTCGTTGTTCGTTCGCTTGCAGCCGAGGTCGGTCAGCGCTGCGACCTCGAGCTTCAGCGCGGTTTCGCTTTCCATGACGGAAACCTCTTTCGTCCGGCTCGCCTCGGCCGGTTATGGGATGTTCGGAATGCCTGTGCGGGATCAGGTTGCCAGAACTCCCACCCGCGTGTAAAGGCATTCTGAAAGGAGTGACGCGCTGAATGGCTCGGCGGTAACGAAAATCGCCTCAGGATGGATGAACGAATCCGCCATCCCGCACCTTCCGCAAAGCACAAAGAAAAGGTGGCCGACGAAGTTAAGTGGCTGGCTCCTGCAAGCGCTCACGCTCATCGTTCACAACTGCCGCGGTCTGCTCCAGAAACTTCCGCAAGACCTCTTCACCCGTTCCCGCAACGCGATCTCCCGGCGTGGTGCCGCTCTTTGCCCAAGCGAGGAGAAAGACCAGCGGAATCCAGCCGCGCGTGTCGCGCTCCATCTTCCGCCCAAAGGCATACAGCACGTGCGAGAGCTTCAGCGGAAGCTGCACCCCGTGGACGTCGTTCGCCGCCGGGTCCTGGCAAAGGGCCGGCGGCGAAGTGACCATGTATTCACGGCAGGCCAATGGCCGAATGGAATAGATGCCGCAGTTTTCATTCTCCAGAAACGGGCAGGCCACGTACGCCTTGAAATATGAGATCGCTACGTCCGTGGCAAAACCCTCTTCCAATGGCCAATTCGGGTCGAGAATCTTGTCGATGACCCCGGCTTCGCGCAGCGCCAGGAGCGCGCGATGAAATCTCGATTCGATCTCCGCGCGCCCATCCTCGGGCAATGTGGTCATCCAGCGGGTGAGCGCCTCGGCCTCAAACATGCTCACCGGCACCATTTGCCGGCAGCAGGCCGCGCAGCCCGCGTGGCAGGAGATGGGCGAGCCAGCGGCCTGTGCTTCTTCCCCAATCCGGCCAATGATAGCGTTCTCGAGATTGCGAACGATGGGTAACAGCTCGGTGAGGGTTGTCCGCCCCGCCGGCAACTGGGCGCTGGCGCGAAGCTGCCCGCCTCCCACAGGCAGGGAAAACGATGCTTTCAACATCTCGGGCCCCGTATTGTTCTTGTCTTCCGGCATCGTCCGCTCTCTCTCCTGCCTTAGGAAATAAGTCCCAATTGTACTGCCCTGGCCGGGTGCTGCACCGGGCGCGGACTGTAGCGCCAAGAACCCCCGCCCTGCTTGAAACGGGAGCGAGCCACGCTGCACTACGAATGTGGCAGGGGCGGGGACGGCCGCCGCTCGGATTTTGCTGGAAGATTCGACTTAAGTCGTGCTACTGTTTTGGTACTGGCCAACGTAATTCCAGTAACGTAATATTTCCCGGATTTGGCTCGGTCGGAGCGACCCCTCTACGCCCGCGAGCAGGTCCTGTCCGACGTGGTCCTTGGCGAAATACTGTGGAAGCTACTTTAAAGCAGAAGATCGGTAAATACGAGATCACCGGCATTCTTGGCCGCGGCGGCATGGGGGTGGTTTACCGCGCCGAGGACAAGCGCATCGGCCGCAAAGTCGCCATCAAGACCCTGACCGAGGGCTTCTCCGGCCAGCCGGAGATGCTTGAGCGCTTCTATCGCGAGGCGCAGGCCGGCATCCTCCAGCATCCCAACATCGTCATCGTCTACGACCTCGGCGACGAAGACGGCACGCCCTTCATCGTCATGGAATTCGTCGAGGGCGAGCCCCTCGACAAGCTCATCAACTCCGGCCGCCAGATCTCCCTCATCGACAAGCTCAGCATCATCGAGCAGATCTGCTCCGGCCTGGGCTATGCCCACCGGCGCGGAGTCGTCCATCGCGACATCAAGCCGGCCAACGTGATTGTGCAGCCCGACGGCCACGCCAAGATCGTGGACTTCGGCATCGCCCGCGTGCAGGGCTCCGGCGTCGACGGCAGCCTCACGCGCACCGGCAACGTCATCGGCACCATCCACTACATCGCTCCCGAGCGGCTCAAAGGCCAGCCCTTCGACGGACGCTCGGACATCTTCGCCACCGGAGTAATGCTCTACTACCTGGTCTCGGGGCAGTTGCCGTTCTCGGGCGAAGACATGACGGTGCTGCAGAAGCTGGTCAACGAACAGCACCCGCCGCTCAGCACCTGGATTGCGAATTATCCGCCGGAACTCGACGCCATCATTGACAAGTCGCTGGCCAAGGATCCCGAGCAGCGCTACGCCACCGCCGAAGAGTTCGCCGCCGATCTGCACGGGCTCGGCGAGGAGCTCAAAAAAGGCCAGATCACTGAGCTTTTCGCCGACGCGGAAAGGCTGGCCAGCGAGCAGCAATTCGGCCGCGCGCGCGAGGTGCTGCTGCAGCTTGTGCGCATCGACCCGCAGCACAGCGGAGCCCGGCAGTTGCTCAATGTGGTGCAGCAGAGCCTGGCCCGCCTGCAGCGCGCCGAGCAGGTGCGCCAGCTCATCGCCGAGGCCGAAGAGGCAATCCACGCCACGCGCTTCCCCGAGGCCGTCAACTCGCTCGACAACGCGCTCCGCCTCGACCCCGACAACGAGGAGTTGAAGGCAAAACTCGCCGCCGCCAAGGAGAAAAAGCAGCGCTACGACGAGATCTCGACGCTGATGACGCAGGCCGATTCGCTCGGCCAGCGCGGCGATTGGACCGGCGCCGCCAAGGTGGTCGAGAAGGCGATGCATCTCGACCAGCAGGACTCGAAGATTCGCGCGCTCTACGGCGAGTATTCACGGCAGGCCAAGATCGCCGCGCAGCAGGGCCAGATTCGCGAGTTGCTGGGCAAGGCCAAGCAGGAACTCTCCTCGCGCCGCTTTACCGAGGCCATCGAGATTCTGCGCGAGGTGGGCAAGATCGATCCCTCGCAGGCGGAGATGGAAGCCCTGCTGCAAACCGCGGTCAGCGCCCAGGAGCAGGAGCGCCGGCGCAAGCTGCTCGAGCAGATTCACGCGGAGATCGAGAATTGTCTTGCCGCCGAGGACTTCGATCGCGCCAACGATCTGGTGGAGCGCGCGGTGCAGCAGTTGCCCACAGAGTCCTCGCTCATCCAGCTCAAGAGCCGAGTGGCCCTGCAAACCCGCAGCTTCCGTGCGCGGCAATTCATCGCCACGACTGTGGCCAAGGCGCAGGAGTTGTTTTTGCAGTCGCCCCACGAGGCGCTGGCCGTTGTGCAGAACGCGCTCAAGGAGCTGCCCGGCGAAGAGCGCCTGCTCGCCCTTGAAGACTCGCTGCTGCAGCGGCTGAAGGCCGCGGCAAAAGAAGAGACCCGCAGCCGTTTCCTGCGCAAGGCACAGGACGCGATGGACAAGGGGCAGTTCGAGCAGGCCATCGAGATTCTCGAGTCCTACCAGCTTGAATTCCTCGATTCCGAGGGAGTGAGCGAGCTGCTCGACCTTGCCCGCAACGATCTGGCGCAGCAGAAGCGCCGCGAACTCATCGCCGCCGCCATTGCCCAGGCGCGTTCGCTGATGAACGAACAGCGCTTCGACCAGGCCATTCGCCTGCTCGAGCCGGCCAGCACCGAGACCGGAGATCCCGCGCTGGCCAGGCTTCTTGCCGAGGCGCGCGCCCAGCAGGAAGAGGCCGAGCGCAAAATGGGCGCGCAGATGGTGCGCATCCTGCGCCTGCGCGAGCGCGGCCAGTTCGAAGAAGCCATCGAGCTGCTGCAGGCCGTTCCCGCCGCTTCGGTCGCCGGCTCGCAGCCGCACACGCTGCTCAATGAAATTCGCGCCGAACTGTCGCGCAAGCAGGCCACGTCCAAAGCGCTCGCCGCCGCGACCGGAGCCATCGAGCAGGGCAAGTTCCAGGCGGCCATCGATTCCCTCGAAAGCGTGCAGCGCGCCTATGGCGAAAGTGCCGAGCTGAAGCGCGGCATCGCCGAGATCGAGACCCACCGCAAGCAGCTAGCCAACGAGGCCGTGACTAAGGCTCTCGAGACGGCGCGATCGTCGCTCGCGGCCAACGACGCGCCCGCGGCCTTGCAGGTATTGAAAGGCGTGGCGCAGCACATAGAGTTTGCCGACCCGCAGTTGCAGGCCGACTGGAAGCGGCTCGGCGGCGAAGCCGCAAAACCCGTCGCGAAGAAGGCCGGCCCCGCCGGGCCGATCGAATTCGAAGCCGGAGTAGCCGAAGAGCCGGCGAAAAAGAAGATGCTGGTTCCAGTGATCGCCGGAGGCGCGCTGGTCGTGGTGCTAGGCGTGGGCGGATTGGTCTGGTACAACTCGCAGAAGCCGAAGCCGGTCGTCGTCCAGCCGCCAACGCCGATGCCAAGCCCGGTAAACGCTCCTCCGCCTCCCGCATCGGGCATGCTGCTCGTCCAGGGCAGCACCGACGGCATTTCGGTCTTCGTCGACGGCCCGATCAAAGGCTTCACGCAAAGCGACGGATCGCTGAAGCTCCCGCTCGATCCCGGAACGCATAACATTCGTTTCGCCAAGACCGGTTTCAGCGATTGCCCGCCGGCGACGGTAACCATCAAGCTCAACGCCCAGGCGACCGTCCACTGCCAGATGAAGCAGCTCAGCACCACGGTGGTTGCCCCGCCGACCGATGCCTATCTCACCATCCACTCCACACCCAACGCATCGCTCAGCGTCGACGGCGCGGCGCAGGGCAAAGCCGACGCGCGCGGCGACCTTATCGTGCAGGTCAAGCCCGGCAGCCACGCGCTCAGTCTCGGCCTCGACGGATTCCTCCCATCGAATCTGAACATCAGCATCAAGGCCGGCGAGCGCAAGGATATCGTCGCCACGCTGAATCCGGTTCCGGTAGCAGCCAAGCCCGCTCCCGCGCCGGTGCAGCCGGTGTCGGCGCTGTTCTCCGCGTCCACGCTGAACATCGAGCAGGGCCAATCCACCACGCTCAACTGGCAGACCGCCGGCGCCAATGAAGTCTCGATCGACAACGGCGTCGGACAAGTCAGCGCTTCCGGGCAGAAGGACGTGACCCCCGGCGGCAACACTACCTACGTGCTCACCGCCAAGGGCGAGGGCGGAACGCAGCAGCGCACCATCAACATCGTAGTCCAGCCGAAGACGGAGAAACCCGCACCGGCCGCGCCCGCTGCGCCGGCCGTCGACGACTCTGTCCTGATTCGCGCGGTCGTGAACAACTTCAACTCCGCCTTGAGCGCGCACAACGTTGGCGGGATGCAGGCCTCCTGGCCGGGCATGAGGCCCCAGGACGCCAAGAAGTGGCAGGGCCTGTTCAAGAACACGCCGGGCATCAAGGTGGTGGATAGCTGCCCGGCCTCCGCGCTCAACATCTCCGGCGAAACCGCCACTTGGGGATGCTCGGTGAATCTGACCATTCCCGGCAATTCGCCTCTACCCCCGCAAGGCATTCGCTTCAGCTTGACAAAGAAGAATGGCACATGGGCCATCGAGGACTGGCGATGAAGACTGGCGCTAAGGATCACTCCAGGGACGTGCCACAGTATTTCAAGCAAGCGCTCGCCGCGGCGAGTATCAGGGCACGACTTTAGTCGTGCCGAAAAGACACCGGTCAAAGAGCGGGCTTTAGCCCCTGAGGGGTCTAAAGGGAGAACACGCCAGGCCTGCACTGAAACACGATTTACGTACTGCACCATTCGCTTTACCGGAGGACGGCAAAAGTAATCGGAAATCGCGAAAGAAGATTCTTGACCTTTCCAAAGTGCCGCCCTAGAATGAACCACGTTTCAGCTCCCAAAGAATTTAACTTCGATCCTTATCGATCGACTTAGAGCCTGACCCGGAACGGATATTGACCGGATTCAGCCTTTGAGAAACGCATTCACGGCTGTAATCACGTCTCTTATCGACCGCTGTCTTTCCCCGCTCACCATGCGGTCGGTGCGCTTTTATTCGGTTTCATTGCGAGCGGTTTGAATGCATCGAGTAGCGGCGCCGCGATCCCGCCGGTTGTCATCGGCTGCAATCAGCTCGCTGTGATCCGCAGAAGTACTTCCCGCCTCTTCACGGGCTACTTAACCTCGCAGTTCGGAGAACAAACATGGTGCGGCGAATCAATGCTTCTTCGTCGAGTCGGCTGCTGTGGACTGTCCCCTGCCTGGCCTTGTGCGCCATGGTCGCGCTCATGACCGCGCCTATGACCGCGCCCGCACAGTCCGCCGATTCGGCCCCAACGTCCGGCGCGGCTCGCTCCACCTTCGTCGTAGCCCCTACAATCGCCCTTAGCGCCGCGCCCACCAGCGTGGCTGTTGGCGATTTGAACGGCGACGGCAAGCCGGACCTGGTGATTACGAAGAAGGGCTCCGGCAGCGTCACCGTGTTTTTGGGCGACGGCGAGGGCGGCTTCGATGCCGGCGTTGAGTACGCCGCCGGAACCGCGCCCGGCAACGTGCTGCTCAAGGATCTGAGCGGGCATGGAAGGCTCGACGTCGTCGTCACGGACAGCGCGACCGGTGCCATCGACGTCCTCCGCGGCAACGGCGACGGGACCTTGGAGAAGCCTGAGAGCTACGCGGCCACTGCCAATCCCATCGGCATCGCCTCCGGAAAATTCACCGGCAATGGCAGCATCGACCTCGCCGTAGCTTCCGCAACCGGAATCGCCATCCTGGCCAACGACGGCAGCGGACATTATTCGACCGCTTCCACAGTTCCCTTCAGCCACCAGGCGGTGTCGCTAACAGTCACCGACCTCAAAGGCGTAGGACATGACGATTTGATCGCCGCCAACGCCGATGGCACCGTGACCGTTCTTCTCGCCGACGGCAGTGGCCACTTCAAGACTCTCGCTCCAACCAAGGTCGGTTCTGGTCCGCTGACGGCGGTCCTTGCCGGAGACTTCAACCACGACGGAAAAGCCGACCTCGCAGCCATTCAGGCCGGTTCCAACACGTTGACGGTTCTGTTGGGTCGCGGAGACGGCACCTTCGATCCAGGCGTGGACTACGCGGTGGGCAACGGCCCCGCGTCGCTCATCGTCGCCGACGTCAAGGGCGAAGGCGGGCTCGATCTGATCGCCGTCAACAGGGATGAAAATACCTTCAGCGTCCTCCAGGGCAAAGGAGACGGTACGTTCGAGCCTGCCGTCGACTACACCGCCGGCAATTCTCCCGTCGCCGTCGCGGCGGGCGATTTCAACGGCGACGGGCACACGGACTTCGCCGTTCTGAACTCCGGCGATCGGACCATCAGCCTGCCCCTGGGCCACGGCGACGGCACATTCGACGCCGCGCCCTCCTACAGGACGCAGCTGGAGCAGAAGGCAATCGCCACCGGAGACTTGAATGGCGACGGCCGCGCGGACCTTGTCGTCACCAACTTCTGCGGCAACGATCGCACTTGCAAGAGCAACGGAACCGCCGACGTCCTGCTGGCCAACGCGGACGGTACCTATCGCCACGCGAGCACATATTCGCTGGGCAGCGGCCCGGTGGCTGTAGCCCTGGCCGACCTGAACGGCGACAAGAAACTCGATCTGATCGCCATCAACCGCGACGACAAGACGCTCACCGTGATGCCCGGCCTCGGCAAGGGCAAATTCGGCGACCCGCAGACCTACTCGCTCGCCGGCAGCCCGCGCGCGCTTTTCGTTGGCGACTTCAACGGCGACGGAAGACCCGATGTCGCCATCGCCACCGACTGTGGCCGCAATACCTGCTCCGAACCCGGCAATCTCGATATCTGGCTGGGGAGCGGCGAAGGCAAGCTGGCGCTCAAGTCCTCGTATGTCGTTGGTTACTCCCCCGATTCAATCGCCGCTGGCGATCTTCGCTCCACCGGCCATCTCGACCTGCTGGTTGCCAACCGCTGCGGCGATGACAGCTCCTGCAAATCGCACGGTACGGCAAGCCTGCTCAAGGGAGACGGCAAAGGCAAATTCTCCGACGGCGGCGAGATCGACCTGGGTGTCAGGCCCTCGTCGATTGCAATCAGCAACCTCACCGGCAAAGGCCTCGACCTCGTGGTTGCCAACCGCGGCAGCGATGAAGTCGCGGTGCTGCACGGCGACGGCAAGGGCGGTTTCGGCGCTCCCGCAACCTACAAAGTCGGATTGGAGCCCTCGGCGCTGGCAATTGCCGACTTCAATGGCGATGGCCGGCCCGACGTGGCGGTCGCGAACTTCAAATCGTCCACGGTCAGCGTGCTCTATGGAACTTCCAAAGGCTCGCTGAAGCCAGCGATCACCCTCCCGGTAGGCGCCGGCCCCGAATCGCTGGTCGCCGTCAGCAACGGCAAGGGCGCACCGTCGGGCCTGGTCACGGCCAACGGCAACAGCGGCGCCACTCCCATGGGCGCCGACGTTACAGCGCTGCTGCACGTGCACGCCGACGCGGGTTCGACCCCCTCGACAACGATGCTGACCGGGCCATCCCCGACCACCTCGATTGTGGACCAGCCGGTATCGATGACGGCCACAGTCAGCAGCGCTGCGGAACCGCCCACGCCCTCCGGTTTTGTCATCTTCTCGAGCAACGGGACCGACATCAGCGACTGCGGCGGAACAACAGGGCTGTCCCTTTCCGGCGGCACCGTCACCTGCACCACCCAGACCCTGAAGGAAGGAAGCAACTCGCTGGTTGCGAGCTACCAGGGAGACACGACCTACGACACGAGCGACTCCTCGGGAACGACGGTGAAGCAAACCGTCACAGCCGCCACCACCATCACCACGCTCGGGTCTTCTGACACCTCCGCCGCTTTAAACGAGGCCCTGACTTTCACCGCGACCGTCGCAGTGACGCCCGCAGAGAGCGGCTCGATCGTGCCTTACGGCGGGACGGTGAAATTCGTCGACGACGGCACCACGATTCCGGGCTGCGGCACCCAGAGTGTAAACACAACCACCGGCGTAGCCACCTGCGGCTACTCAGCGCTGGTTGGCGGCAGCCACTCCATCGTTGCGGTCTACTCCGGCGATACCGATTACCTCACCAGCACCGGCGCCGTAACCGAGACGGTTGCGCCCGTTACCACCACCACCACGATCTCTTCCTCTGACCTTTCCTCCACCGTGAATGAGTCCGTGACCTTTACGTCGATCACTAAACCGTTCACCGGTACGCCGGTGGGACTAACCGGCTCAGTCACCTTCACCGACAACGGCAATCCCGCTGACTGCACAGTGGCCTTCGACGCCTCGACCGGAACGGCCACCTGCGCGGTATCCACTCTGACCCTCGGTCCGCACTCCATCGTCGCCACCTACAATGCGGACGGAAGCGACACCAGCTACAAGACCAGCGTCTCCACGCCCAATCCTTTGGCGCAGGCTGTCGGCAAAGGCAGCACCACAGTAGGCATCACCTCGTCGCAAAATCCCTCGGCGATCAACCAGTCGGTAATCTTCACGGCCACGGTCACTCCAAGCCCGACCGGGACCACCGCGCTCTCCGGCTCCGTGTCGTTTGCCGACACGCCGCCGGGAGGAACCCAGGCCACCATCGCCAACTGCGGCTCAATGGCGTTGAGCAATGTAGGCGGCAAATTCGAGGCGACCTGCACCACGTCTACCCTGATTCTGGGCACCCACACCATCACGGCAACCTACGGCAGCGACCCGAACTTCACCGGCAACACCATTACCCTCAGCCCGTCCCAGGTCGTGAATACGGCCAAGGGAACCATCACCGTCGCGTCCAATTCGGCAGCCAGCGGCTCGCCGTCGTTGCCCACCTCCAGCGTCAACCAGTCGGTCATGTTTACGGCCACCCTTCCCGCTCCTCCGGGGAATGCGACGCTTAAGGGAACAGTGCAATTTACCGACACGCCCTCGGGCGGCACGGCAACCACAATATGCACCGGCATTCTGCCTACAGCCGGCTTTACGGCTTCCTGTACAACGAACGCGCTGACGGCCTCGGGAACCGTGCCGGCGGCGGCAACCACGCATGTGATCACCGCTTCCTACGGCGGCGACCCGAACTTCACGCTAAACAACGGCACGGTCACGCAGCGGGTGAATCCGGGCGCCACGGGCGTAACAGTGGTCACCTCGGGTAGCCCCTCATCGGTCAACGCCTCGGTGACGTTCACGGCGACATTGACGACCCCGCAGGGCGGTATTTCCATCGCGAACAATACGGAAACCGTAACGTTTACCGACACACCCCAGGGTGGCACGGCCGGACCGATCTCCTGCGTCTCGAGCACACCGGGCTCCGCCCAGCCGCTCAACTCGATCGGAAGCGGAAGCTACCAGGCGACCTGCATTACGCCCAACCTTGCCCTCGGCTCGCATACCATCAAAGCGGCTTACAACGGAGATGGCAACTTCTCAGCGATCAGCAACACCGTTCCGCAAACGGTCACCGCGGCGTCTTCCAACATCACGCTGACCTCGTCGACCGAAGTAGGAACGACAAGCACCTCCACCGTGAACCAGACCGTAAAATTCTTCGCGAATATACCGGTTCCCTCAGGTAGCGCAACGCTGACCGGCACCGTACAGTTCACGGATGCGCCGCCCGGAGGAACGGCGGCGGTGATCTCCGGTTGCAACGCCGTGAAGCCGGTGGCGACTTCTTCCACCAACTGGATCGCGACCTGCAGCGACACCGCGCTGACGGCAACGGTTCAAGGAACGTTTCACGCCATTGCGGCCTCCTACGGTCACGACTCGAACTTCCAGGTAGGTTCAGGATCGCTTTCTCAAATCGTCAATCCGGCCGCGACCAGCGTGGTCGTCGCCTCTTCGGCCGACCCCTCCCCGGTGAACTCACAGGTGATTTTCACCGCGACCATCTCGGCGCCGAGCGGCAGTATCCCTCTCACCGGAACGGTCGCCTTTACCGACACAACGCCGGGAGGAACGGCGACGCCCATCGCCGGCTGCGGCGCGGCGACACTGTCAACCAGCGGCGGAAACACAATCGCCACCTGCGCCACCAGCACCCTGGCCCTGGGCTCGCATACCATTACGGGCACTTATGCGAATGACTCGAATTTCTTGACCAGCCACAGCACCGTCGTCCAGACGGTGACCGTCGCTACAACGTCCCTGGTGCTCACTTCCTCAATCGCCCAGCCAACGGTGAGCCAGCCGGTGACCTTTACGGCCACCTTCTCGGTCCCCATCGGAACCTTGAAGCCGTCGGGAGTTGTGACCTTCAAGGACAAATTCAACAACATCAGCTCGACCATCTGCAGCAATGAGCCGTTGTCGCTGCAAATCGGGACGCAAACCATCACGGCGACCGCGACATGCCTCGATGCCTCGCTTGCCGCGGGCAATCACACCATCACCGGCACGTATAGCGGCGATAACAACTTCACCATTAACAACGGCACCGTCACTCAGCAGGTGATTGCGCCCGCAACCAAGACTGCGCTGGTTTCGTCGTCGTCTCTGTCGGTCGTCACCGGAAATCCGACCTCGTTCGTCAGGAACCCGAACAACGTGAATGATTCCGTGACATTCACCGCCACCGTCTCGCCGATCACCGGTTCAATCGGTTCAGTAGGCTTTACCGGGACGGTGACCTTCCTGGCCAACGGTAAACCGGTCCCCGACAACACATGCAGCAGCGGAACGCTGCCTGGCGTAGTCAATATCGTCTGGAGCCCGGGTTCGTCGAGCGGCACCGCGTCCTGCACAACTTCTTCGCTTCCCGCCGGCCCTGACACGGTGGTCGCCACCTACGGCAGCGACCCGAACTTCCAGAGTAGTCCGAGTAACACGGTCGTTCAGGACGTACAGGATTACTCGCTTGTCATTTCCAGCGCCCCTCCGGTCGCTGTCAGCCAGGGCTACACAACCACCTCTGATCAATTCACCTCGCAAACCATCAGCGTGGCTCCGGCGCCCATTGCGAACGCCGGCTTTTCCACCACAGCCGACAAACCGCTTAACCTCCTTTGCACGGTGAGCGACTTGGCTGGCCAAACCGGGAAGACGCCCGCCTGCAAGCTCTACATACTGGGAACAACCTCCGCCGGCTCCACCCTTCCAGTGGTCTCCAGCGGCACGCAGCAATCGTTGGGCGTTCTCATCGATGCCACCGGCGCCGATCCGGGCTCCTATGCGGTCACCGTGACCGGAACCGATCCCACCACCGGACTTGTCCATTCCGCGGAATTCCCCGTCGAGGTCCGCTTCCTCTCGAGCCCCCTCAGTTTCCAATCGGGCGCCACCACCGGCAACTCCGCCACCGTGAGCTTCATATTGCCGCCGAAGGTGACGCTCTCCAGCATGGCCTGCCTGTACATAGCCGGAACGGGGATTACTTCCACCACCGAAGCTCCGGGAAGGCTGGGCATCAGTTGCAGCATCACCCCGAGTTCTTTGGGCGTCGCAACCGCAGCCTCCGCGCAAAACGTCACCGCGTCAGTCACAGTCTCGACCAACAACACCCCCACCACCGCGGGACTGGCGAAACATACCAGTCTCCTGATTGCTGGACTGTTCGGGATCCCGATCTTCACGCTGATCGGCTTCCGGCGCCGCCGCGGGACCGCTGCCGCCATCTTCCGGCTCTTCGCCATTCTCGCCGTCAGCGCTGCGGCTTTTGTGCCCATGGGCTGCGGAGGCACCGTGCACACCACCACACCGTCAACCGGAGGAACCACGCCGCCGGGCGAATACTTCCTCCTCATCCAGGGCCAGGGGAGCGACCATAACACCTATTCAACCGTGCTCCAGGTGGATGTCGAGCTGTAATCGTACCGCCAGGCGTCCCGGATCTCGTTGAGTTCCGGAACGCCTCTGATTTTCAGTTCTTTGTCGAGGGAAACCGATGAAACGCACTCTGCAACTGCTGCTGCTGGCCGCGCTTTCGAGCTCCGGCGCCATGGGACAGATCAACTGCGCCAACAGCTCCGTCTCCCAGAAGCTCGTCTGCCTGTTCCCGTTTTCCACCGGCGTATTAAGCAACGACCGCGCTCTCGGAACGCCCACGGGGCCAAGTGGAAATAGCACCGCATTTACCCAGGCCACGCAAGTGGCGGAAAGCCTCAATATCGCCATCGCCAGCCAGGCCAGCCAGTTACCCCTGGCCAGCGCTTCGGCCGGCACCGTGGTGATATTGAAGGGCGGCGTTCCCGAGACCTTCAACAATCTCGGCCCCATCCTCGTCGACCGCGCCCAGACCATCGGCAAAGGCAGGGTGTTTGTCGGATTCACCGCCAGCCAGTTCGTCTTCACTTCGATCGACGGCACCACGCTGGGCGCTCTGCCCTTCAGCTACTTCCGCACCGCCTACAACCCCAGCACCGGCCAGGTGCAAAGCAACACCTACACAACCGAGAGCGCCAATCTCAATTTCAGGATCAACCAGTACATCGGCGTGGCCACGGTGGGCCTGAGCAAAAGAATCGATGCGTCCGTCATTGTCCCCTGGGAGCACGTGTCGTTCGGCGACGCCGTCAGCCCTTCCACCAATTACGTCGTCACCGGCAATAATGTCGAACTATTCTCTTATAAGCTGCCCAGCCAGTATTCCTCGGGAACCAAGAGCGGTGTCGGTGACATCGTTTTCAATGTGAAATCGGTGCTTTCCAGCGGCGAATACTCGACCTTCGCCGGAGGCATCAATGTCCGCACCCCCACCGGAGACGACCTGAACTTCCTCGGCTCCGGAGCATGGGGATTCAATCCCTACCTGGTCTATTCCTATCTCTGGAAGATCTCGCCCCACGCCAAGATCGGCTACCAATGGAACACCTCTTCGGAGCTGAACAACCCCACCAACACCGCCGGCGGAAATCAGAACCTCCCCGGCGGCGTCCAGTACGACGTCGGTGCGGACTGGGCCATGCGCAAGCGCCTCACGTTCGCCGGCGACGTGCTGGGAAGCCAGTATCTGAATACTCCCCGGCTGGTCACCTCGACCACGACGCTCTCCACGACCACCGGCCAGTTCTCGCTGCCCTCCAGCGTCAGCCAGAACTCCAGCTATTCGATCAGCAACCTCAGCCTGGGCTTGAAATGGAGCCCTGCCGGCAAGCTGGTGATCTCCGGCAACGTTCTTATCCAGCTCAACAACAACGGCCTCCACGCCCGCCCGACCCCGCTCCTGGGCATTTCTTACAAGTTCTGACACGCGCGGCCGCCACGGCGCACCAACATAAGGGAGCCGTCGTCTACATACGGGAGCCGCCGTTTACAAAAGGGAGCCGTCGTTAGCCGGATTGAGGTCCGGGCTTCACGGGCTGCGGAAAGCCGCTTTGGACCGAAATCGTGAGTCACACGGGCTGCGGAAAGACCGCTTTCTACCGAAATCATGCGTCAGGGCACGACTTCAGTCGTGTCACAGGTACCGCAAAATCAACGCGGGCTTCAGCCACTGTGCAATATCGCCCGCAGCAATTCGTCTCAGCTTCGCCCCTTTTTCCGCAGCCTCTTCAGCCCGGACATTAAGTTCGCAGAATCGCCCCGGGCTTTACCCCGGAAGCTGTCATTTCAATGAATTCAGGACCTACTCATAGCGTTTTTTGGTAGGCTGCCGCTGCTCGAATGAATTACACTCTTGGCGTTCAGTCGTACCGCTCGCTTTACTTCCCGGAAAACTAAATGAAAAGAGGCACTCTATGTCATTAGAGATTGGCAATCGCGTCGGCGACTACGAAGTTCTGTCGCTTCTCGGCGCAGGCGGCATGGGCCGCGTCTACAAAGTCCGCAACATTATCTCCAATCGCGAAGAAGCGATGAAGATCCTGCTTCCCGATTTCGCGTCGGAAAGAGATCTCGCTGCCCGCTTTATGGCGGAAATCCGCACCCTCGCCGGCCTTGAACATCCCAACATCGCGCAGCTACGCACCGCGTTCCAGTTCCAGAACCAGTTCGTGATGGTCATGGAGTACGTGGAAGGCACATCGCTGGAAAAGCTGGGTACCGAGACCAGGCTTTCTGTTGACCAGGTGCTGGACTACTCGACGCAGGTCCTTGCCGCGTTGAGCTATGCGCACGGCCGTAGCGTAACGCACCGCGACATCAAGCCGGCAAATATCATGATCACCTCGCACGGCATCGTGAAGCTGATGGACTTCGGCATCGCCAAGTCGGCCAACGATATGCAGTTGACGCGGCCGGGCACGACCATGGGCTCGGTCTACTACATGTCGCCGGAGCAGGTGCGCGGCGGCACGGTCGATGCGCGCTCCGATATCTATTCGTTCGGCGTCACGCTTTATGAAATGCTCACCGGCCGCAAGCCTTTCCAGGCCGAAACATCGTATAGCGTGCTCAACGCGCAGCTCAACGAGGCGCCTACGCCGCCGGTTCAGGTCAACCCCGCGCTGCCCGCGGAGCTGAACAACATCGTGCTGCGCGCCATGGTGAAGGCGCCGGAAGGCCGCTTCCAAAGCGCGGAGGAGTTTCGCAATGCGTTGAAGGCCCTGCGCGGGCCGCATGCAGTCGAGCAGGCGGCGCAGCCCGTGCAGCCGGCGCCTCAGC
>JBAUBR010000158.1:0-2969 GCA_049676965.1 Occallatibacter sp.
AGGCGGGGATGGGCGCGAGGCGGCGGCTTTAGTGATGACGGTGATGGTGACCGAGGCCTTCGCTCGCAGGTAGTTCCGGGTGTTGGTTGGGTTGAATGTGACGGACAGTGTGTGTTTACCCGCAGCAAGCGGGGTGCCGGCCGGCGGTGAGTACACAAACTTGCCGCGGACATTCGCTTTGGCGTTGAGCTGAGCGGAGCTTAGCTTAGTGCCGGCGACGATTGAGGCAGGTGCTCGCCAAGTGATGACGGAGACTTCCTTGCTAACGGCGATAGTTTTCTTGACGGGTGAAGCGGGCTCGTAAAGCGAGTTGCCGGGCTGACTTGCCCGGATAACGACAGAGCCTGCGCCGGTGGGGGTAAGAACTGAGCCTCTGAGCGTGGCCGGGCCGCTGACGACCTTGAAGGCAATTGCGAGGCCTGAGGTTGCCGAAGACACGGTTGCAAGATTGATGGGCGCGGAGCCGAAGGTGAGTTTTGCCGGCGGCAGGAAGGCGATGGTCTGCGTCTTCAGCGCCGAGCCATGAAGGGAAACGGCTTGCATGGTGGGTGTGCCGTTGAGCGAGCTGTCGGCGAGCGTGATGGATTCGCTGAGCGCGCCGGCGAGCCGCGGCGCGAAGTTGACCGCGAGGTCACAGCTGGCGCCGGGAGCGATGGTGACGCCGCCAGAGCAGAGATCGAGGACGCCATTGGCGTCAAAGTCGGCGGGAAAGTCAGCGGGGTAGTTGACGCTCGAGAACTCGAGCGGCTGGTTGCCGATGTTGATGACGTTGAGGGTCTGCGGGCTGCCGGAGGCGGTTTTGCCGATCTGGGTTGCGGGGAAGGTCAACGTGGGCGCAGAGGAACGCACGAGCTCGACGACGCGGTCATTGCCGGTGTCGGCGATATAGAGATTGCCGAGTTTGTCGAGCGCGATGCCCATGGGCTGTTTGAGACCGGAGAGGATGGTGCGCTGGGAAACGCCGCCGGGAGAGAACTCGACGATGCGGTCGTTCCCGGTGTCGGAGACGTAGATGTTGCCGGCGGCGTCGATGGCGATACCGGTGGGATTGTCGAGACCTTCTCCGAAAGTGGCCTCCTGAAAGGCGGCGGTGATGTTCTCGAAAACGAGATTGCCGCCGCTCTCGGCGGCATAGAGATTGCCAGAGGAGTCGAAGGCGATTGCGGAGGGCTTATTGAGGCCGCGCAGGATGGAGATAGGCGTGAGGCCGCTGGACTGCAGGCGGACGACGTTACCGGAGCTGGACTGCGAGATGTAGATGTCGCCGGAGGAGTCGATGGCGAGGCCTTCGGGATCGGTCAGGCCGCTCTGCACGGTGGTTGGCGTCAGCGAGCCGGCCTCATATTGGGCGATGAGGCCGGTCAGGGCGTTCGCGACGAGGATGTTGCCGGCGCCATCGACGGTTACGGCGGACGGATTGGCGAGGCCGCCGAGAGTGGTGACATGCTGCGTGCCGGATGGAGTGACTTCGACGAGGCGCTGGTTGCCGGTGTCGGCGATGAAGACGTTGCCGCCGCCATCGACGGCGACGGAACTGGGCTGGTTGAGCTTGGCGGCGACGGTCCTGAGCTGGCTGGGGACGTTGAAGGCGGCTAGTGGTCCTGTACCCACTCCGGAAAAACTGATTTTGGCGATGGTGCTGTCGCCCGATCCTGTCAACTCGAAGGAGCCGAGGCGCGGGCCGGGAGCGGTGGGCGCAAAGGTCAGCGTTGCGGAGCAGGTGGTTCCGCTGGTGGCGACGCCGCAGGTGGTGCCCTTTGTGTCGAGAATGAAGTCGGCGTGGGTGGCGCCCGACGCGTAAGGGCCGGCGACGCCGATAGCGGCGAGGTCAGTGACGCCGAAGTTGAGCGTCACGGTGCGGCCACAGTTCGATGCGCCATGCGGACAGACGGGAGTAGCGGGCAGGCGCACGGCGCTGAGCTGGGCTTCGGCGATGGAGACGGCGGAGTTTGAGTTCTGACCGAAGAAGAGGTCTCCCGAAGCGTCGACAGCAAGGCCGGAAAGCTGGTTGAAGCCGGATGCGAAACCTTTCGGGGTGGTGGTTCCCGCGGGGATCTGGAGCACGTTGCCTTGATAATCCGAGACGTAGATGTTTCCGTATGGGTCGGCGGTAATCGGATCGCCGACGCTTTCAAGATTGATAGTAATGGGTAAGAGCTGTGCAGCGGAGTTCAACTCATAGAGCCACGGATCGCCGGTAGCGGCCGGCTCCTGTGAGATGTAGAGGTCGCCGTATGTGTCGAAGGCGATGGACTGGGGTGTGTTCAACCCGGAGACGGCGACTGTGACGCCGTAGCTGGCGGGATCGACGCGATAGATGGCGTTGCCGGGACCGTCGGCGATATAGATTGCGCCGTCGGTATCGATGGCGATGGAACTGATGCCCTTGATGCCGGAAGTGACGACCGGAAAGGGACCGCCGCCATCGGGAGAGAAGACTACGAGGGCCGCGTGACCGTCGAGGAGCTGGTAGGCGTAGATGTTGCCGGAGCGGTCGAGGGCGAAGGCGCCGATATTCTGACCGGAGATCACCGTGGTCTGCGCGCCCGTGGCGGGGTTGATCTTCACCAGCGTGTCATTGACCTGATCGGCGACATAGAGATTTCCGGAGTGATCGATGGCAAAGGTGTAGTCCACGCCGAAGCCGCTGGCGATGGTGGTTTGCGCAAAGAGGAAGTTCGCGGTCTGGGCGCGGAGCACGGCGCCGATGGGCAGCGCAAGGGCGAGGGCGAGCAGGGCGCGAAGGACAGGACGGGCAGGGCGCAGAGAGATTGCCATTCTTACCTCAGAATCTGGAGAAATCGCGATCGAAAAATGGGAAGGGATCGAGCGCGTGCGTGTCAATTGTGCGTCTGGCCGAGTACGCGGGGAGCCATGCGGCCCCGCACAAGTTGTGGAGAAGAGTACAGGACGAATTTGGGATTGCCTACTGAAAATCGCGGGACATTCGGGATTATTGATCAGGCGGA
>JBAUBR010000159.1:0-7651 GCA_049676965.1 Occallatibacter sp.
CGGCGGCTCTTGTAGCGGCGCGCCTGGCGAATGAGATCGTCGGCGGCGAAGGGCGGCATGCGGAAGCCCTGCCATAGAGCCTGCCAGATGGCGCGCGAATCGCGCACGTTTTTCTCGAGGATGACAAGCATCTGGCGGAAGGTGCGCGCCAGCATGTAGAGATGGCCGATGGCCGCGTCCTCGCCGGCGTCGGAGCTGTTGAGCAGCCCATGCAGCAGCGCCAGCGCGCGCACGCGATCGCGGGCGCTGATGGCATCGGTGAGCTCGTAGAGTGAGCGCTGCTTGGCGGCGAGCACCATGGTTTCCACGTCGCCCAGAGAAATGCGACCACTCCACCCCACGGACGAAGAACTGTCCGCGGGGGCCCCGGTACGGCCCAGCGTGTAAAGCAGCAGTTTTTCGAGCTCCGACGAGATGAGCATCATGTCGGCGCCGAGCGCGTCGACGAGTTCGCGCGCGGCGTCGGGGTCCAAGCGCGTGCCGGCCTCCTGCGCGGTGGCCACAGCCCAGCGCATGGCGTCTTCCTCGTTCACGCGCGCCAGCTCGACGATGCCGCAGTGCTCGCCGAGCGTCTCAGAGATGCGTTCGAAGCGATTCTTGTCGTCCATCTCCATGCGCCGCGCGTCGGAGGGGATGCGCAGAAAGTCGGCGACAAAGACGACGAGCGCCTGGGGGTTGGGCGAGCGGAAGTAGCGATCGAGTGCGGCGAATTCGTCCTTTTTTGCGCCGCGGGTGTAGAGCTGGCGCACATTGCGGACGAAGATCACCTGGAATGGCGCCATCAGCGAGGGCGTTTGCGCGCGGTCGAGGACTTCAAAGATGGATGCGTCGGCGAGGTCCAGATCGGAGAGGCAAAAATCCTTCAGATCCGACGGGACAAAGGCCTTCAGGATGGCGGCGCGACAACGATCGAGAAGAAAAAGCTCGTCGCCGGCGAGCACGTAGCCGGGTTTGAGCGGGCCTTTTCCCGACGCGGCGTGCTCGATCTCGGTCTCAAAGCGAGTGAGCGCGGAAAAACCGGAGCCCGAACGCGCGGCGCTCACCACAACTGTCCCCGGCCCATGATTATCGGCGTCATCCGCATCCAGCATACCCTTGAGCGGCGCGCCGCGGCCAGCGCGATCCGCGACAGTACCCAGGATTTTCAACTCCCCTCGTCAAATGCTCTTCGTTTCCTGTAGACTCGTCTCGTCACCAGGGGATTTCTGAATATACCGTCGTTTCGGACCCAGCATTCCCTCAGGGGCTAAAGCCCCGCCCGTTTTGCTGGGTTTATGTACGGGCTGAAGCCCGTACCCTTCAAAACATCGGATTATTCTGAGGTTTCTTCGATACAGGCGTGGTCCCTTATAATCCGCTACCCCAGCCTGTCGCCGAGACGATTTGCAGGAATAGAACGCGCCTTTCCCTGAACGACGATACGGCGCAACGCCGGTCTGCACCATTCCATGGCAAAGGAATTAAGACAATGTCGAATCGCTTCCTCTTTCGGGGCCGGCTCGCGGCTTCCGCACTCATCTTCGCGGGATTGGCCTGCGCGGCATCGGCGTGCGCAGGCGCGCAGGCTCGGGTCCGTGGCCCCATCGACGAGACGCATCGCGTCGTATTGAGCGGCAACACGCGGCCCGAGGCCAACGCCGAAAACGATCTTGGCCCGGTCGAGGATTCGCTCACCCTCGAGCACATGCAGTTGCTCCTGCGCCGGCCGGAGGAGCTGCAGCAGCAGCTCGACGCTTACACGGAAAGCCTCGCCGACAGGAGCTCGCCCAACTACCACCACTGGCTCACTCCCGACGAGTTCGGCGCCCGCTTCGGCGTTGCCCAGGACGACATCGATGCGGTCACCGGCTGGCTTGAACTGCACGGCTTTCAGGTCAACACGGTCTACCCAAACCGGCTGACGATCGACTTCAGCGGCTCGGCGGCGGAAGTGCGCGAAGCCTTCCTCACCGAAATCCATTACTACGACGTGAAGGGCGTGCGCCACATCGCCAACGATCGCGACCCGCGGATTCCTGCCGCGCTGGCACCTGCAATTACGGGGATCGTGTCGATGCACGATTTCCGCCCCCACCCCATGTACAAGCCTCGGGCGCAATATACCTACGGCAGCGGCAATAACGAAACCTGGGCAGTCACTCCGGCGGACCTGGCCACCATCTACAACCTGAATCCGTTGTTCAAAAAAGGCTTGAGGGGCAAGGGTCAAACCATCGTCGTGATTGAAGACACCAACGTTTACTCCACCGCCGACTGGACTAATTTTCGCAAGGCCTTCGGCCTCTCGGGCTACACGGCGGGCAGCTTCAAGCAAGTCCACCCCGCGCCCAAGTCAGGCGCGAACAACTGCGCGAACCCCGGCGTGAACCCCGACGGCGACGATATGGAGGCGATTCTGGACGCGGAGTACGCGTCGGCCGCGGCCCCGGGCGCCACCATCGAGCTTGCCTCGTGCAACAACACCAACACCACGTTCGGCGGGCAGATTGCGCTCCAGAATATTTTGAACGAAAGCAAGACTCCGCCCGCGCTGATCAGCATGAGCTACGGCGATTGCGAGCCGGACAACACCGCCGCCGGCAACCAGGCATTTCGCAGGCTTTTCCAGCAGGCGGTGAATGAAGGCGTTTCGGTGTTCGTTTCGGCGGGAGACGAAGGCGCGGCCAGTTGCGACGCGGGAGATAACGTAGCCTATGCCACGCATGGAATCTCAGTGAGCGGATTCGCTTCCACACAGTACAACGTGGCGGTGGGCGGAACCGACTTCGCCGACACTTACTTGAACGATGACTCGACTTACTGGGATTCGACAAACACTGCGGCTTATGGGTCCGCGAAGAGTTACATTCCGGAGATTCCCTGGAACGACTCCTGCGCCAGCGTGCTGTTCGCCAAGAATGCATCCGGCTCGTCGATTACTTATGGAAAATCCGGCTTCTGCAACTCTCAAGCGGGAGAAAACAGTTTTCTCAATGTGATCGGCGGATCGGGCGGCCCGAGCAGTTGCGCCACGGGAACGCCCTCGATCACCGACGTTGTCAGCGGCACGTGCAAAGGCTGGGCGAAACCATCCTGGCAGTCGCTGGTGGGCGTTCCCGCCGACGGCGTGCGCGATATTCCCGACGTCTCGCTGTTCGCGGCCAACGGCTTTTGGGGCCACTACTACGTGATTTGCTTCACCGATCCGGGCAATGGCGGGGCGCCCTGCAAGGGCGCGCCCTCTAATTGGGCGGGCGGCGGCGGCACCAGTTTTTCATCGCCCATCATGGCCGGCATTCAGGCTCTGGTGAACCAGAAAACCGGCGCGCGGCACGGCAATCCCAACCCGGTCTACTATGAGATTGCGAGATCGGAGTATGGGGCAAAGGGCAGCGCCACGTGCAATTCATCGAAGGGCAAACAAGTGGGCGCGAGCTGCGTGTTTTACGACGTAACCCTGGGCGATATGGACATGGTTTGCCGCGGAGCCGGCGGCTCGGTGGTGCACAGCTGCTATCTCGATGGGGCGAAGAACGGCGTTCTTTCAACCTCGAATACGAGTTACGAGCCGGCTTACAAGACCGGGACAGGATGGGATTTTGCGACCGGCATCGGCACGGTGAATGCCTACAACCTGGTATTCAGCTCGGATTGGTAGCGGACCATCCGGGGAATTGCCGTCTTGTGCATCGAATTCAGGTGGAGTCCCACCCTTTCCGTCCGCCGCGGCGGACGCGGAAAGGATGGGGCACGGGAAATCGCGGAGAGTTCATTCGCTCCGAATCACGTGCGTCGAGACCCACTACAGCCCTTCCAGCACGTCGGCCACGAGCGCACGGGCGAACTCGCGCGAGAGCCGTGCGACGGCGGCGGGATTCTCCTCGAAAAAGACAGGCAGATCGGCAGTGGACTGGTATTGCTGGCGGTAGACGTAGTTCTTGTTCTGGTAGAGGATCTTGCCATCGCGGCCGGAGAGCGTGACCGAAACCACCACCGTGATGAGGTAGCTCGACGACTGCTGGGTCGATGAGTTGTAGGTAAGCGGCGCCGCGGTTTGCGAAAGAATGGTGCCGTGCAGCACTGCATCCGCGTCGCCATGGTCTTCGGGAATGACGCGGAAACGCGTGCGCGTGGCGAACTCGCGGATGACCGCGTCGGTCATCACCGTCTCAGTATGGTAGGACTCGGTGCGGGTGGCAAACTCGGGCACAGCAAGGGTGCGCATATCCGCGGGTAGGTGCGTCGCTGCTCCCAGCGCGTGGTAGCCGCATCCTGGGAGCGCGGAAAGCGGCGCGGCGAGAGCAAGAATCAGCAAGCGGCGAAGCATTCTATGGACATTGTAGCGGCGCGGCGAGAACCCAGGATCGCACTGCAACCGATGTTACTCGCGCTCGAGCGATTTGCGGAAGTGCACGCAGCGGTCTACAACTTCGAATCCGAGCGCCTCATGCGCGCTGTGCGACTTGGGGTTGTCAATCAGCGCGTCGGAGGCCATCTCGCGACAGCGCTGATTGCGCGACCACTCCTCGGCCGCGCTCATCAGCTCCTTGCCGATCCCCCGATGGCGATGTTCCTCGCGAACAAACCATCCTTCTACAAATCCGACCGGGCGGGATGATTCGCACCCGTCGGCGTGGGAGCGCAAGCCGACTTCAATGAAGCCGGACAATGTTCCGTCTGCGCTCTCGGAGACGAAGATGGCCACCGGCAAAGTCCCGTTCATGCCCGTCGTCAACGCACCTTCCAGCTCTTCGAAATGTTCGTCGAAAGAGCCGTCGGGCCACAGCAGGACCCGCATCGCAGCCAGTTGCTCCCGATCTTCGCGCCGCGCGCGACGCACTTTGTGCATCTCAACAACTCCTAAGCCCAGGCAACCGCCATCATGCCCAGTCCGGGCGAGGGAAGCTCGAGGCCGTCGCCGCGGCCGCGAAAATAAAGCTCGTTCAGCTTCTCTGAATCGATCTGCTCGACGCGACGAAAGCCGGCGGCGCGCAGTTCGCCCGACAACTGCTCCGGCGTGAAGAACAGCTTGAAAGGCTCGCCCGCAGCCGCCACCCGCGCGGCCAGCGCATCGAAGAACCGGCGGCGCATGAGGCTGAGCGTCTCCGGAGAGAGAGCGAAATCGAAGGCGACGGCGGTCCCGGCGGGAAGAGCGGCGATGGCGGCGAGCGTGGAGCGGAAGGCATCGAGCGTGAGGTAAGGCACCACGCCCAGCCAGCCGAAGAATGCGGCGGCGCGCGGATCGAGGCCGGCTTCAAGCAGGCCGTCGGCCAGCGCTTTGTGTTCGAAGTCGAGTGGAACGAAGGTCAGATTGGACGGCGGCTCGATTCCCGCCGCGGCCAGCAACGATTTCTTCCACTGCTGTGTTGCCGGGAAATCGACCTCAAAGACGCGCAGCGACGAAAACGGATTGCGCCATGCGAACGTGTCAAGTCCGGCGCCGAGCACGACGTACTGCGTGGAACCGGCGGCGACGGATTCAGCCAGCCGGTCTTCGACGAAGCGGCTGCGCGCGGCCATGAAGGCGCGAAAGCTGCGCGCGATCGGGTGCATCTCGCGCTCGCGGTCGATTGCGAAAGCCGCGCCGAGCAGCCGCACGGCGATGGGATCGGCGAGGATCGGAGGTTGGTCGAGAACCTGGTGCGTGGCCCTGCGGATGGCTACGCGCAGCGCGGTTTTGCTGGGGCGGCCACTCTCCATAGGTTGAGTCTATCGTTGCTCCGCCGCCGGCACGAACGTACCATTGCCACATGAGTTGGATTGGATGGGCGATTCTTTCCGCGGTGTTTGCCGCGGCCACGGCGCTGCTGGCCAAGGTCGGCGTGGCGCATGTGGATTCGAACCTGGCAACGGCGCTGCGCACCAGCGTGGTGGTGGTCTTCACGTGGGGCATTGCGATCGGCCTGGGCAAGCACAGCGAGATTCGCGCGCTCGACCGGCGCACGTGCTTCTATCTCGCGCTCTCCGGCATGGCAACGGGGCTCTCGTGGCTCTGCTACTTCCGCGCCCTGCAGCTTGGGCCGGCCTCGCGCGTGGCGCCCCTGGACAAGCTGAGCGTGCCACTGGTCATGTTGTTTGCGTGGTTGCTGCTGGGTGAAAAGCTCACCGCAGGCGCCATCGCCGGCGGCCTGCTCATCACCGCCGGCGCCGTCGTCATGGTGTTGGGATGAGGTGCTCTAGAAGCCGTAACGCGCCCTAGTCCCTAGCAGGCTGCGGAAAAAGGCCCGGTTCCTCGCTGAATCCATGGAAAACTGCCGCAGGGGCTAAAGCCCGTCGTTCATTCTCCTGCGTTTGCGGCACGACTACAGTCATGCCCTGTTACAGGGTACAACCCGGTCACATACTTTACCGAGTAGACCGGGGAGATGGTTTACAGGTTGTTCCGCGAGCGGAGGCATTTAGAACAGATGGATGCCTTGGAACGTGAGCGGAGTGTTGGAGAAGCGTGAGGAGTTTTTGTCCGACTATGTGTCGGGAGACTGGACGATGAGCGAGCTTTGCCGGATCTACGGGATCTCGCGGCCTACCGGCTATGAGGTGTTGCGCCGGTATGTCGAGGGCGGCATGGAAGGGCTGGGGGAGCGCAGCCGGACGCCGCTTGTTCATCCCAACCAGACGCCGGCCCAGATCGAAGGTCTGGTGCTGGAGTTGCGGCGGGGGCATCCGTTGTGGGGTCCGCGCACGCTGAAGAAGATTCTCGCGGATCGTCACCGCCAGGTTGCCATTCCGGCGGCGAGCACCATTGGAGCAATGCTGGACCGTGAAGGGTTGACGCATCGGCGGACGAAGCGGCGGCGCGTGGCGCCGTACACGCAGCCGTTCGCATCGTCCGAGGAGCCCAACGACGAGTGGTCGGGCGACTTCAAGGGCTGGCTGCGCAGTGGCGATGGGGAGCGCATCGATCCGCTGACCATCGCCGACACCTCGAGCCGCTATCTTCTGCGCTGCCAGGGGGTGGAGAAGACCGACACCGAGCGGGTGCGGGCGATCTTCGAAGCCGCGTTCCGCGAGTACGGGTTGCCCTTGTCCATGCGCACCGACAACGGTCCGCCGTTCGCCAGCTGCGCGCCGGCCGGGCTGTCGCGGCTTTCGGTGTGGTGGATCAAGCTGGGCATCCGCGCGCAGCGCATCCAGGCCGGTCACCCGGAGCAGAACGGCCGCCACGAGCGCATGCACCGCACCCTGAAGGAAGCCACGGCCTCGCCACCGGAAGCCAACCGGCGCGCGCAACAGAGCGCCTTCGACCGCTTCCGCCAGGAGTACAACGCGGTGCGCCCGCACCAGGGACTGGGGATGCGCACCCCGGCCTCGGTCTATCGCCGCTCGCCGCGCCCCTATCCGGCGCGCGTGCCGGAGCCCGAGTACGGCACGGCGATGAAGGTGCGCCGCGTGTTCCCCCACGGGCAGTTCTTCTGGAAGGACCAGGATGTTTTTTTGAGCAAGGTGCTGGCCGGCGAGCGCATCGGCCTGTTGCCCATCGACGACCGCTATCAACGCATCCACCTGGCCTGGTGCCCGATCGCCAGGCTGGACCAGCAAACCATGCGCGTGGAAAGACTGCGCCCCGAGGACTACGCCGACGACGCATAGCCTGTGGAAAGTATGCAAATCCCCAAAAACCGGGATTTGCATACTTCCCACAGGCTCGACGACTGCGGCTGCTGACCAATTA
>JBAUBR010000160.1:0-2303 GCA_049676965.1 Occallatibacter sp.
CCCACCCTGCAGCGCCAAGTTCCAGCGCCGAGCCGCCCGCAACTCCAGCCCCGGCGCCCGACGCCGAAGCCGGCCTGCACATCGTCAAATCGCCCATCGTCGGCACATATTACGGGTCGCCCTCGCCAGGCGCGCCGCCTTTTGTCAACGTAGGCGACCGCGTGGACAAGGGCCAGGTGATCTGCATCGTTGAAGCCATGAAGCTGATGAACGAAATCGAGTCCGACGCCGCCGGCGAAATCGTCAAATGCTTCGTCACCAACGGCCAGCCCATAGAGTTCGGCCAGCCGCTGTTCTCCATCAGGACCGGATAGCGGAGCCAGCGTAGTTAGCGGTGTTAGCGGAGCTAGAAAGACCAGATCCGCTAACTTGCTAACTCGCTGGCATCGCTAACTTGCTAACATCGCCAACTCCCCTAACCCCGCTAACACTGCTAACTCCGCTAACAAGGTCCTCAATGCTCCGTAAAGTCCTGGTAGCCAATCGCGGCGAAATCGCACTGCGCGTCATCAACGCGTGCCACGAACTCGGCATCCGCACCGTCGCCGTTTACAGCGAGGCCGACCGCAACTCGCTCCACGTCAAGTTCGCCGACGAAGCCATCTGCATCGGCCCTCCGCGCCCCTCGGAAAGCTATCTCAACGTCCCCGCCGTCATCTCCGCCGCCGAGATCGCCGACGTCGAAGCCATCCATCCCGGCTACGGCCTGCTCAGTGAGAACGCCAACTTCGCCGAAGTCTGCCGCGCCTCCAACATCAAGTTCATCGGCCCTCCGCCCGAGGTCACGCGCCTCATGGGCGAAAAGGAAAAAGCCCGCCAGGCCATGAAAGAAGCGGATGTGCCCATCCTCCCCGGCTCCGACGGCATCGTCGCCACCGAGGCTGAAGCGCTGGAGTGGGCCGAGCAGATCGGCTATCCCGTCATCCTCAAAGCCAAGGCCGGCGGCGGCGGCCGCGGCATGCGCATCGTGCGCTCGCCCGAGGACCTGCCCAATCTCTTCCACGCCGCCGGCACTGAGGCCGCCAACGCCTTCGGCAACGGCGAGCTCTACATGGAAAAATTCATCGAGCAGCCGCGCCACATCGAGTTCCAGATGCTGGCCGACGAGCACGGCAAAGTGGTCTCGCTCTTCGAGCGCGAGTGCTCCATCCAGCGCCGCCATCAAAAGCTGATCGAAGAAGCGCCCTCGCTGCAGGTCACGCCGCGCATGCGCGACGAGATCGGCAACACCCTCTGCCGCTGCCTCGCCGACATCGGCTACCAGAACGCCGGCACCGTCGAGTTCCTCATGGACGAGGACCGCAAGCTCTACTTCATCGAGATGAACACGCGCATCCAGGTCGAGCACCCCGTCACCGAGGCCATCACCGGCATCGACATGGTCAAGGCGCAGCTCCGCATCGCCTCCGGCGAGCGCCTCGAAGCCATTCTCCCCGACGAGATCGAAATGCGCGGCCACTCCATCGAGTGCCGCGTCAACGCCGAGCACCCCAAAAAGTTCACGCCCTCCGCGGGCAAAATCACCGCCTTCAACGTCCCCGGCGGCAACGGCGTCCGCGTCGACACGGCGCAATACGCCGAAGGCGTAGTCCCGCCCTACTATGACTCGCTGATAGCAAAGTTAATCGTCCACGGAGTAGACCGCGCCGAAGCCATCGCCAAAATGCAGCGCGCGCTAAGTCAGTTCGTAGTGCAGGGAATCGACACCTCGATCTCGCTCCACCAGGTCATCTTCCAGGACGAAGACTTCCGCGCCGGTAACTTCGACACGAAATTTATGGAGCGGTTTTTGGCGAAGGGCCCGAGCTAAGAGCCCCCACTGGCATTACGTTACGCAAAGAGCTTTAGGCAATGTATTCTATCTTCTTCGGAGTGGAGACGAGGAAGCGCCAATGCTGAGTGAGGAAATCGCGAAAGCTCAACGTCTTGTCAGGACAGACGCCTACCAAATGTCAATTGGCGAGATTGTGAGCATGTACGAAAGTGCTGAGATCAAGATCGATCCAGACTTTCAACGGTTATTTCGATGGGACATCGGGCAGAAATCCAAACTGGTTGAATCTTTGCTACTTGGAATTCCTCTCCCGCCAATCTTTGTATTCGAAAGGGAAGATGGGAGTTGGGAACTCATCGATGGTCTTCAACGACTTTCGACCGTCCTCGAATTCATGGGAAAGCTCCGTAGGCCCGAGGGTGGCGTCGAACCCCATAAGCGCTAAGTTAAGGCGTTTTCGCCCGCTTTCGACCAGCTTGACACGCAGCATGTGGGGTAATCAAGGTGATAACCGCACAATGGGATGGGT
>JBAUBR010000161.1:0-19323 GCA_049676965.1 Occallatibacter sp.
GGACGAGCGCGAGCGCGCCTGCGCCGGCGGCGGATTTCAGGAAATTGCGGCGTAGGATGGGCATGGCGAGCCTCTTCGATGTATTGACGAGCAATGGAATCCAGCAAAGAGGCAATTGTAACGCCGGGCGCGGCGCAAGACGGTTCCAGGATCTCTGGCGCTCGATGAGGGCTTCGGCCTATCGGCGTCAATTGAGAATTACTTCCGGATTGCCAGTCAACCTACCGCAATGTCAAATTGATGGCCGTTTCCGCAGTAGAATCAACTGAATGGTCACGCCGTTCTCAGAATGGCCGCGTTGGTTGCAGATACTCGTTGTTGCCCCGAACGCGCTGCTGGCAGGCTTTGCATGTTGGATATGGTGGCCAAAGTCGAACCGTGAATGGCGCAGATTTGGCCTTGTGGCGCTGTATCTGATCGTCTTTTACCTAGTCATGCACTTCATATTCAAGTTCTGACGAATCCGGTTGATTGCACGTGTTGCGCATTCTGTCTGCGTGGTCGGCGGAAGTTACCTTCTGGTCAATGGCTCCCGTCTAGCGGGAAGTAGGAGTGTTTTGCGACTCGTCCTTTATCGCCGAGACACTCACTGACCTCTACGTTGTCGTCAATTGCGTGAGCGTCGGGAACCTGTATCGTACCTTGGCGATCGGCGTGCCCACCACCTCGATGCGCGTGAGGTCGCGCGTGCCTACACCTGATTGCTCGGCGAGGCGCAGCGTGCTGTCGCACTTTTCAAACGGAGGAGTCCTGCGATCGGCCATGGGATCGAAGCCCATTACCGCCGCAGCCACTGCGTCAGTGTTGACGCAGTTGAGGCCGGCGATCAGAAGACCGGGATGAATCGCCTGGTGGAGAGCATGTGGGCCCTGGTCGGGCAACTCGCCACCGGTCATGGTGTAGATTCCGTCGATCACCGCGAGGTGAATGGGCCTTGAAGCTACCAGGTCGGCGGTGATGCGCGGAACGCGGTAGCCGGGATCCTTCGATTCGGCCACTGGCTGCGGCGCGCTCTTGGGGGGCACACGTGAGCCGGAGTGCATGGGACCGCGGTAGCCCACGGGAACGATGCTGGGCTCGTCTTGGGGAACGTCGTCGCTGTAGATAGTGCACGGCGTGATGCCGAAGCAGTTCTTCATGGAGAGCGTGACGCCGGCGGTGCGGTGCTCCTTGAGCTTGGCCAGCGAGACAAAGACATCGGTGTCGCGGTAGGAGTGGTTCAGGTCGTAGCCGGCGTACATGAGGCCGCCGCCGGGAACCATGAAGCGCGCGTAGGTCTTGCCGCTGCCCAGGAAGTTGGTGTTCTCGAACTCGACATGGGACGCCGCGCTTGAAAACTCCTTGGGATTCCATCCCGCGGAGAGCATGAACTCCTCGAGCGGCTTGGTGCCGGCGGGTGCGCTCTCGAGCAGGCGGATGCGCTGGGCACCCGCGTTGCCGAGCAGCGAAACCAGCGCGCCGATGACCTGCGGGTGGACCCAATGGGTCATCTGGTTGGGCATCGTACCGAGCTTCGAGCTTGGTGTCCCGGTCATGTTGAGCTTGATGGCGACCGTCTTTCCCCGCACCAGGCGGTCGAGGCCGCCAAGCTGGTCGAACAGGTTGGAAAGAGTTTCAGAAACCTGACGGTTGTATTCCGGACAGATACCGATGGCCACGCGGCCTGCCGGAGCTTTCAGGGCGGAGGCCATCGAAGGACGCGCAGTGGCCGCGCCGGCCGCCGCCATGCCCATGGCGCCAAGAAAATCTCTGCGCGAACAATTCGTAGTCATGCAGGCCAACCTCCCCACCGCTGTCCCTTCAAGTATGAACTGGATTTTGCCATTGTACAGACAGAACTTTCGATAGGAAGAAAGTCATCCGCCAATCGCTCCGATCTGCCGTTGATCCGGCCAAAAAATGACGCATTTTCGCAATTTCTTGTATTCCATCTCGCCGTAATTGTGAAACACTGTTTTCCGCGTCAACGAGACAATTCACGCGTGTTTTCGACTGTCCGGCAAGGATAGTGCGAATCCGACGGAAACTCCTCCTTTCCGCCGCGAATCACAGGCTCTTCGACATCGGCTTCACCGCGCGTCAAGGCGCCGGGATCAACAAATGGGTCGGCCAGCCAACGTTCCCCGCAGTGGAATGGCCCATAGCGATCGCTCACAACGATCATGGAGGTGCGTAATGCGCATTGATCTTACCAGGACCATCGGAATCCTTACATCCAGCTTCATCATCTTTGTCGCGGCATGCACCGGGCTAAGTGCGGCCGCAGCCACCAAATTCACGATCGGCGGAAACGTCTCCGGACTCGACAGCAAGGAATCCGTAACTTTGCTGCTCAACAGGGGCGACCCAACAAAAGTGAGTAAAGACGGCAACTTTAAGTTCAGCACCGCATTGGCTAGCGGGACTGCATACAGCGTTACGGTCAGCGTGCAGCCGGCAGGCCAAATCTGCACGGTCAAGAACGGAACCGGCAAAGTAAAATTGACTGACATTACACACGTGGAAGTGAACTGCGCAAAGGCCTACACGATCGGCGGCGCGGTTTCAGGCCTGGTGGGCAAGGAATCTGTAACTCTTCTCGATAACAAGGGTAATCCGCTGCGAGTCATCAGGAATGGCAATTTTACCTTTACGGCGCTGGTGCCGGGCGGTGATTCATACGATGTCACGGTGGGCGTGCAGCCGGTTAGCGCCGTCTGTACAGTCGCCGGCGGAACGGGCAAAGTGAAGGCGGCTGACATCAAGTCCGTCAAAGTCACGTGCGCGCAGCTCTATTCCATTGGGGGCGCAGTTACAGGTTTGGGCAGCAAGGAATCGGTCACTCTGCTCGATAACCACGCAAATCCGCTCACTGTGAAGGCGAACGGTTCATTCAAATTTTCGAAAGAGCTGCCCAGCAAGGCCACTTACGACGTGACTGTTGCAGCGCAGCCGGCGGGCGAATCCTGTGTCGTGAACAAGGGAGCCGGCAAAGTGGGAACGGCGAATGTGACCGACATTGCCGTCGCATGCCATGCGACGGTTGTGGCCACGTATTCAATCGGCGGCATGGTGACCGGCCTCAGCGCCAACACTTCAGTCGTGCTTGTCGATAACAATACGAATCCGGCGACGGTTTCCGTCGACGGAGGGTTCACCTTTTCGACAAAGCTCGCCAGCGGCGCCGGCTACGACGTGAGTGTCAAGACTCAACCGACGGGAGAAACGTGCACAGTTGCGAACGCATCGGGCACGGTGAAGTCGGCCAATGTAACTAATGTTGCAGTTACTTGCTCGCCCAACACCACCGGCGGCGGAGGCAGCGGCATCTGGCTTCCCTTTAGCGCCTCGCCTGTTAGCGGAACAACAGGCGGCCAGACCGGGCTGTTTGTTATCCCGTCGGGCAACATCGCGGATTCTACCCCGCCTACTCCGCAGTGGGTGAGCACGGCGGCGGTGCAGTTGCTCGCCCTGGACGTTCAATTGTCGTTCAGTGGGAATTCGATCGCCGAATATCAGCCGTATCTGCTCGCCTACGCTGCCGCGGATTCAGGCGGAACCACTCACATCTATGGGCTCAATCTGACGAACGCGTCGAGCGCGCCCGTAGCCGCGCAGATCAGCAATCTCTCTGTCCCATCGACTCAGGAGATCTGCAGCGCAAATGGCTTCTCAAACAACATCTCCGACGCGACAACGGCCTTCCTGGTGCTGGATGTCGGGCCGGTAAACGCCTGTGGCACGGGAGACACATTCGAAGTGGTGCACTATGGCGACTCCTCCACCACAGCGCCGACGATCGTGAACCTCTCGACCACCAGCCTTGATGAAATCTACAACAACGGCACGCTGGCCGGCCTGGTGGAGTTTGACTTCGCGAGCGGCAACGTCAATTTGTACGCCGACGACAGCTTTACCAATCCGAAGACTTTGTTCACCAAGGCCACGGACGCCTCAAGCGTTGGCAGCGGCACCAGCAAGTTTACCGGCGATGGCTCGATCTTTTACACCGTGACCACCTCTTCCGGGTCAACCTTGTATCTGATCGATTCCGCCGGAGACACCACTTCGGTCTTTACCGGAACAATCGACGAACACACCGCCGATGACAACAATCTTTACTTCGTGAGCTCGCCTCCGGGACCTCCGGTCACTACGGATATCTACCAGGTATCGCTGGGGGGCGGGACTCCCCAGAAGCTGTTCGACGTCGTGGCCAATTCTCCGAACACGACGCCGACAATCGACCTTGTAGGCAGTAACGACTCGGTCCTCATCTTCGCTGTTCCCTCCGGCAGCGGGGCCACCCAGAGCACAACGCTCTCCAGCATTCCGGTAGGCACGACGTCGTCCACGTCCACGGCGATCGGGACGTATTCAGGCAGTGTGGGTGCATTTCTCGGAGTTCCCGCCTCGGGAGGCGTCGCCGATGCCGTTCTATTCCTCAACGACGAGACGGCGACCACTTCTTCGAACGTCACAAAGTACAGCTGGTCGAGTGTGGCGTGGCCGGCCGCAGGGCCCTACACGGCAACGCCGTTGGCCGGCTCAGCTTACGCAGATCTCGGTGTGCTTTCTGCCGATTTCGGCGGCGTGACCTGGCGGGTAGAAGGAATTACCGACACCAGCGGCGGAGTGGGCGGCGGCATCGTCTACCAGACCGATATCGGAACCCTTGCGGAGACCGCGGTAACGACCAGCGGCGGAGGCAAGTACACTACGCAGAACGGTTACGAGGGGTTGGTCGAAGGGATATCAACTAGCGGCATTGCGGTTGGAGAATATCGGTACGTCGCTGCTTCGGGGACGACCAACGCAACCTTCGGCGTAGCGGCCGACACGACGAAGAACTTCCTGCTGCCCATCAAGCTGACGAACACCGACGTGGAGCCGCTGTTCTGAGGCAGTTTTCCTTGCCAACCGGAACCCAACCGCCCTGGCTGCGCGGAGCTGCGCAGCCAGGGCGATCTGGCCATCATGACGAGGAAACGCGATCGGGTGATTGCGCAGAATCCGGCGTGGACGTCGCCTTTCCGGCTCGGCGACCGCCGGGATCCACAATCAGCCAGAGCGCGCCGCCGCCAACAGCAAGGATCGCAGCAGCCAGGAAAGCGGCGTCCCATCCGAAGCGGCCGGCGATCCACGGCGTGAGCGATGCCGTTACAGCGCCGCCGATCTGGCAGCCCATGTTCATCACGCCGGAGACGACGCCGGAGCGCTCGCCGGAGATGTCCGCGCTGACCGCCCAGAAGGAGCTTTGAGAGAGATACAACGCGCCTGCTCCTCCGGCGAGGATGAAGCTGGCGAGATAGGGTCCGCGGATGCGCGAACCGATGACAAGAAATATCGCGGTGAGCGCAAGCGAGAAGACCGCGATGCCGCAGCGCCCGCTGCGCAGGCCGAGTTTCTTTGAGAGCCAGTCGCTGATGAAGCCGCCCGACAGGCAGCATACGGTCATGGCGAGGAACGGGATCATGGAGACGAGCGCGTTCGATTTGAGGTTGAGCCCGCGCGCCTGCGCCATATAAATGAAGAACCAACTGAAGAAGATCCAGGCAACGTATCCGAAGGTGAAATAGCTCAGCGTGAGCGCGGCGACGTTGCGGTTCAAAAGCGCAGCGCGCCATGAGAGCGGCGGATCGGAGTGGCGATTTCCCTCGACCGATCGCGTGGCCTGAATCAACTTCAATTCATCAGCCGATATGTGCGGATGCTGTTCCGGCGTATCGCGGGACATGATGTACCAGGCGAACCCCACGAGCACGCCGAGCACTGCGCAGAACCAGAATGAAGCGCGCCAGCCAGATCGGCCGATGATCCAGGCGAGCACGGGAATGCTCAATCCCGCTCCTGCGCCCACGCCGGCAAATATCCAGCCATTGGCGCGGCCGCGCTCGGCGACGGGAATCCACTGTGCGACGAACTGGTTTGATGCGGGATAGATCACCGCTTCTCCGGCGCCGAGTGAAAAGCGAATGAGAATGAGAAGCAGGAGCGCGTGGGTTAGGCGCGGACTGGCGATGGTGGTCAACGCAGTGAACAAGCCCCACCAGAGCACGCCTGCTGCAAGCGCCCGCCGCGGGCCAAAGCGGTAGGCCAGCCAGCCTCCTGCGGCCTGAAAGGCGGCATACCCGACAAGAAATGCGCTGAAGACCCAGCCGAGGCGGATATTGTCGATGCCAAGTTCGTTCTGGATGGCCGGGCCGGCGATGGAGATATTGGTTCGATCGACGAATGCGACTGCGCTCAGCACGAAGAGCCAGATCACGAGGAGGCTTCGTATCTGATAGCGGCGCGGCAGGGGTGTCCTCCTCCTAATTCGGCAATCTTCATGTTGGCCGCGCTCGGCGTGCAAACGGTTGCGGCCAATCGGTGCCGTGATCCACTATAACGTTCGGCGCCATCTGCGACTGCGCGTCGTACTATGGAAGCCGGAGGCAACGCGCAATGTTCACGCCTGTTCCCATCGGATTCGTGCATAGCCCCTATCAAGATACCGCAAAGATCCCCAAAGGCATTGGCGCCAGGCACGAGGCGGAGGGAGTACTGAACATCCTGCCGGAATTCGAAGAGGGGCTCACCGACATTGATGGTTTCTCGCATCTCTTCGTGCTTTGGACCTTCGATCGCTCCAAGGATTTCGAACTTGTCGCAAGGCCGCCGTCGGACAACCGGGCGCACGGGGTGTTTGCTACGCGGTCTCCTCGCCGGCCAAACCCGATTGGACTCACCGTGGTCGAGCTGCTGCACCGCGAGAATTGCTCGCTGCATGTTCGCGGACTGGACATGCTCGACGGCACGCCGATCCTGGACATCAAGCCCTACATGTCGACGATTCCGCTAGAGCGACTGCGCCGTGGCTGGCTGGCGGAAGCCGAGGCAGCAGAACCATAAGTGTCAGGAGAAAAGAGCAGCGTCAAATGAGCTGATATGGGCTGATCGTCATCGCTGCACGGGAGTTTGGGCTGCCGCGCTCACGAGTTGCTGCAGCGAGGGCAGGAATGTGAATCGCACCAGCGCGGACGGTTTTCCTGCATCGGCGAGGATCGCCATCTGACTGCTCTGCCAATCCGGGGGCGGGGTGGTGCGTGCGTCGAAGTAGGCGAGAGATTCGAGACCAATTTGAGCAAGCGCGGCAAGCTGGCGGGTGCGAGCGTCGATATCGGAGAGGCGCGGTGAGCGGCGAGCCCTGGCTTCGATGGCCGGCGCAGCCTCTTGCCATTGAAGGAAGCGCTCCCGCAGTTCCATCTCCGCCGCGTGAGAGTCCCCAGGATGTGACGGATCGAGGAGCGCGGCAATCTCCCGCGCGAACTGCTGGCGTGAAGGCGGGTCGGGCACCACGGCGTCGACGAAGCGATCGAGCGAGGTGAGCGCATCGGCGCGTTGCCAATGATATCGCTCGCCGAAGCTGACCGGCTCGGTGACGGATGCGAGAATGTCGAGGGATTGAGGATGCGCGGAGCCCCACAGATTGCGGCGCATCTTCTCCGGGCCGATGATGTGCGTGAGGCCCACGTCTTCGAGTTCCAGCGATGCGAGGCGCAGGCGGCGATACATGTCGTCCACATCGCGATCGGACTGCGGCGACCAGAAGCGCTCGGCAATGGCCATGGTGCGCGGCCACACGCGCGAGTCCACGGTTTCGGCGTCGATCTGCTCGCCCCACATGCACACTTCCCCGCCGAGAATGAGCCGCTGCTGCTCGGGCGTAAGTTTGGTGTCGGCGGGGATGGGGTCGGCCAAAAACATCTCCGCTGAAGTTTTTTGCGCGTCGAGATAATACGGTGCGGAGAGAATGCCGACGTAGCCCTGCTCCGCGCCCTGCGAGAGCGACTCCTCGCCGCGCCAGCTCTGGATCACGATATCTTTGGGCAGCGCGGGGTTGAGAATCTCATCCCAGCCCATCATCTTTTTTCCATTCTTCGTCAGGATGGGCAGCAGGCGACGATTGAAGTATGCCTGCAGATCGGCGGTTGTCTTCAGATCCTGCTTGTGCATGAATTCGACGATCTTCGGATTCGCCATCCAGTCTTTGCCCTGGTTTTCATCCCCGCCGATGTGGAAGTAGGCATCGGGGAAGATGTCGGCCATCTCTTTCACGAACTCATCGATGAACTTGTAGGTCTTTTCGTTGGTGGGGTCGAGCGCCGCGGGATGAATGCCGAAGACGGTGGGCAACTTGTCGTAGTGTTCGCCCGATCCGTACTCGGGATAGGCGAGGATCCAGCTGGTGCTGTGGCCGGGCATGTCGAACTCGGGAACTACGCGGATGCCGCGGGCGCGCGCGTAGGCCACGACTTCGCGCATCTGATCCTGGGTGTAGAACTGGCCTCCCGATGCGGCTTCGGTGAGTTTGGGAAACTTTTTGCTTTCGGCGCGAAAGCCCTGGTCGTCGCTCAAATGCCAGTGAAAGACGTTGAGCTTGGCGACTGCCATGCCGTCGAGGGTGCGCTCGACGACGTCGACCGGCTCGAAATGGCGGCTCACATCGAGCATGTAGCCGCGCCAGCGAAAGCGCGGGGCGTCGTCGATGGTGACCGCAGGCGCCTGGCAGGAGCCATCGTCGAACTTGATGAGTTGCAGGAATGTCTCCATGCCGTGCATGGCGCCTACATCGGTTGCGGCGCTCAGCTCCGCGCTTGTTGGAGTCACCGTGAGTTTGTAGCTTTCGTTTTCGTCCACGCTCTGCACCGCTTCGCCGGGACCAGCGGCGCGGATGGTGAGCACAGGCGACGCGCCGGGCGCGGCTGCGGATTGCGAGCGGAGAATGCCGCCGCACTGGCGGTCGAGACGCGTCATCATGCGATCGAAAGCGGCGTCGAGGCGTGGGTCGTGATCGCCCGCGATGCCTGCGGTGAAATGCTCGTCGAGGACCAGATGGCCGGCGCCCGGTTGTATTGAGCGAGGCAGCGGCATGAGGCGGAGCGGCTCGGATGTGGCTGGATTCTCGCTCCACGCATTCGTGACGAAAAAAATGCCGGCAACAATCAGAAAGAACCATCGCGACAGAGCGCTGCGGCTAAATCCCCATAATTTCATCGATTGACTCTCGGCCATTGTTTCCCCGGATTCACCTGTGCTGGTGCGTGGAACGGTCCGGTCAACAGACTTCGTGACCGGCAGCTGGAAATGACTGCGCGAACGCAACGTCCATCATAATGCGTGAGCACGAATCATGAGGTCATGGGGGAGACGCGCCGGCAATTTCGCTATGAATTGCGGAGGTAGATTTCGACGCGGTCGGTGGTCCACGTGGCAATTCCCGTGCCGAAGAAGTCGCGATCCTCGGTCCAGATGGGAGCGTTCAGCAAGAGCGAAGCTGCCATGATCGGCCAATCGCTGGGATCGCGGATCGAAATACGGGCTCGCGCGGGATTCTCATGGACTTCGTAAACACCGCGGTCAATCGTTTCTACAATGCCTGCGATCCGGTCGAGGACATCCATGCTGCCTGCAATATCGTCACCGCGGAGGTTGGCGATCCCTGGAATATACCGCTTCGCATCCTCGAAACACACGTCAGGACTGCAGAATGTAACTTCATCTTCATAGGACTCGATTATGGCCAGAACACGTGTGCCAAAAACGCCGCGGATCAATATGTTTGCATCGAGTACGAGAGCCTTTTTCGCGTTCATTGCTGCGTTCCCGATTTGCGCCGTTCGGCTCGAAATCTCTTAAAGTCTTCGACAATCTCGTCCTCGGTGATACCTCGCTCCGCCATCATCGTCTGCACTCGCGCGGCGGCTTCACGAAGCGCCTGCTTTTCCTCCTGAGTGCGCTTGCGCCGAGCGGGTATATAGAAGCCGATTGTGTCGCCGTGCCGCGTGATGGCCACCGGGGACTCGGATTGGAGCAGATAGCTGGAGAGTTTGTCGCGAAACTCGCGAATTCCGACTTTGACAGTTGCCATGGCCACCTTCCCGCACGTTGTGTACGCAAGTGTACCACTTTTGGCCTGGTCCTGAACGCCCGAGCGATGCGCCGATTCGCTCGCTGATCACCTCATTGATGAAGGAGTGGCAGGGGTGTTCTTCTCGTAGCAAGATGAGTTCGTCTTGCTCGGAGAAACCCAGCAAGTTCGCATTTTAGCGAGTCAGCAGGTTTGCGGCGGCGCGCTCGAAGGCCGCGGCGTCGAGACTTGCCGTCAATTCGATTTGGCGGCTCCTTGCTCTACAGGCTCTACGAGCACCTTGCTGATGCGGCGGCCGTCCATCTCGACGACGGTGAGGCGGCGGCCGTCGAACTCCACCGATTCTCCGCCCTTGGGGATGCGGCCGAGGCGCATGAGCAGGAAGCCGGCCAGGGTTTCAACGCCGCCTTCGCGGGGCAGGCGCCACTGGGTCTGCATCTCCAGGTCGCGCAGGTTCACGCCGCCATCGAGCAGCAGCGCGCCGGAGCTGGTGGTGAGCAGCGGGCGCGCGGGGTCGTCGAACTCGTCTTCGAACTCGCCGGTCAACTGCTCGATGGCGTCCTCGGCGGTGACCAGGCCGACGGTCGAGCCGTATTCATCGACCACGATGGCCATGTGGCGGCGGCGCTGCTGGAATTCGCGGATGAGGTCGAGGACGGTTTTGGTTTCGGGCACGACAAGGATGTCATGCATGATCTGGCGGAGCCGGATTTCTACAAACGGCGTGGCAGCGCGCGGGCGGGATGCGGATTCCCGGGTCCCGGGATCGGAGGCTGGAGCACTCTGATCCTGACTCACTGGCGTGCGCGGCGGGCTGCGGCGGAAGAACATCAGCCTGGAGAGATCCTTGGAGTAGACCACGCCTACGATGTGCTCGGGGCCGCGCGTCTCGTCGTAGACCGGCACGCGCGAGTGCATGCGGTCGATGACCTGGGCGCTGGCCTCTTCGATGAGCATGTTCGAGGGCAGTGAAAAAATCTGCTGGCGAGGGGTCATGATCTCGCGGATGGGCAGGTCGTCGAGCTCCAGGGCGCAGTGCACGAGCCGCTCCTGAAACTCGGGCAGAATGCCCATGCGGCGGGCGGCGGTAGCGATGAGCTTGAGTTCCTCGGGCGAGTGGACCTGGGCGCGGTCGGTCATGGGGACATCGAAACCGCTGAGCAGCAGGGCGGCCGAGCTTTTAAGCAGGCGAACGGCGGGGCGGGCCAACGCCATAAAGAGGAGCATGGGCGGGGCGACGGCCACGGCCAGCGCCTCGGCGCGGCGCAGTGCCAGCGACTTGGGCACCAGCTCGCCTACGACCACATGAAAATAGGTGATGAAGGCAAAACCCACGGCCACTGCGGTGACGGCCGCTACATGAGACAACGCCACGGCATCGGGCAGGTTTCCCAGCCAGCTTTGCACCACCGCGGCGGCGAGCGGTTCGCCGATCCAGCCCAGAGCCAGCGAGCAGAGCGTGACTCCCAGTTGAACGGCAGGTAAAAAGTCATCGAGATCCTGCTGCAGGCGGCGCACCGCGCGGGCGCCGGGAACGCCGGCAGCCACCATCTGCTCGATGCGCGTGTCGCGGATGGAGACCAGGGCAAACTCGGCAGCCACAAAGAAGGCGTTGACCAGGATGAGCAGCCCGACGGCGACAAATTTGAGCAGCGAAAGGCCCTGCATCTGGCTGTGAGGATAGCATTTTACGGTATCCGGAATCGGAGCGGAAGAAGCCTGGAATCCCGCGTGCCTGCACAAGATTGCCAAATGTACGCCGGAGCCCGGGCACGAGACTGCACGTCCTGTTGAATGCCCGGTGGAACCAAGCTTTGCACTGCTGCGTAATAGGAGGCAGCGGTTGACGGCGACGTGCTGTGGCCGTCTGAGTGTTGGGTCCTACTTCATCCGTTTTTTTCCTCCAACTGAGAGCGAGTGCTCTCGTCCTGCCTTGGGAGGCTGTTCGTGGCTTCATCGAAAAAGAGCAAGCGGTTCTGGATCTGGCTGGCGCTGGGGGTGGTCCTGCTGGTGGCGGTGGCGGGGGCTGCGCTGGCCAAGCTGGCTACGCGCGACCCCATCGATCCCAACCGGCTGGCCAAGGTTACGCGCGGCGACGTCATCCGTTCCGTCGTGGCGACGGGCACCATTGAGCCAATCACCAAGGTGGAAGTGAAATCGAAGGCCTCGGGGATTGTGGAAAAGCTGTTCGTCGATATCAACGACGTGGTGCGCAAGGGCCAGCCGCTGGCGCAGCTCGACCAGCAGGAGATTCTGGACCAGGTGGAGGCGCAGAAAGCCCAGCTTGCGGCCGCGCAGGCTAACGTGTCGACCTATCAGGCCAATATCGAGCAGGACAAGGTGAATGCCTCGGCGCCCGACCTGGCCATGTACAAGGCTACGCTGGAGCGCAACCAGGAGATGCAAAAGGAAGGCGTGGTGAGCCGGCAGGCCCTGGACGACGCTAATCGCGATTACCTGGCCGCGCTGACCAAGCGGGATTCGTCGAAGGCGCAGATCGGCGTGGACACCGCCAAACTGGAACAGGCCAAGGCGCAGGTGCTGCAGAGCCAGGCCAGCCTCAAGCAATTAGAAGAACAGCTCAGCTACACCACGATTGTGGCGCCCATGGATGGCGTGATCCTGTCGCGCGACGTGGAGATGGGCGATGCGGTCAGCTCGATCCTGGTGCTGGGATCGACGGCCACGCTGGTTATGACCGAGGGCGACGTGAACCAGGTGTACGTGCAGGGCAAGGTGGACGAGGCCGACATTGCGCACGTCTACCTTGGCCAGCCGGCGCGCATTAAGGTGGAGAGCTTTCGCGACCGCGTGTTTCAGGGCAAGGTGACCAAGATCGCCCCGATGGGCGTGGAAAAGGACAACGTAACCACGTTCGAGGTGCGCGTTTCCATCGACAATCCCGGCGGCGAACTGAAGGCCAATATGACGGCCAACGCCGAGATCCTGCTCGACGAGCACAAGAACGTGCTCTCGGTCCCGGAGAATGCCGTCGTCTATGACACGCAGAAGAACGCCAGCGTCGACGTTCCGGACAAGAGCAAGAAGGATGGCCAGCGCAAGGTTCAAGTGACCGTGGGCTTGTCCGACGGGTCGAAGACGGAGGTCGATAGCGGACTGAAGGAAGGCGAGACGGTGGTGCTGCAGCAGTAGGCAGTTTGCGGTTTGCAGTTCACAGTTCGCGGGCCACGATGTCCTGTTCGCTTTTGGCCATCGGTGTTCGGAAGTGGACACCGCAGCCTTCGCACCGTGGAAAACTCCAGAGGCAACTGGATAGAAACAAATGGGTTTTTCGAATTCTTGACTTTGGCAAGCGGGATGCACCTTGACGCGGCGTCGGAGATTGCTTCTGTTTCGGCAGCCAAGATTCGGCGCCGAAGAGCGAAAACAACCGGGCGGTCGACGGATCGCCGAGAACCGTGGGTCACGAACTGCGAACTGTGAACTTCAAACTGTGAACTGCGTACTGTGAACTGAGAACTGCTTTTGAAAAGAGGAACATTATGAAGCTTCTTTGCATCGCAGCGGCGGGATTGGCCATGGCGGCGCTTCCAGCGCTAGCCAGCGAGGCCACATTCGAGCGCACGCTCTCTGTCAACGGCAAGGTCGAGCTGACGGTAAACACCGGCTCGGGCTACATCCACCTGACCAAGGGCTCGAGCAGCCAGGTGCACATCGTGGGCCGAGTGCGGTCGGACTGGGGCGATTACGAGGAACGTGTGCGCGAGATCGCAAATAATCCTCCCATTGAGCAGACCGGCAACATCATTCGCATCGGCGGCCATCACGAAAATCTGAATCACGTCAGCATCGAATATGACATCGAAGCGCCGGCGGATGCGTTTCTCGACGCCGGGTCGGGCTCGGGCGACGTAAAAGATGACGGCGTGGGCGAGAATGCCAAGCTTTCCACCGGCTCGGGCAGCATTCACGCCACTGGATTGCAGGGCGGCTTCGCCGTGAACACCGGCTCGGGCGACATTTACGCCGAGCAGAACGGCGAGGGCGACGTGAAGGCCCAGACCGGCTCCGGGACGATCGAGCTGAAGGACCTGCATGGCGGCCTGCGCGCCGGCACGGGTTCGGGCGATATCAAGGTGAACGGGTCTCCCTCGGCCGACTGGAAGCTTGAGACCGGGTCGGGCACGATCGAGCTGTGGCCGGGCAGCACGGGATTTACGCTGGACGCCTCAACGGGCTCGGGTTCGGTGCACACCGACCAGGAGATGACCGTGCAGGGTTCGTTCGACAAGCACCACATTACCGGCAAGGTGAATGGCGGCGGGCCTACGGTGCGTGCCGAAACCGGCTCGGGCGACATTCGCATCCACTAAGGTTCGGGGCGGACGGGCAGCGCTTTGGCCCGGTTCCGCGGTCGGCGTTAACCGGAAGCGGTGACGCCGCGTTATAAGTTTGTTCCTCAGGCGAGGCCCGGGGTGGCTCCATGGGTGGGCCTCGCCTGTCTTTTTTCCTTCCCGGTTTCAACCCTTATACCATCCCTCATCGCAACCTGGCACGACTTTCTTCGCCGGCTCCGGCCCGGGGCAAGCTCCTTCGCGTCCCTCACGCTCCGGTTGCAATATACGGGATGATTTCCCTGCGCCGACCCTTCCCTTTTTACCGGCTCACGATTGCCACGCGGAAGTACGGCTTGTCTTTCTCCGCCGGGTCCGCGGTGAACTCCTGCGCGGTCTTTGCCGGATCGTAGTCGCGCCACAGCCAGATCATGGACTCGGGAAACTCCGCCGCTCCCTGCGCCGAGTTGTGCGTGCCTTTGCCGAAGCTGAAGTGGAAATCGTACTGCCCGGTTTTGAGCGTATTGGCCATGCGGATGTTGGCCAGGGGCCATTCGCCGTAGTGGGGATTCTCCATATCGTTCGATCCATCCTGCAGCCATACGCGGATGTTGCGATGCGGCTCGCGCAAAATCTTGTCGGGATAATCCTGGCCGCCGTCGGGGTTGGCGGGATTCTCCTTCCACTGAATACTGGTGAAGCTGCCGATCCAACTGATTACGCGGCTGAACTCGTCGGGCATTTGCCAGGCGGCGTTGAAGCTGCAGATGCCGCCCGACGACAGGCCGGTGATCGCGTGGCTGTACGCGTCCTTGCGCAGGTTGTATTTTGCGCCCACCTCGGCCAGCACCTCGTCGCGCAGGAAGCGGACATAGCGGTCGCTCACCGTGTCGTAGAGCGTACTGCGCATGGAGTCCTTGAGCGTGCGGCTCCATTTGTCGCTGTAGGCCTTGACGAAGTTGTAGGTCGGCGTGCCGGGCGAATCGGCGATGTCTCCGGGATTGATGAAGACGCAGATCGTCACCGGAATCTTCTTCTGCGCGATGAGATTGTCGATCACGTTCAGCGCGGGATTGTTGCCGTTGCGATCGATATATCCGCCGCCATCCTGAAAGACCATGAGCGCCGCGGGGGTTTGGGGATCGTACTGCGCGGGAACGTAGATCCAGTACTCGCTCTTCATGCCGTCGTAGATTTTGCTGGTGTGGATGAGCTTCTCGGAGAGCGTGCCCGAGGGAACGCCGGGCTGGAGATAGGAGAGCGAACCGAAGGCGGGCACGTTCAGGTCGCCGCCGAACTTCGCTCCACCGACAAGATAGTAGAACTGGTGCAGGGTGCCCACGGGCTCGATGTGCGCGCCGGCAACCCAGAGATTGGAGCCGGGGATCTGTTCCATGTGCGGGCCGGCGGCATTGTCGATCATGAGCGTGGGCGCGCTCGACGCCGCGGTGGCGAAGAAGAAGTCGGGACCGTGCCCGGCCCAGGCGGTGCCGTCCTTGAGCTTGGCTGCGTCGAAGCTGGCTTCGACCGCGGCCTGAAGCTGCGGGCCTTGCGCCTTCGCCAGGGCGGTGAGTTACGGAGCGGAGAGCTTTTCCGCGGCTTGCGCAGAGGGGGACGAAGCCTGCGCCGCAAGAGAGAGCGCGATACCCAACATCAGCAGTTTCCCCATGCGGGACATGGTACACGAGGGGGACTGCTCTGCATTGAGAGCGGTCCCTGGACTCTTGCGTGACCGCGCCAGATTGCGTACACTTGAGTGTACGCATGGAGGAGACTATGGCGGCGATCAAAGTTGGAGTGCGTGAGTTTCGCGAGCAGTTTGCGCGCTACCTTGAGTCCGATACGCCAGTCGCCGTCACGCGGCGCGGCGAGACCATCGGCGTTTATGTGCCCACGCCGAAGAAGGCGGTCAACTCGGCCGATTATGCACACTTGAAAGCTGCCGCGGACCGGCTGGCGGCCGCGCTTGCGGATGTCAGCGAAGATGAGATTGCAGCCGACTTCAAGAAGTGGCGCAGAGAAAGGCGGGCCGCCGCTCGGTGACGATCAGGAATTCGTCTGAAGTCTGATAAGCTACGAGTAAATCCGACCGAAGGAGAGCTGCCATGCGAATCGACAACCTCGACGAATCCTTCCCCTTTCGAGCGCAGCAGTAAGCGCCGTAAAGGATTCCCCTCAGAAACCCACGTCAAGCGCGGCCATCGGGTCGTGAACGGCCATAAAGTGCTCATTGAGAAACTGGGCCGGGATGATCTTTGCCCCTGCGGCTCCGGACGCAGCTTTTAAGAAGTGCTGTCTGCAATCCGGACGTTACGATGGCTCAAACCGTCACTACTTTTTTCCGCGAATAATTCGAAGGCCGGGGCTGCTGCGCTTCGCAGCGCCGCAGTCCCCTAAACTAAACCTATGCTGCGTATTTTTCGCCCCATCCCGGTCGAATCGCTTAAGCTGCTGGTCTTCGACCTGGACGGGACTTTGATCGATTCGGCGAAGGACCTGTGCAACAGCGTGAACGCGATGCTGCTCCATTGCGGCCTCGAGCCGCTGCCCGACAAGCAGATTGCGAGCTTTATCGGCGATGGCGTGTTGATGCTGGTGCGGCGGGCGCTGGGCGTGGAGGTGGGCGCCGAGATCGATGAGGCGTTCCTGAACGACGCCTACGAATTCTTCCTTGATTATTACCGCGAGCATAAGCTGGATTTCACCTACGCTTATGCCGGCGTGCTGGAGGCACTGCAGGCCGTTGGCACGGGGCCCGACGGGCGCAAACGCGCCATGGCGGTGGTAACTAATAAGCCGGTGCGGCCGGCGCGCGCCATCTGCGAGGCGCTGGAGCTGGCGCCTTATTTCGTGAGCATCTACGGCGGCAACAGTTTCGCTACCAAGAAGCCCGATCCGGAAGGCATGCGCTTTGTGATGGCGGAGGCCGGCGCAACGCCGGAAGAGACGGTGATGATCGGCGACAGTGAAGTGGACGTGCAGACGGCGCGCAATGCCGGAGCGTGGTCGATCGGCTGCACCTTTGGCCTCGCGCCGCACACGCTCGACGCCATGCAGCCGGACGTTCTGGTGGACTCGCCTTTGGACTGGACAGAGGCGCTGTCGCCTGAGAAAATCGATTTAAGGCGGTAACAGAACAACAAGCCGCCTGGATCAATCGACACGAACTCCGATGGATGCGAAAGACGAGCGCCGGCGGCGGTTGCGGCGTCCATCTCGTACACGGACTCTCGTGCGAAAGAGTACTTCCCTCCCTTCGCATCCGTTAGGCCGCGGATGCACCTCGACATTTGTAGCGCCACTTTTGGAGTACGATCCACGTTCGCCTGACAGGCATTGTGCTTTGCCTTGGAGACTTGCTTGATGCGCTCTCTTGCGGTAGCCGCGGTTCTGTTAACGTTTTCTTCTCTGACTGCCTTGGCCTGCAACTCGTCCTCGGGCGCGCCGCCTGCGGCTCCCGCCGTGCAGGGCGTGGTGGCCGATCCGACGGGCGCAATCGTTCCCGGAGCGGAAGTGGATCTGGTCGATCCCAGCGGCGCCGTCACATCGACGTACCACTCCGACGGCGAAGGCAATTTCAAAGTGACTGCGCCCCACGCCGGCAGCTACACGCTGGTAGTTTCGGAGCCGGGATTCAGTACTGTGCGCGAGCCGCTGACGATTGTGCCGCCGGCGGCTTCGCGAGTTGGCGTATCGACGGCCGCAGCACTTGCTCCGCCGCTGCACATCGTATTGCCCATTGCCGCGCTGGCGACCAATGTGAATGTGAATGCGGATACGAATGAGGATCTGACCGCGCCCGATGAGAACCGCGACTCGTCGGTGCTGAGCGCGACGGACCTGAAACAGTTGCCGATCTTCGACAACGATTATCAATCTGCTATGAGCGCGTTTCTTGACGAGAATGTAACCGCGACGGGCGGTACGGGGCTGCTCGTCGATGGAGTCGAAGCCAATCGCGTCACCGTTTCGGCTTCTGCCGTGCAGGAAGTTCGCATCAACCAGGACCCGTATTCGGCGCAGTACTACTGGCCGGGCCGCGGGCAGATGGAGATCATCTCCAAGTCCGCCGCCGACCGCTATCACGGCCAGTTCAACTTCTTCTTCCGCGACTCGGCGTTGAATGCGCAGAACGCGCTTGCACCTTCGAAGCCCTTCGAGCAGCGGCGCATCTACGAGGGGCACGTGACCGGGCCGATTCCTCATGCATCGAAGAGCAGTTTTCTGGCTACCTTCGATCGCGCGGAGGAAGACCTTGACTCGGTGGTGAGTGCGACCGTCGTGCCTACGCCGGCCGATCCCAGCGGCGCCTTCAATGCCAATGTTCCCGCGCCCAACCGCGATACCGAGTTCAGCGTGCGCGCGGCGCACCAGTTCAACACTACCTCGGCCTACGCGCAGTACAGCTACCAGGATTGGACCGGGCAGAACCAGGGCGTGGGCGGGCAGACGCTGGCCGCGGGCGGATACAACAATCAATACCGTGAAGACGATACGGTGGTGCACGTCGATTCGACGCTTTCGGCGGAGATGCTGAATCAGCTTTCGCTGGTGGGCGAACGCGACTTCAACCGCAATACCGATGCAGCCGAGGCTCCGCAGATCGGCGTAAGCGGCTACTTCACCGGCGGCTCCGCGCAGACCGACGACCTTGCGACGGAATACAACTTCCGCCTTTACGACATGGTGAGCTGGCAGCACGGGCGGCACTACCTGAAATTCGGCGCCAACGCGCCGCACCTCAACCGCCGCGCCTTCGACGACGACACCAACGCGCTGGGAACGTATACCTTCGGGCCCACGCTGGCCGCGGACGGCGTGACGGTGCTGACCACGGCGCTGGCCAATTATGAGGCCAATCATCCGTCGGGCTATTCGCTGAACAGCGGCGACACGCACTTCATCTACCACCAGCAGGAGATGGGCGCGTTTGTGCAGGATCAGTACAAGGTCAACTCGCGATTCTCCATCACGCCCGGCCTGCGCTACGACTGGCAGAACTTTCTCGCCACTCGCCGGCTGGGCTTCTCGCCGCGCGTCTCGTTTGCGTGGGTGCTGGATCAGGATTCCAAGCTGATTGTTCGCGGCGGCGGCGGAATCTACTACGACCGCTTTGGGTCGGGGCCGCTGCTCGAC
>JBAUBR010000162.1:0-15114 GCA_049676965.1 Occallatibacter sp.
GGCTCGTCGGGTGCGCCCGGCTCCGACCCCGCACCGGCGGCAGGCGCGGCGCCCACAGCGGCTCCCGGTGCGCCCGCTCCGATGCAGGTTTTGGGTAATCTCGCCGCCATCAAGCCCGGCGAAGAGATGGGCACCGTGAGCCACTACGACGTGCAGCCCGTCCTCGACATCTTCGCCAACGTGGAAGGAACAGACCTCGGCACCGTGACTGAGAAGATGCAGCAGATCATCGACGAGCACCAGAAGAAAGGCGATCTGCCGCGCGGGTCGCATTTCGTGCTGCGTGGGCAAAGCGAAACCATGCGCTCATCGTACCGCGGCCTGCTCGGCGGGCTCGCCTTCTCCATCCTGCTCGTCTACCTGCTCATCGTGGTCAATTTCCAGTCGTGGCTCGATCCGTTTCTCATCATCTCCGCGCTGCCCGCGGCGCTGGCCGGCATTGTCTGGTTTCTGTTTCTCACCGGCACGCGCCTCAGCGTTCCGGCGCTCACCGGCGCCATCATGTGCATGGGCGTGGCCACGGCCAACTCCATCCTGGTAATCACCTTTGCCCGCGAGCAGTTGGAAATCCTCGTGGGCGACGCCCGCAAAGCCGCGCTCAACGCCGGCTTCGTCCGCTTTCGTCCGGTGCTGATGACGGCGCTGGCCATGATCATCGGCATGGTGCCCATGGCGCTGGGCCTGGGCGATGGCGGCGAACAGAACGCGCCCCTGGGCCGCGCCGTCATCGGCGGGCTGCTGGTGGCCACGGTGGCCACGCTGTTTTTTGTGCCTGCATTTTTCTCCGTCGTTCACGGCTGGCTCGAGCGCCGCCGCCGCTCCGCCGAAGGCACAGCCCACACAGCACCATTCGACGAATTCGATCAGGAAGCGGGGTAGCTTTCTTCATGGCCGATCAACCCAACCCGAATCAATCCGCCGCTTCGCCGCCGGCTCACGATCCCCCAGCGCACGATCATGGAAGCGCGCCCGATCAGAAGCCGATTCGCGCGCACTCCGCGGTGCTCGCAGTCGTCGTGGTTCTGATCGTCTTCGTCGCGCTGGGAGGCGCGGGGATTCTGCGCCGCGTCCGCGCCAACAAGGTGCTCGCCCAAACCACCAGCTTCCTGGCTGCCCCCACGGTCATCGCGCTTCCGCCCAAGCAGGCCGCGCCCGTCGACCAGTTTGTGCTGCCCGGCAATGTAACCGCCTACACCGATTCGCCCATCTATGCCCGCACCCAGGGTTACCTCACGCACTGGTACTTCGACATCGGCGCAAGAGTGAAATCAGGCGACCTGCTGGCCGTAATCTCGACGCCGGAGCTCGATCAGCAACTCGTCCAGGCCCAGGCCGACCTGAAAACCGCCGAAGCCAACGCCAACATTGCCCACATACAGGCCGAGCGCTACACCGGGCTGGTCACATCCGACGCGGTCTCCAAGCAGGACACCGATACCTTCGTCAACCAGGCCGCGGCCACCTCGGCAGCCGTCAAGTCCGCGCAGGCCAACGTGCAGCGGCTGACGGAGCTTCAATCCTTCGAGAAGGTCTACGCACCCTTCGACGGAGTGGTCACGGCGCGCAATGTCGATACCGGCCAGTTGATCGATACCGGCACCACGCGCGAGCTGTTTCACCTCCAGGCGCTCAACGTGCTGCGTGTCTACACCAACGTGCCGCAGATCTATTCCAAATCGGTTAGGCGCGGCGACAAGATCGACCTGACGTTCGCCGAGTATCCCAGCCGCACATTTCAGGGAACGCTGGTGCGCACCGCCGATGCCATCGATCCGGCGAGCCGCACACTGCTGGTCGAGATCGACGTGGATAACCGCAAGGGCGAGCTGTTGCCCGGCGCGCTGGCCGAGGTCCACTTCAAGACGCCGCCGGTCGGGCCCACGTTTGTCGTACCGGTCGCGGCGCTCATCTTTCGCCGCGAAGGCCTGCAAATCGGCACCGTGGTCAACGGCAACGTGGCCCATATCATTCCTATTGTCATCGGCGAGGATGACGGCGCCACGGTGCAGATCGTCTCCGGCCTGAACGCCGGCGACCGCGTGATCCAGGACCCGCCCGACTCGCTGATCGAAGGCGAAAAGGTCACCGTGGTGAACAACGAGCAACAAAACAGCGGCAATCAAAGCGAGCCGGGGGGCAAGTAGCGATGCTGGCGGCTTTGAAAGGGCACGGCTTCAGCCGTGCCGAAAAAATGCTCCAGAAAGGTGCGGCTTTAGCCGGCCGCTTCCTGGCGCGCGCGCCACTTCTCGCGCTCGTTTTGTTCACCGCCTGCAAGCCCGTAGGCCCCAACTACACTCGTCCCACTTACACCGCGCCGCCGGCTTACAAGGAGACGGGCGCCTCCACGGTGCTCGTTCCCCCTCCCAACCCCACCGGAGGCGGATGGCAGCCTGCATCGCCCTCCGACGGAATGCTGAAAGGCAAATGGTGGGAGGTCTACAACGACCCGCAACTGAACCAGCTCGAAGAGCGCATCGCCACCTACAACCCCAGCCTGCAGCAGGCGCTCGAGACCTACCTCGCCGCCCGCGACCAGGTTGCCGTAGCCCGCTCCAATCTCTACCCCACGCTCTCCGCCGGCCCCGGTTTTGTGCACGAGAAGGACTCCAAAAACAAACCGCTTGTCACTCCCAGCACTGACACCAGCTACAACGATCTGACCCTGGTCGGCCAGGCGAGCTGGGAGCCGGACTTCTGGGGCCGCATCCGCCGCCAGGTCGAGGCCGCGCGGGAGAACGCCCAGGCCAGCGCCGCGGACATGGCCAACGTCGACCTGATGCTGCAGGCCGATATGGCCGGCGACTACTTTCAACTGCGCGGCCTCGACACGCAGACGCGGCTCCTCAAGGACATTGTCGCCAACCTCGAACACCAGCTCGACCTGACCGAGAAGCGCGTCGCCGGCGGCGTGACCACCGAAGTGGACGTTGCCCAGGCCCAGACGCAGCTCGAAACCACGCGCGCCCAACTGGTCGATGTCGAAGTGGCCCGCGCCCAGTACGAGCACGCCGCGGGCACCATCGCCAACTACAAGCTGCCCGATTTCGGCATTCCCTTTTCCCCGCTCGATCTCCCTTTGCCCAAGGTTCCGCTGGGCATTCCTTCGCAGCTGTTGGAGCGGAGGCCCGACATCTCCGCCGCCGAGCGCCGCGTAGCCGCGGCCAACGCGCAGATCGGCATCGCTGTGAGCGCCTTCTATCCCAGCATCACCCTCGGCGGAACCGGCGGCTTCGAGAGCACCCACGGCGGCACATGGATTCAGGGTCCCAGCGCGCTGTGGTCGCTGGGCGCGCAGGCCAGCGAGCTACTCTTCGACGCCGGCCAGCGCCACGCCCTCACCGACCAGGCCCGCCATAGCTGGGAAGCGCAGGTCGCCGCTTATAAGAGCGCGATCTTCCTCGCGTTTGAAGACGTTGAAGACCAGCTCTCCAGCCTGCGCATTCTGGAGGACGAAATCAGCGCGCAACAAAAGGCCGTCGATGCCGCGCAGCGCTCCTTCGACATCTCCAACCGCCGCTACAAAGGCGGAGTGACGACTTATCTCGAAGTGCTGACCGCCGAAGCTACTCTGATCCAAAACCAACGTACCGCGCTCGACCTGGAAACGCGTCAATTCGTCTCCAGCGTCGGATTGATTCGCTCGCTGGGCGGCGGATGGGACGTGACGCAATTGCCGAAGTAAACGGGAGGGCGCGACGTCGAGGATCCAGCGTAGCGGGGTCGGGGCCGAGGGGTGATGCCTCCGCTGTCTACCACCGGATCGGGTACGATTCAATGTGGGCGATTCCTTTGCTCTAAATATTCAAGAGGTAGCGTTATGCGTCCCCCAGCGCGGGTCCGGCACCTTCTATCGTTCTCCCAATTCTTTCCAATGCCGGCTTTATTCCCGGCGGCGTTCCTTCTGCTTTTGTTGGGCGCAGGCAAGCCGGCAAGGGCTGCCAGCCCCGTCGCGGCGACTCCGGTCTTCACGCCCCACGCGGACACATACCACAAGTTTGTTTCCGTCAATCTGACAGATTCGACACCCGGAGCGGTGATCCATTACGCCCTGCGTGGCCTCGTACCCACAGCCAAATCCACCCGATACACTGGGCCGATCGAAGTCGAGAGCACGGAAACGATCAAGGCCATCGCCATCGCCGCGGGCCACGCCAATAGCGCCATCGCTTCGGCCAAATACATCATTGCCGTGCTGCCGGCCGCAGTCCCCGAGTTCTCGCTTCCCGGCGGCGTTTATGACGCGCCCCGCCGAGTCCGCATTGCCGATGCCACGCCCGGCGCAACCATCTACTACACCACCGATAAAACAATCCCCACAGCCGCGTCGAAAAAATACTCCTCTCCCATCCTCGTGACGGACACCGAAACCATCAAGGCGGTCGCATTCGCCGCGGGCACCACGGAGTCCGGCGTGGCTTCAGCGCACTACACGATCCTCGTTGACGCCGCCATACCGGTGTTTCATCCCGGCGGCGGGTCCTACTCATCGCCGCAAAACGTGAAGATCGCCGATGCCACGCCCGGCGCCGCCATTTACTACACCACCGATGGGTCGACGCCCTCGACCCGCTCCGCCCGATATACCGGGCCGATTGCCGTTCCCTTCTCGCCTCGCATCCAGACCCTCAAGGCCATCGCCGGCGGCCTGGATTTCAAAGCCAGCGAAGTAGCTTCGGCCAGTTACACCATTACGCCGCTCGTGGCTACGCCGGTTTTCTTTCCCGCCGCGGGAACCTACTCCGACGCCGTATCCGTCGCCATCACCGACACCACGGAAAACGCGGCAATTCATTACACAACCAATGGAAAACCGCCGACGCCCAAATCCACGAAATACGTCGCTCCCCTCGATGTAGCTGAATCCGAATCCATCCAGGCCATCGCAGTAGCGAATGGGAACCAACCGTCCGCAATCGGGTCCGCACGCTACGACATCAGCAGTGGAGTTACCGCGCCGGCGGTCATTTCTGCCGTGCCCGCGTTGAATGGCGCCGTGGTGGTGAGCCTGAGCACGACAACCTCCGGCGCCACCATCTACTACACCCTCGACGGCACCGCGCCGACTGCTTCGTCAACCGTCTACGAGGCGCCGTTTCTAATCGACTCCACGCTCACATTGAATGCCTTCGCTGTCGCCTCCATCGATTCGAACAGTCCGGAGACTACGCACCAATTCACCACCCAAATCCCTGCCGGCACGCTGGTCTGGAGCGACGAATTCGGCAACACCACCGGCCAAAGCGCCCAGCCCAATCCGCTGGTCTGGACCTACGACACGGGCAACAGCGGATTCGGCAACAAGGAGCTGGAGAACTATTGCGCGTGGGGTTCGAACAACCCGCCATGCAGCGTCGCCGATCCCAATGCATACGTCGGAACCGACGGCTATCTGCACATCGTGGCGCTTTCACCCTCGACCAACGTGTATACCTCCGCGCGTCTCAAAACGCAGGGCCTGTTCAGCTTCCGCTACGGCCGCATCGAGTTTCGCGCCAAGGTTCCCGAGGCGCAGAGCTTCTGGCCGGCGGCGTGGCTGCTGGGCAACAACATCGCGACCGTTGACTGGCCGGCCTGCGGCGAGCAGGACGACCTGGAGCGCGTGAACGCAGCCACTGCTCCCGACTGGAACGAGGGGTCCATTCATGGCGCCAGCTTCACCGGCGGCAACCTGGGGACGAAGTACGACTTTCCGGCCGGGCAAACGGCAGCCGACTGGCACACCTACGGCATGATCTGGAGCCCGGGCCAAGTCTCCTACTACATCGACGACCCGACGAAGCCCTACGCAACGTATACGCCGTCGAGCCTGAATGGCCTCCCTGGCGCGATGTGGCCGTTCGATGAGGGGCAGAGCAACTTCATCATCCTCAACCTGGCAGTCGGCGGCAACTGGCCGGGCCCGCCGGACTCAACGACGCCGTTCCCGTCGGAGTTTCTCGTGGATTACGTCCGCATCTACACCGACTAAACGCCGCAATATCCGCATAACACGCCGTGCCCCATCCATTCCGTCCGCCGCGGCGGACGGAATGGGTGGGATACCACAACTTGAGCGCGGAATGGGTGGGATACCACAACCCGGGAAAAGCCTCAGCTCAATCCACTCATGACCAGCATGCGCGGCTCCGTCATCTCGGCAATGGCCCAGCGGATGCCTTCACGGCCCAGGCCCGAGTCTTTCACGCCGCCGAAGGGCATCGGTTCCAGCCGCCAACTGGGCGTGTCGCCCACGATCAGCGCCCCAACCTCAAGCTCACGGTACGCAGTCAGGATGCGATTGGCGTCGCGCGTGAGCAGTCCGGCCTGCAAGCCATATTTCGAGCGGTTCACCTCGGCGAGTGCCTCCTCAAAGTCCTCATAAGGCTCGATCGTCACCACCGGCCCAAACAGCTCTTCGTCGCGCACCTTCATGCCCAGTTTGGTGGCGGTCAAAATCGTCGGAGCCACGACGGAATCCTTGCGCTCGCCGCCCACGATCAGCTTGGCGCCGCCCTCCACAGCCTCTTTGACCCAGCTCCCCACACGCTCGGCCTCCGTGGGCCGCACCATCGGGCCCACATCGGTTGCCTCATCGCCCGGATCGCCCACCACCAGTTTGGCCGTCTGGTCGACCACCTTCCACAGGAATGTCTGAAAAACGGCCCGCTCTACAAACACGCGCTGCAGGCCGACGCAAGACTGACCGGCGAATCCGAAGGCGGCGTGTGCGGTGCGCTCGGCGGCGGAGTCGAGGTTGTGCCAGTCGCCGTGGACAATCAGGGCCGCATTGCCGCCCAGTTCCAGCAGCACGCGCTTGCGTCCCGAGTGAGCCTTCAGCTCCCAGCCCACTTTGGCCGAGCCGGTAAAACTCACCAGCTTTATGCGGTCTTCCTTTTCGGCCAGCCAGGCGGTGTCGGCATTACTAAGCGGCAGCACCGCCAGCGCTTCGACGGGCCAACCGGCCTTCAGAATTACTTCGCCCAGCGCCAGCGCGGTAAACGGCGTCTGCGGCGCAGGCTTTACAATCACCGGACAGCCCGCGGCCATCGCCGGCGCTACTTTGTGCGCGACAAGATTCAACGGAAAATTGAACGGTGTAACTGCCAGCACCGGCCCCACCGGAAAGCGCTGCACCAGACCCCAGCGGCCTTCGTTGCCCTCGGTCAAATCCAGCGGCAAGCTCTCGCCGCCCAGCCGCGCAGCCTCTTCGGCGGCCGTTTTGAAGGTCATCGCGGCACGGTCCACTTCCACACGCGCCATCCGCAGCGGCTTGCCTGCTTCGGCCACGATGAGTTTCGCGAACCGGTCCTTTTGCTCGAGCAGCGCCGCCGCCACGTCTTCGAGAATCTCGCGCCGCTTCCAGCGCGGCAATGCCCGCGTGCGGCGCAGGCTGGCCACGGCGTGATGAACGGCCTGCCGCGCCTCGTTCCGCGTAGCCACAGTCACGCGCCCCACCAGCCCCTGGTCCCACGGTGAACGAACCTCCAGCGCTTCGCCGTCGGTCCACTCCTTGCCGCACAGCAAAAATCCCGTCTGCGTTCCCGGCCGCATCTTCATGGCGATGGTGCTCCTGTTCAAGGTGCCTGTTTCTAATGGTAAATAGGCAGAGTGGTTCGGGGGATGTGCAGGCATCGGAGGCATTGCGCCGAAGTGCAGTCGCGGAACTTGAAATGGCGAAATGGAACTGGGACTCTCTCGCCCATGACATTCCCGAGTTGAGAATTGCCGGCAAACGGGCGCCGCCTCAAGCGGCCGTCGCAACCGCCTCATTTCGTTGCACGCACACAACGGTAATGTCGTCGGACTGACCAAATTTCTTGGCGGCATCGACGATGGCCGCCGCGGATTGGGTTGAAATGGCCTTGCCGCGTTCAAACCCGAACAACTCGCCCTCTTGGTTTTGTGCCTCAATCACCCCGTCGGAGTAGAAGGTCAACCGGCTGCCCGTAGGCAGGTTAAACCCGATGGTTTCATAGCTTGCGCCGCTCACGATACCTAAGGGCAACGCGCCGGGTAATTCGACTTCGCGTCCGTCGAGGTAGGGCGGCAGGTGACCGGCATTGGCGATGCTGACCCAGCCATCGGCGGTGATGTGAGCGGCGAGAGCGGTCGAAAATCCTCCGTGAGTGCGGCCCATGAGTCGCTCGTTGAGCTGGGCCAGCAGCTCTTCGGGAGCCTGGCTATAGGCAGCGGCGGCGCGGATAGCGCCTACAAGCATAGAGACCAGCATGGCTGCGGGTAATCCCTTTCCGGCCACGTCGCCGATGACCAGCAGAAGGCCGCCTTTGCCGGCAGTCAATACTTGGAAGAAGTCGCCGCCGACCTGTTGCGCGGGCTGGTAGACGCTCTCAACCGTAAAGCCGGGAACCGCTTCAACCCGCTCGGGAAGGATGACCTGTTGCACCTCGCGGGCGGCGGCCATTTCGCCTTCAAGAATCCCCTGCTGCCGGCTCATGCGGGCGGAGCGCAGAACGATGATGATGGCCAGTGAAAAATAGAAAATCAGAATGCCCAGCTCCCTCAGTCCAACGGTGACGATCCCGAGGGGAATTCCGAAGACGAGTCGCTCGACATGGAGGGCGGCGCTGCGCAGCGGAGGGATTTGCTGCAGCAGCCTCGCGCCAATAAAGCCGTAGACCCCCAGGGAGTAGAAAAAGAACGGTATGAGCAGAATGCCCGCTTCGCGATCGCCGCGGCGCAGTTGCCTGAAAAGCAGGATGGGAAGAACGACTGCGAAGACAATTCCAATGGGGATCACTTCGAAGACCGCAAAGGAGTACGGGAGAGTCCCATACAGATAGGCGATTTCAAAGGCGTACGTAATCCCACACCCAACAGCGGTGCACAGCAACAGGAGCCATCCGAACGGCTTGCGCAGAAAGGCCCGGACCATCAGGATCATGGCCAGATTGGTTGCGAACTGGAGAATCTCGTAAGCAATGAACCAGTTCGCCGGGAGGTTGCGGTTGATTGAAATCACCAGCAGCGGCAGAATGGCCGCGTGGATAATGCCCAGGACGAAGATCCAAAGATACTCCCTTCGCTGCCGCTGGCTGAGGAACAGTGCGAGCGCCACGAGGCCAACTCCCGGCGCAAGCAGGTTTGTAAGGAAGGTCACCGCGTTCTCGCCGATCATGCTGAGCAGGTTCTTGTCTTTGAGCGCGCTTTCGTCTCCCAGCATGAGTGCCGCGCCTTTGAATCCGGGTGCGGCGCTTGTCCACGCGGTGAGCGGAGCGCGAAGGCGGATGGCGATGACAAGCGAGCCGGTGCGGAGCTGTTCTTCTGGGATGCGCGCGATAAGCCGGGCATCGCGGGTGTAGGCGACGTAGGGATCGACCTGGCCGGATTGGATCAGCTTCCGGCCGTTGACGTAGACCTCAAAGGCGCGGGAGATGCCGTAGGCCTGCAATGCCAGGTCAGTCTGTCCTGAATCGAGTCCGGGGTCCACTTTGACGTGGATACGCCGCCAGACAATCTGCGATTGGCTGTGAGGAAAATACTCGCGGAGCCGGGTCTTCGCATCCACGGGAAGCCACTTCGAGTCGTCGCAATCCGGCCGTGCGTATGCAGGGTCGTCTCCGTCGTGCACCACGCCGGCAGCCCCGATCCGAACCGGTTCACGCAATCCGCTGGCGTCAAAACTTTGGGCGTCGAGCGGGAGTCCGGTTATTGCCGCACCAAGGCTCGCTGCCAGGATGCAGAGTCGCGGCAGATGCAGAGACGCACGGCAAGCCATAGGAATTTCCGGCCTCCGATTGGGATTGTTTCAAGCTAACACTCCAGAGAAAGCAAATCCCAGTCGAATCTTCCGATGTCGATGGCCGCTGCCAGCCACGCGAGCAAAGTCTGCCGTACGATAAACTCCTGCTTATGATCCACGACGGCCGCAGCCGCAAACTTCCCTTCAATCCCGAAGAAGCGCTGGCGCATCTTCGCAAAGCGGACCCGAAGCTTGGCGCACTCATCGACCGCGCCGGCCCGTTCACGCTCAAGCTCGATCCCGCACCGTCGCCGTTCGAATCGCTCCTCGAGTCGATCCTCTATCAGCAGTTGCACGGCAAGGCCGCGGCCGCCATTCACGCCCGAGTGCGCGAGTGCTACAAAGGCGACCCCTCGCCCAAGGCCCTGATTGGTACGCCCGACGAAATTCTGCGCGCATGCGGAGTCTCCTTCAACAAGATCAAGGCGATGAAAGATCTGGCCGCCAAGACGCTCGATGGAACCGTTCCTTCGCACGCGGCAATTCTCAAGATGTCCGACGCCGACATCGTCGCGCGGCTCACCGAAGTGCGCGGCATCGGCGCGTGGACCGTGGAGATGCTGCTCATGTTCCGCATGGGCCGTCCCGACGTGCTGCCGGTGACCGACTACGGCGTGCGCAAAGGCTACGCGCTCACCTTCATGCGCGTGCCCAAAACGCGCGCCATTGAAGCGGCCGACCTGCCCAAACCGGACGTGGTCTTCAAGCGCGGGCGTCGCTGGGCGCCGTTCCGCTCCGTGGCGAGCTGGTACCTTTGGCGCGCCTGCGATCTGGCCAGGAAGACCGCGCCCGCAGGCCGCTCCGCGAAAGGCCAAGCGCCGGACGAAACCGAAGCCCGCCTGGGAATGAACCCCTGATTTCCGTGGTAGGCCCGTTTGAAGGGCATGGGCTTCAGCCCGTGCATTTGCGCTCTAGAAAAAGACAGGGCTTTAGCCCCTGAGGGACGAGTCCTTCCGCAAACTGACCCACTATCTGATTTCCCAGCGTCCGCTCTCGCGGTTTATTATGCTTGGGTTCGCGCCGATTGATCGGCGTCTTCACCGAAGTGCGCGAGCCGATCTTCGTTCTGAAAAAATAGCCTTGATTTATAGGAAGTTTGAATGCCTGCCAGCAAGCGATTTATCTGTATTCATGGTCACTTTTACCAGCCGCCCCGCGAGAATCCCTGGCTCGAAACGGTAGAGACGCAGGACTCGGCCGCGCCCTACCACGACTGGAACGAGCGCGTCTGCGCCGAGTGCTACGCCGTCAATGGCGCGGCGCGCATCGTCAATGTCAAGAACCAGATCACGCGCATCGTCAACAACTACGCGCGCATCAGCTTCGACTTCGGCCCCACGCTGATGAGCTGGCTCAAAGACAACGCGCCGCGCACTTATCGCATGCTTCTCGAAGGCGAGCGTCGCAGCCGCAAGAATTTTGCCGGCCACAGCTCGGCCATGGCGCAGGTCTACAACCACATCATCATGCCGCTCGCGGGCAGCCGCGACCGCACCACGCAGATCCGCTGGGGCATCGCCGACTACATCCACCACTTCGGCACCCCGCCTGAAGGCATGTGGCTACCGGAGACCGCGGCCGACTCCGAATCGATCAGGTTGCTCGCTTCGCACGGCATCAAGTTCACGGTGCTGGCGCCGCATCAGTGCAAGCGAATTCGGGCGCTCAAAGAAGGCTCGTCGTGGATCGACACCTCAGACTCTTCCGTCGACACCACTCGTCCCTATCTCGTCCGGTTCAAATCCGGAGCCTCGCTGGCGGTCTTTTTCTACGACGGCCCCGCCTCGCGCGCCATCGCCTTCGAAGGGCTGCTCAACTCCGGCGAAACCTTCGCCGCGCGCCTCAAATCCGGCTTCAAGGATTCCACGGCGCCGCAGCTCGCGCATGTCGCCACCGACGGCGAATCCTACGGCCACCACCATAAGTATGGGGAAATGGCGCTGGCCTACACGCTCAAGCTGCTCGAACAGGACAAGAGCGTGAAGCTCACCAACTACGGCAGCTTTCTCGAGCAGTTTCCGCCCGAATACGAAGCCGAGATCGTCGAAAACACTTCATGGAGCTGCATGCACGGCGTGGAGCGCTGGCGCTCCGACTGCGGCTGCAACGGCGGCAAGCCCGGCTTCAACCAGGAGTGGCGCGCGCCCCTGCGCCAGGCGCTCGATGAGTTGCGCGACGCCGTGGCCCCACCCACCGAGCAGGCAGGCGCCGAGCTTTTCAACGATGTGTGGGCCGCGCGCGATGGCTACATCCAGGTGATTCTCGACCGCAGCGACGAATCCGCTGAACGTTTTTTCAAAGCTCACCAGAGCCATCCACTCAGCGAATCCGAACGCGTGCGCGCGCTTGAATTGATGGAGATGCAGCGCCACGCACAGCTCATGTACACAAGCTGCGGGTGGTTCTTCGACGATATCTGCGGCATTGAAACCGTACAGATCATCGCCTACGCGGCGCGCACGCTGCAACTGGCGCAGGAGTTGTTCGGCCCTGCTGCAGCCGCGCTTGAGCCGGCATTTGTGGCGCGCATGGCCTCGGCAAAGTCCAATGTCGCCAAATCCGGCGACGGCGCCAAGATTTACACGGCCTGCGTTGCCTCCATGGAGCTCGGTCTCGAGCAGGTGGCGGCGCACTACGCCATCAGCTCCATCTTTTCATCCTATGGCGACGAGACCGATCTCTATTGCTACGGCGTGCGCCGCCTCTCGCACGACCTCTTCTCTTCCGGACCGGTAAGGCTGGCGCTCGGCCTTTGCCACATCGGCAGCGGCATCACCGGCGAGCAGCAGAGCTTCTCCTATGCCGCCCTGCATTTCGGCGATCAGAACGTGTCTGCGGCGGTCAAAAGCTACGAACCTGCCGACGCTGTCGCGTTCGCGGCATTCACCGAACAAGCCGCCGAACAGGTCAAGCGGGCCAAATTCCCAGAAGTCATTCGCTTGCTCGACCGCTACTACGGCCACGTCGACTACTCGCTCACTTCGCTCTTCTCTGACGAGCAGCGGCGCATCGTGAAGCTGATCCTGAATTCCACGCTATGGGATATCGAGACCTCCCTCACCACCATTTACCAGGACCACGCCAACCTGCTTCACTATCTCGCCCAGAACGCCCTGCCCAAGCCGCCCGCGCTGGCTCTGGCCGCGGGATTCGCCATCAACGCCGGCCTGCGCCGCGCGCTCGAAGCCGATCCCATCGACGAGGCGCAGTTGCGTTCGTTTCTGCAACTGGCCCGGGCCGATAATGTGCCCGTCGAGACGGCAATGCTCTCCTACATGGCCGATCAGCGCATGAAGCGCGCCATGCTCGAACTTCTCATGTCGTCGGAGTCCTTCGAGATCCTCGATCGCGCGCTCGCCATGGCCCGCACTCTGGACGAGCTGCCCTTCGATCTGAATCTCTGGCAGGCGCAGAACATCTGGTACGAGATTCATCGCGCCGCCAGCGATACGCTCGGCTCATTCATTTCACAAGATCGGATCCGCTGGGAGAAATGCTTCAACGAGCTGGGCGCATGCCTCTCCATCGACACCACCGCCATCAGCGAGCAGGACCAGGCCGCCGTCACCACTGGGGATTGATGAGTCGCGACGGCTTTGTGCTTGGCTATGCCTTGAGCGCAAAGCCTGGGCAGTTTAACTGCGCCATGCCGATCATCTCGGACGTAAAGCCAAAGGCCGCCTCGTTGAGCAATTGCCGAAATTGGACGTATTCCTGGTTACTCTTCACTTCTTCAATGATCTTCAACAGCACTCCTGGGCGCTTTGAAAAGGTCGCAGACGGCCGGTTCTTCTTTACCAATTCATTGAGATGGGTTGCCGCGGTCTTTATGGGCTCGGTCATATCTTTGAGAACGATATCCTTGGCCGTTCTCCCCTGAAATCCCTTCACATCGGCTATTTCGAATGGTACTTTGCACTTGGTCAAGATGGCAGCGCGCATCTTCACCCCGCCGGCACTTACAATGTTTTGATAGACGTACATCACGCCCGTTGCCAGTCTCCGCTCATCTTGAGGAGCTAGATCTTTCAGCTTATCCGGATCGCTCTCGTGCGGTGACGCGAGAAAATGCGCGATCACATCGCCTTTCGCCTGGCTTGCCTGGAGGATGCATTTGTTCATGTTGGTCGTTCTGTCGGAAGCTTGCATCTCGCTGGCCAACTTGTAATAGTCGCCCATCGTGCCTGCCTCGATTTCGGCGGTAAGCTTCCCGCTTGAAACGAGATCGAAATGTTGCTCCTGGAGACTTGTGCTGGTTACAAATTGGTCTTTCCGAATAGCATTGTAGGACTCGAAAATGATCGCATCCACCAGGTCGACCGCGTCTTCGGCTTTTGCTGTGTGCTGAGCCGTAATTGTGTTGTCCGCCGCGGTAAAATGCGCCCCTGCGCTATCCGAGGAGAAAACGACCTTGACTGCCTTGGTCCTGAATACGTTCTCCAGATGGATCTTCAACGACTGATATCTTCCCGTCAGCTCATTCAGCGACGTTATGCCGGCCCTGCACTCCGCGCAGTTGCTCCACCCCTTATCCCCCGCGGCAAAAATCTCCTCGGCAACCTCGGACATAAAATCCTTGCTCCTTTCGGAATCGGTTCGAAGAGTCCATGCGGTGGCGCACCTGAGTCGACTCTTGCTACGGGCTCGCGGCGCAAAAAATGTCTTCCACCGGGCATCGCACAAACGCGTTCGTCGCGCCGGGTCATGCGTCGATCTACGTCTTGCTCACCGTATGCAGGATGGCAATCTTCGTTCTGCCATTGTCCTCGTTGGGCTTGGCGCTGATGGTCACCATCACGGTTTCCTTGTCGGTCTTTTTGAGCGTCAGGATGGCCGCATCGTTCGTCTCCATCAGCGCGGAGTCGCTGCCGAACTTGCTCTTATAGAAATTCAGCACCTGGTCCCTTGAGTCCGACGTTAGAAAAATACCCGTGATCCACGACCCGTTGGGCGTGATCATGCGCATGCCGCCCTGGGTAGCTACGGCGCCAGGGTAGATGTCGGTGCCTAACTCCGATGCGGTGAACTTCTGTGACGAGTTGAGGGAGAACGATCCGCCTCCGGCGGCCCCGGGAATCGTCACCGTGCCGCCGTGGCTTGCGGCGCGGATGGCATGCGAGACGCGCCAGATTCCGTAGCCGACGACGCTCGCGCCCAGAATGCCGATGCCGACAAAGATGGCCACGATGATCAGCACGATCTTGACCGCCGTCGAGCCTCCGCCTCCAGGACGTGCACCCGACGCGCCAACTGCGGCGGGCGGATAGACCGGAGGAGGAGGCGCGTAACCCGATTGAACCGGCGCAAAGCCCGGCTGGGGCGGCGCGGCCACAGGCGTGAAAGAGGGAGGAGCCGGCGGGGCGCTCGGCGCTGCC
>JBAUBR010000163.1:0-9855 GCA_049676965.1 Occallatibacter sp.
CATTGTCCGCCAGCTTTTGACCGAGAGCCTGGTGCTGGCGCTGGCCGGCGGCGCACTGGGCATCGCGTTCGCTTCCGCGGGAAGCCGCCTTTTGCTGCGCATGGTTTCGACCGGCGCCCAGACATTGCCCCTCGATGTTTCGATCAATACAACTCTGCTGATCTTCACACTGGCGGTCACGCTCTTTACCGCGGTGCTCTTCGGCACGGTTCCGGCAATTCGCGCTACGCGGCTCGAACTTACCCATTCGTTGAAGCAGGGACGCGGCACATCCGGCACTGCGGCGAAGAGCCCGCTGGCCAAGGCGCTGGTTATCACGCAGGTGGCGTTTTCCCTTGTCCTGCTGATGGGAGCGGGGCTGTTTCTGCGCACGCTGGTCAATCTGAATCACGTCGATACGGGCTTCAACAAGGACAACGTGCTTTTGCTCCACACCGATGAGAGCTCGGCCGGATACGGTCCGCACGATCCGCGCCTGCCGCTGCTGCACCGTCAAGTCGAAGAGCGCGTAAGCGCGCTGCCCGGCATCGCTGCCGCCAGCTATTCCGCTTTTACCTTTGGTGAAGGGAGTTGGAACGGCTACGTCTACGTGCAGGGATTCGACAATAACAAGGATGTCAGCGTGCATCACGACATCGTTGGCTCCAACTATTTCGCAACCATGGGCATTCCTCTGGTCGCCGGCCGCGGATTCGGGCCGCAGGATACTGCCAACTCGCCGAAGGTCGCGGTGATCAGCGAATATATGGCGCACACCCTGTTTCCCTCGGGCTCGCCCATCGGGCGCCATTACGGCACCGGCGGACAGGAACACGCCGGAGACATCGAGGTCATCGGAATTGCGAGGGATGCCAAGTTCCAGAACCTCGATGAACCGGCCGCGACTCTCGACTATTATTCGTACACGCAATATCCGGGGTACCTGAACGATTTCGAGGTGCGATACACGGGAGATTTGGGCGCGGTGTCGACCGCCGTGCAAAGGACCATCCACAGCATCGATCCCAGCCTGCCCATCACCCGCGTCGAAACACTCGATGAGCGCATCGCCAGCACCGTCGTCGACCAGCGGCTGGTGGCGCAGCTCTGCTCGTTCTTCGGATTGCTGGCAGTGTTTCTTTCGAGCATCGGCATCTACGGTCTGATGTCCTACCTCGTCTCGCGGCGCACCAACGAGATCGGCGTGCGCATGGCGCTGGGCGCGGACCCGGCGCGAGTTCGCCGGCTGGTGATGCGCGAGATCGTTCTGCTGGTCGGAATCGGAATCGCGATCGGCGTTCCCGTCACCCTCGAGGGCGGGCAGCTGGTAACGGCCATGCTCTACGGACTGAAAGGCACCGATCCGTTGAGCCTGCTGGCCGCTGCGGCGTTGCTGTTTGTCGTGACGATGCTGGCGGGCTATCTGCCTGCGCGGCGAGCCTCGCGCGTCGACCCGGCCGTGGCGCTGCGCTGCGAGTGATCGGATTCCACCAGGCTGGCGGAGGATTCCTCGACCTGCTTCATTGCATATCCCTCTGTGCTGCGTTAGTTTGAGTGAGCGGCATACATCAGGGGGAACTCGTGGCCATCACCAAAACCGATGCTGTGTCGATACTGGACGCCCTCCACGTCTTCGCGGTTCCCGACAATCGCCTCTTTAATATGATCAACCAGTATTACACGGATCTGCGGCCAACCGTGCTCGCAGCCGCGGTGCGAGTGAATGCGATCGTCCATCGGTATTATGCCGGGCCGATCGCCCAGGGCGTATTCGCCCAAGACAGATTCAACGCCGCCAAGAAGGTGCTGGACTATGTGAACGCCGGCGCCAACGCCGCTAATATGGGCTCGCGAATCGACCAGATGGAGTTCGTCCATGTAACGCTGGGGCTGCCCGAGGCAGCCCTGAACCGGGATACACCCGATACCACGCAACTGCGCCAGGCGCTTCCCCATCTGACTCAGAACCAGAGAACCTCGATCAATACCTACATCGCGTCGCGAGCCGTGGCCGATACCGTCAAGACCGTTTGGGACTCGCCAATACCGTCGGCGCCACCCAGCAGGCCAACCTGATCGCATTGGCGGCGATCGTCGACGCGGTAGCCGCCGTCCGGCACGACGCTACACGCTTCTCCGGAATCGTCGCAGCCACGTTCGCCAATTTGCGAGCGCTCCTTGCCTTGCACGCTCCCGGCAGCGCATTTGCCGGCTTTACTCAATGGGGGCCCGGCGATCACGGCGATTCGGCTCTCAATCTCAAATACCATTTCCTCAAGCACGTATGTTTTTCGGCCAGCGAGCACGACGAGCCCACGGAGAGCGCCTGGTGGTGGGGAGTTCTCAACATCAATCTGACCTCCGCACAAATGAACAATTTCTTTGCCCGCACCACTTCGCAAAAAGACAAAGACGCTCTGCTCAGGCTCTTCGATGCCCATGGAGTGATCCCCGCAAAAAGAGCGGAATTCCTCAAGCTCGGGGGAGTAGGCCTTCATCCCGATTGCATTAGCTATATGATCGCCACCTATCAAAACACTTACCGGGACTACGCCATCAATCAGAGCGCCCAGTTGGCGAGCAAGCTGGTGCAAAGCAACGGAGAGAAGGTGTTCATCAGCGGGGGCGTGGCGAATGTCGGAAATCCGCAGCGCGGGCTCTTCATCATTGGCCGGCTCGATGGCGCTGGGCAATTGGGAATTTCGTCGTGCTATGCCTGTCTCGATCTGCAGACCAAGCTGAACGGGGCAGCAAGCAATAAGGTTTGGGATCTGCAATAGCGGACGGGCGCGCGCGGGACCAGTGCCTCCTTCAAGAACCTCGCCAAAGCTGCTATGCTCTCTGCGCCGGGAAAACCGATTTACACGGAGAGCAAGCCTATGTGGTTCCTGGGAATGGATGTGGGCACGGGCGGCACGCGCGCAGTGGTGGTGGATGCCGATGGACAACTCATCGCCGGAGCATCGAGCGAGCACGCGCCTTTTCGCACGCCGCATCCGGGCTGGGCCGAGCAGGATCCCGAGGACTGGTGGCGCGCCGCGCAGGAGGCGATTCGGCTGGTGCTGGCTGCCGCGCCCGAACCGAAAGAGCCGATCGCGGCGATTGGATTGACCGGCCAGATGCACGGCGCGGTGATGCTCGGCGAGAACGGCGAAGTGCTGCGGCCTTCACTCATCTGGTGCGACACGCGCACTGGAGCCCAGTGCGACTGGCTGCACGAGAAGATTGGATACGACCGGCTGATCGAACTTACCTGCAACCCCGCGCTGCCCAACTTTACGCTCACCAAGCTGCTGTGGGTGAAGGAGCACGAGCCGGAGATCTTTGCCAAAACGCGCCACGTGATGTGCCCCAAGGATTATGTGCGCTACCGGCTCACGGGCGAGTTCGCCATCGATGTGCAGGAGGCTTCAGGGACGCTGCTGCTCGACGTGACGCACCGCCGCTGGTCGCATGAAGTAGCCGAGGCCGCGGGGATTCCCGAGAGCTGGCTGCCCAAGGTCTACGAATCGCCCGAAGTCTGCGCGCGGATCAGCGAGAGTGCTGCAGGGCTGACAGGCTTGGCTGACGGTATTCCCGTGGTTGCCGGGGCGGGAGACCAGGGCGCGGGCGCGGTGGGCATGGGCATTCTGCAGCCGGGCTCGGTTTCGGCGACCATCGGCACATCGGGGGTGGTGTTCGCCGCGACCGCCGCGCCGACCAAAGATCCCAAAGGCCGCCTGCATACTTTTTGCCATGCCGTTCCGGGGCTGTGGCACGTGATGGGCGTAACGCAGTCGGCGGGTTTGAGCCTTCGCTGGCTCAAGGAAACGTTTTTCGCAGGCATGGATTACGACGCGCTGACTTATGGGGCGAGCAAGATTCCAGCCTGCAGCGACGGCCTGGAATGGGCGCCTTATCTGCTTGGCGAGCGCACGCCACATCTCGATCCCGAGGTCCGCGCGGCGTTTGCCGGCATCGGTACTTCGCATACCGCTGCGCATTTTGTGCGCGCCGTGCTCGAGGGCGTCGCGTATTCGCTCGAAGACACGTTCACTTTGTTCGCCGAGCTTGGCATTCCCGTCAGCGGCATCCGCCTGGGCGGCGGCGGAGCGCGCGGCGCGCTGTGGCGGAAGATTCAGGCCGGCGTGTACGGCCACGCCGTCGAGATTCTCACCGCCGAAGAAGGCGGCGCATTCGGTGCCGCGCTGCTGGCGGGCGTGGGCGCGGGGCATTGGGCCAATCTCGACGAGGCCTGCGCGCAGAGCATCGAGGTTGCTCAGACAATCGAACCCGATGCGGGCGTTGCAGCCGCCTACACAGAAGGCTACGCGCGCTGGCGTAAACTGTACCCGGCGCTGAGGAGTTTGCGGTAAGCGTGTTTTGTAAATACATTTTGTAATTGCAGAAGATGTCGGTATAATGTGTATAGGAATTGCCATGCGTGTCCCTGACGCCAACTCGAAGGAATCGACGCTAAATCTCCGGATTGATTCCTCCCTGAAGGAAGAGTTTTCCGCGGCAGTCAAAGCGGAGGGCCGCCCCTCGGCCGAAGTGATCCGGGCTCTGATGCACCGCTACGTGCAGGAGGTCAGGCGTCGCCGGTTTGCGGCTGAGGCGCGCCGTCAATCTCAACTCATCGCATCCTCAAAGGATGAGGCCGAAGTGATGCGCTGGATACAGGATGTGAGCGCAATCGAGAGCGACCGATGAAACGCGGCGACCTGGTTACGGTTGCCGTTTCGGGCGATTACGGCAAGCCGCGACCCGCTTTGATTGTCCAGGCTGACGCATTCGATTTGCACCCTTCGGTAATTGTGCTTCCATTGACCAGCGAATTGCATGAAGCTCCGCTGTTTCGCGTCGGTGTTGCCGCAACCAAGGAATCCGGCCTAAGAGTGCGGTCGCAGATTATGGTCGATAAGGCGACTGCGGTGCCTCGATCGAAAGTCGGCGCCAGAATCGGCCGCGTCGATGCAGCAACCATGCAGATGGTGAATCGGGCCCTTCGCGGGTTTCTGGGCTTGTAGTCCTTGCAAGCCTTCAGCGGTACTGCTCAGCCCAGTTTGGAAGGGTATACACAGCACGCCGCAATGATTTAGCCTTTCATCCGATCCTTCTCGAGTCGAGGAACAATGAAACGCCTCTCCCTTTCCGTTGTCATCATTCTCTTTGTGTGCGCCGCAACCGGCGCGCTTGGGCAAGATCAGGCCGCCGCCACGCCATCCTGCGCCGATTTGCATCTTGTGCCTGCGCCACGCGAGTGTACGGCGGTTGAGTCGATCCCCGTCGGCACATCCGGCCTGAGCGTTGTGAGCACGAGCAATGACGAGGACCGGTTTGCGGCCGGCGATCTTGAGCACGCGATCGCCGCGGACGGCGTCGTTGTCGGCTCGGGAAGGCCGATTGTCATTACTCTTCTGCGCGCCGATTCGCCCAGCGCCAAGGCGATCCTGGTCCGCGCTCATCTCGAGTTCGATCCGGCCATGCATGACGAAGGCTACGCGATTATTCCCGACGGGCGGCGCGGGCTCGACGTGATCGCCGAAACTTCGGCCGGAATTTTTTACGGCGCGCAGACGGTGAAGCAACTGGTTCGCGCATCGGGCAAAGAGGCAGCGCTTCTCGCGCCCACCATTCGCGACTGGCCGGCCATGGCGCACCGCGGCGTCTCCGACGACTGGTCGCGCGGCCCGATTCCCAACATGGAGTTCCTGAAGCGCGAGATTCGCACGCTGGCGGCCTACAAGTACAACATCTTCTCGCCCTACTTCGAGGCTACCTTCGCGTATCCGTCATCGCCGGTGGCGGCGTTTCCCGGCGGCGCCATGACGCCCGACGAAGGCCGCGAGCTGGTAGCCTTCGCCGCGCAATATCACATCACGATCATTCCCGAGCAGGAGTCGTTCGGCCATCTGCACCACGTGCTCAAATACGAGCAGTTCTCGGCGGTGGGTGAAAATCCTCACGGCCAGGTGCTGGCGCCGGCGGCAACCGACGACTGGTCGTCTCCAGGCAAAGTTCCAGGCCAGGCCGGCTCGCTGGCGCTGATCGGGAGCTGGTTCGCCGAACTGGCGCAGGTGTTTCCCGGCCCGTGGGTGCACATCGGCGCCGACGAGACCGAGGAACTGGGCCTGGGGCGCACGCGCGACGAGGTGAAGCAGCGCGGCCTGGGCGCGGTTTATCTCGATTTTCTGACGCAGATCCACACCACGCTCGAGCCCAACCACAAGCGGCTGCTCTTCTGGGGCGACATCGCGGTCAACTCGCCCGAGCTGGTGGGCACGCTGCCCAAGGATATGATCGCCGTGCCGTGGGAGTACGACGCCAAGCCCGACTTCAAGCCGTTGATCGAGCCCTTTGCCAAGGTTGGCCTGGAGACCTGGGTCGCGCCCGGCGTGAATAACTGGAACCGCATTTACCCGAATAACAACGAGGCGCTGGGCAACATCCGCGCGTTTGTGCGCGACGGCCAGGCTCTCGGCTCCAAGGGCATGCTCAACACAGTGTGGAACGACGACGGCGAAGGCATCTTCGACGAAAACTGGTTCGGCATTCTATTCGGAGCCGCGGCGGCGTGGCAGCCGGGCGAGAGCTCCGAGGATGCTTTTGCGTCGTCGTACGGATGGGCGTTTCATCGCGATTCGACAGGAAGGATCAACCAGGCGCAGCAGGAGATCCGCAATGTCCACGCGCTGCTGAAGACGGCAGGGCTGGAAGACGCGCAGGACGAATACTTCTGGGCCGATCCGTTTTCGCCCGAGGGCCAGCGCATCGCCGGCAAGCTGCGGCCGGTGGTGAGCGAGATGCGCCTGCACGCCGAGCGCGCCATTACGCTTGTGGACCAGGCTCGCGCCGCGGGCGGACTCACCAATCCCGAGGCGCTCGATGCCCTGGAGCTGGGAGCGCGGCGCATCGATTTTGTCGGACTCAAATTCCAGGCGGCCGACGACTGCGTGAATCTCTACAACCAGGCGCTGGCCATCGCCGGCGACACGAGCCGTCACGGCGAAGTGGGCGAGATGCTCGAAACCATCGGCGACAACAACGGCCGCCTCGAAGATATTCGCGACGGCTATGCGCTGCTGCGCGGGCTTTATCGGCAGGCGTGGCTGCGCGACAACCGGCCTTACTGGCTGCAGATTGACATGTCGCGCTACGACCGCGCCACCGAGTTGTGGATCGACCGCAGCCGGCATTGGGATACCGTTACCCACCAATGGTGGGATACGCACACGCTGCCCAGCGCCGCCGATGCGGGGCTGCCCGCCGCGCCGGCAAAGTAGTCAATGAGAGCTTAAGGAACCTCTGAATAACTCGGTCGATTGAAGGGTCCGGGCTTAAGCCCGTACATAAATCCCAGCAAAATCGCCGGGGCTTTAGCCTCCGAGGGAATGCTGGCCCAAAAAGAAGGCTTGTTCAGCGATTCCTTAACCGCGGGCTTGCTCGTCGCCGAACGGCAGGCGCGGCTGGCCGATCCAGAAGCGATTGCTCAAACGGCTCAGCGCTCCAGCACCGCCTGAGTCGAGCCTCGCGCGCGCCTCTTGCCACGGACCTACGAAGCGGATGGGCAACGGAAGCCGCGGGTAGATCTTGGGCAAGCGGCGCAGTGCGCGTTGAGCAGCACGCTGGTCGGCGGCGCCGAAGTCGAGCGCGAACTCCCCGCGAAAACGATTCGGCAGCCACAGAGCGGTCAGCGCGCGATACCAGCGCGGAGGATGAATCCAGGAGCCGGCGCCGGAGAGAATATTGCGCGCCATATTTCGGACAACGCCGCTCACTCCCAGCGAGTTCGACGCAGCCATTGCGTGATTGTACGCAGTGAACGCCTCCCAATCCGCAGGCAGCGCCGCAGCAGGAATGCCGAAAAGCCCTCCAAGGATCTTTGACTCGGCATAGTAGGTTTCGCGCTCCTGCGGCGTGAGCGGAGGCAGCGCGCATTCGTAGGCCAGCACGGCGCTCTCCACCAGGGTAGCGAATACCCAGCGCAGCGCGCCAACCTCGTTGGCTTCGTAGTGCGAGCCTCGCCCATAGGCGGCGACTCCCTCGGTCATCTCGCCGCGAATCCCGGTATGGAGCATGTAGAGATGGCGCGCGCGCGCAGAGCCTGATCGAGCGTGCCGAAGACCATCGTGAAGACCACGCGAAAGGTGTTGTGAAATCGCGCCACCGGCTTGGAGAGCAGGTTCGAGTGCTGCTCTAAAGCCGTCGCCACCCAGGGGTGAGCCAGTTGCAGAATGGCGGCGCGGCCCGCGCCCAGAAACAGTGCCGACTCGCGATTGATCTTCCAGGTCACCGAGTCCGGCCCGAAGATTCCGCCGCGCGGATCGCGCACCCGCGCACCAATCGCGTGGAGCAGCGCTTCGCTGTCGCATTGAGAAACAAACGTGGCTTCGTCTTCCTGGAGCGGATGCCGCATGGCCAATGGACGGCCGGCCCAGGCCGTCCCACTTCAAGTCTATGTTGTTGGCCCGCTCAGCCTGCGTTCGCTGGCAGAGCGTAGGCGGCTTCGTCTTCAGTAGGCAGGTTTTCGCGATGCCCAATCTGCCGCGCCGCCAGCATCAGGCGGAATTCGGGCAGCGGAACGGGGCGGCCGTAAAGCCAGCCCTGTCCGTAAACGGCCCGCTCACAGTTGGAAAAGTAAACCGCCTGGCGTACGTTTTCGATACCTTCCACGATCACCTGGAGTTCCAGCGCCTTGGCCATGGCCAGAATCTGGGGAAGAATCGCCAGCGTGGCCGAATCGGTGCCGATGGCTTGCGTAAACGCGCGATCGATCTTGATGGCATCGACGGAGAGATCGCTCAGGTACGACAAGCTCGAGTAGCCGGTGCCGAAGTCATCGATGTGCACCTGATGGCCGGCGCGGCGCAGGCGGCGAATGGTTTCTATGGCTGCCTCGCCCCGCGCGGCTGTGGTCTCGGTAATTTCGATGGCCAGGTTTTTGCGCGGCACTCCGCTGCGCTCCAAAGCCGAATCGAGAAAGGGCAGCAGCTTGGGGTCCGACAGGTCGGCCGCGGCCACATTCACGCTAAGGCGGAACTCCGGGCGCAGACTGAAGATCTCTCTGAAGTCATTGAGCGAGCGTTCCATGACAAGCCGCATGATTTCATTCACAAACCCGCGCTCTTCGGCAATGTGAATGAAGACTTCGGGACTGACGGCATGGCCTTCGTCGTCGGTCCAGCGCGCCAGGGCTTCGGCGCCGATGATCTGCTCGCTGCACAGGTTGACGATCGGCTGGTAGACGACCTGCAGCCGGCCTTTGGCAATGGCGCGGCGAAGCTGCTGCTCCATGCTGAAGTTGCGCCGGTGAAGGACGGTCCAGATCAGGCCGAGCGCACAACCGGCCAGGGCGCAGCCGGCGATGACGACGCTGCCGGTGTCCACGGAGATCCGGTAGTCCATTATTTTGAGCGTGGCGACGCGGCCCAGCAGATAACCGATTGCCGCGCCGCCCGCGCCGGCAATCACCTTGATGGCCAGGGCAGACAAAAAGCGCTTTCTGAATTTTTGCATGGTCGCAGCACGCCCACTCCTCCCGTATCGGAAAAAGCGGGCCCACCTTTAGAGATTCCTAAACAATATCTTTGGCTGCATGAATTATCGCGGCTAGGCTGCGGTCCACGTCCTCTTCGCTGGTGACCCAGGATGAGACACTGATGCGCATCGCGGTGTGGCCCTGCCATACGGTCGAGCCGCACCAGCAGGTTCCCCCGGCCTGCAGCCGCTCAACCACGCGCAGTGTCTTCTCCCGATCTCCGAACAAAACCATCACCTGGTTGATGACCACGTCGTTCAGGATTTCGTAGCCGGCGGCGCGGAGGCCGGCGGAAAAGCGGCGCGCGTGGCTCGAGGTGCGCTCGACGATCCCGGCCATCCCGGCGCGGCCCAGCG
>JBAUBR010000164.1:0-31574 GCA_049676965.1 Occallatibacter sp.
CGCCGGGTGCGCGACTACGCCCAGGTGCGCGGCACCGGCATCATCGACCGGCCCACGGCCAATGCCGCGCTGACCATGCTCGAAGTAGACGCGCACGGATTCGACGAGATCGACCGCCGTCTGCTGCTGGCCATCATGCAGAAGTATGACGGTGGGCCGGTGGGCCTGGGAACGCTGGCCGCGACGCTGGCCGAAGAAGAAGACGCACTCGAAGAGGTCTACGAGCCGTTTTTGATCCAGATCGGGTTCCTCGATCGCACCCCGCGCGGCCGCATGGCCACGCGCCTGGCCTACGAGCACTTTGGACTGACCATGCCGGGAAGGCAACCCGGGCTATTCTGATCTCCTGGAGATGATTCGTATGGCCGAAGCAAGAGAGAAGATCTACGAATGCGAAGTGAAGATCCTTTTCAAGCATGATGGCGAAAAATATAAGAAATGGGTAACTCGGGCCGTTGCAGATGCGCTTCTCGCAGGGGCTACCGAATTCCGATGCAAAGATTGTTTCGGCGCGGTGAAACTGCACGGTAGGCACGTTGCCCACGGACCGGCACCGCACGTCGAGCACAAGTCACGTGAGGACTCGGAATACTGTCCCGCTGGAATCTACTTCCGACAAAATCCTGGCCGAACTCCACGTCCCTCAACGAACCCGGTTGAATAAATGAGCCCAATCGGCATGGTAAATGGAGAATCTGTATGGCACTCACTGAATCCACAATGATGGAACTGGGAACCGAAGCGCCGGACTTTGCGCTGGTCGACGTCGTTTCGGGGAAGAAGGTTCGCCGCGACGATTATCGCGGCAAGCAAGGGCTGCTGGTCATGTTCATCTGCACCCATTGCCCCTATGTGAAGCACGTGGAAAAGGGACTGGCCGCATTGGGCAGAGACTACGCGGGCAAGCCGCTGGGAATTGTTGCCATCGGCAGCAACGATGCGGCGACTTATCCCGACGACGGGCCGGCTGGACTAACGGAGCAGGCTGAGATCTTGGGATTTGTCTTTCCTTATCTCTACGATGAGATGCAGTCTGTGGCCCATGCCTACCAGGCCGCCTGCACTCCGGATATCTTTCTCTTCGATGAGAATTTCAAGCTGGTCTATCGCGGCCAGTTCGATTCCAGCCGCCCCGGCAACGGAATCCCGGTGACCGGCGAAGACCTGCGCGCAGCAATCGACCAGGTGCTCGCCGGCAAACCGGTGACTCGGGATCAGCGACCGTCGATTGGCTGCAATATCAAGTGGAAGCAATGACGCCAGCCGGGCGTGCCTTTCCTTCTTGCCACTCAGTGAGTGAGCCGATGAAGCTGGGATCCGGCGCATCGTCCAGAAGGGCTATCAGTTCCAACGAATGGCCGTCCGCATCGTGAAAGTAGATCTGCGCAGACGGCATCCAGCCGATCACAGAAGGCTGGATCGTTTGTTCGCCGGCAAAGTTATAAGTCTTTACCCCAAGTGTGTTGAGCCGCCTGGTTCTGGTGAGCAACTCAGGCAGAGACACGGCGAACGCCAGGTGAGAATTCTCGTGGGCAGCTCCATAGGTCGTACCCGGACCCCACAGTCCCAGCATCGACCTCCTGTTTTCGCCGATCCAGAGGAAGACGATGTCGCGCAGTGGATCGCGATAGGCAAAGCTCAACTCAACAATGTCGATATAAAACGCTTTCGCTGCCTCCGTGCTGGTGACCGGCAAGTGCGTTTCATAGAGATACATGACTCAAGGCGCCTTCCCGCGATCGGTTTCCCCGCAACTTAGCTTCAAAGTTCCAATCCCTTGAGGAATTCGCGGAACCTGTCCCCGAACTCCGGTCGCTTGAGCGCGAATTCGACCGTAGCCTGCAACATGCCGAACTTATCTCCGGCGTCAAAGCGCTTGCCTTCGAACGTGTAGCCATAGACTTTCTCCTCTTTGAGCAGCGCCTTGATGCCGTCGGTTAGCTGAATCTCGCCGCCTGCTCCCGGCTGCGTTTTTTCAAGCAGCGAGAAGACCTCAGGCGTGAGAATATACCGCCCAATAATTGCCTGGTTTGAGGGCGCATCCTCCAACTTGGGCTTCTCCACCATGCCGGTGCAGTTATAGATCCGTTCGTTGTGCGGGTCCGGTGAGCCGGCCAGCACGCCATAGGCGCTGATTGCAGGTCCATCGATGGTCATCGTGGCCAGCACCGATCCGCTTTTCTCTTCGAAGACATCGATCATCTGCTTCAGGCATGGAACTCGCGCTTCGATCACATCGTCGGGAAGAATGACGGCGAAAGGCTCATCGCCCACAAGGTCTTTCGCGCAGAGCACCGCATGTCCCAATCCCAGCGGCTCCGATTGCCGCACGGAGCTGATCTTCGCAAGCGATGCCACGCCGCGCGAGATGGCGAGAAGTTCTTTCTTGCCGCGTTTTTCAAGCAGCGCGTCCAGCTCCGGGCTCAGGTCAAAGTGGTCTTCCATCGCGCCTTTGCCCCGCCCGGTGACAAAAATAATGTGTTCGATGCCCGACGCGATCGCCTCTTCCACACCATATTGAATGATGGGCTTGTCGACCAGCGCCAGCATCTCTTTGGGAATCACCTTGGTTGCCGGCAAAAACCGCGTGCCTTGCCCGGCCGCGGGAAAAACTGCTTTGCGTACCCTTTTGCTCATTCTTTCTTCCTTGCCAGTGTCGCTGCGGCATCTGCGCAGCGCCAAATTTGGCCACGGATAGCCTGGCCGGTTTCATCTCCGAGAGTGGGATGCGTCGGAACCCACATTTACTGCCTTCACAGCGTGCAAACGCACAACCTAGACGGGCACAATCCCCGGCCTTGCGAGAACGGTCATACGTTGACCGGCACCGAAACCAGGTTGGCGAGGAGCTCCTGAATCTCCAACAGGATCTCGTCGGGCCGCGTGGCAGCCAAAGGATACTTCAACAAGCCCTGCGGCGTGAACTGCGCGCCGCGTTTGGCGTTGCGCGCCACCAGGCTCATCAACCGTTCCGGCTCAACTGCCGCGTGTTCGGTAAAGCGGATCTGCAACTCGCCTCGTTTGCGATCCACTTGCGCCACGCCGATGCGCTCGCACTCCAGGCGCAGCAGCGCCGCCTCCAGCAGATACACGGTTGCATCGGGCGGCTTGCCGTAGCGGTCCTCGAGCTCCGCGCGAACTTCGTTGAGCGCCGCTGCGCTCGCGGCGCCGGCGATCTTCTTGTACAGGCGCAGGCGCTGGTTCTCTTCCGGCACATAGCTCTCGTCGATGCGCAGCGCGATGCCCAGGTTGAGCTGCGCCGTGGGCCGCTCCTCGCCGCCCTCGCCTTTCAGCTCCTTCACCGCAGCTTCCAGCATCGACGTGTAAAGCTCGAAACCCACGGCCTCAATGTGCCCGCTTTGCTCGCCGCCGAGCATGTTGCCGGCGCCGCGCAGCTCCAGATCGAGCGCGGCGATTTTGAAGCCCGCCCCCAGGTCGCTGAACTCCTTGAGCGCCGCGAGCCGCCGGCGGGCAACCTCGGTCAGTTCCTGCTCGGGCGTGATGAGCAGATACGCGTAGGCGCGGCGATTGGAGCGGCCCACGCGCCCGCGCAACTGGTAGAGCTCGCTCAGGCCGTGGCGATCGGCGCGATTGATGAGGATGGTGTTGGCCATTGGGATGTCGAGACCGTTCTCGATGATCGTGGTGGCTACCAAGACATCGAATTCATGGCGCATGAAGGCCAGCATCACTCTTTCGAGCTCCGTTTCTCCCATCTGCCCATGGCCGACGGCCACGCGCGCTGTAGGGACCAGCTCCTGGATGCGCGCGGCGATTTCATAGATCGACTCGACGCGATTGTGCACGAAGTAGACCTGGCCGCCGCGCTCGAGCTCAACCTCGATGGCAGAGCGCACGATCTTCTCGTCGAACTTCGCCACCACTGTCTGAATCGCCATGCGATCTTTCGGCGGCGTCTCGATCACGCTCATATCGCGCAGGCCTACCAGCGACATGTGCAACGTGCGTGGAATGGGCGTGGCGCTCATGGCGAGCACGTCGATCTCCTTGCGCAACTGTTTCAGCCGCTCCTTGTGGCGCACGCCGAAGCGCTGCTCTTCGTCGACGACCAGCAGTCCGAGATCCTGGAACTTGATGTCTTTCGAAAGCAGCCGGTGCGTGCCGATGAGGATGTCGACCTTGCCGTGCTCCACCTGCTCGACGATCAGCTTCTGCTCCTTCGCTGTGCGGAAGCGCGAGATCATTTCGACATTGATGGGGAACTGCGCGAAGCGGCGCTTGAAGGTTTCGAAATGCTGAAAGCTAAGCACGGTCGTCGGCGTGAGCACGGCCACTTGCTTGCCATCCTGTACGGCCTTGAACGCCGCGCGCATGGCGACTTCCGTTTTTCCGTAGCCGACGTCGCCGCACAGCAGGCGATCCATCGGCGTGGAGGCTTCCATATCGTGCTTGATGGCTTCGATGGCGGTGAGCTGGTCGTCGGTTTCATTGAAATCGAACGACTCTTCGAACTCGCGCTGAAATTCGTTGTCCGGCGAAAACGAATTCCCATGCGCGGTGTGGCGCTCGGCGTAGAGCTTGAGCAGCTCAGCGGCCATGTCCTGCATGGCCTTGCGCACGCGCGCCTTGGTCTTGACCCATTGCTGCGAGCCGAGCCGGTTGAGCACGGGAGCGGGACCCGAATCGGTCGATCGATACTTCTGGATCAGGTCGAGGCGCGTGAGGGGCACGTAGAGCTTGGCCTGCTCGGCGAATTCCAGAATCATGAATTCGATCGCCAGCCCATCCTGCACAATCTCCTTCAACCCCTGGTATTGCGCGATCCCGTGCTCCACGTGGACGACGAAGTCTCCCACGTGGAGATCGCGAAAATCGGAGACAAATGCGGCGGTCTTCGATCGCGTAGGCGCGGGGCGCGCGTCGATGTCGATTTCATCGGAGAGATCGTTGGCGCCGAAGAGGATGAGGCCTTCATTGGGAAAGCTCACGCCGGCCGCGAAGTGCGTGCGCACGATCACCGGCACGCGCAGGTCGCCGGCAAGGTAGCTCGCTTCTTCCAGCACCTGCTCGCCGCCGGGATGAAAGAACCTGCTCCCGAGCCGGTACGGAATCTGATATTCGCGCATCACCGTGGCCAGCCGCTCGACGTCGCCCTGGTTGGGCGCGGCGAGCACGATGCGCTGGCTGGAATCCATGAGCGCGCGCAACTGATCGGTAAGCGCGGGGATGGAGCCGTGGAAGCGCTGCGTCGGCCGCGTGTTCATGGCTATCTCGCCCAGCGTCGTGTCTTCGTCGAGCACATCGACCACACCGAGTTGATCGAGATCGAGTCCGGCGTGCGATTCGAGCATCGCCTGCAACATCTCGGGGCGCAGATAAATGTCTTCGGGCCGGATCAGCGAGCCCATGCCCGAGCGCTCGTGACGCTGCTCCACCTTGTTCCACCAGCGGTCGATCTGATTGCGCACCATCGCCGGCTCTTCGACGAACAGCATGGATTTGGGCAGCAGCTTGAGCAGGCTTGAGTCCGCGCCGGCGACGGACGAAAAGAACTCCCAGCCCGGAAACACGCTGACGCCACTTGCCGCGGCCTCCTCAACGGCCATGTCTTCGTATTCGGTTTCCACTCGGTTTTCGATTTCCACGCGCTGCCGGCTCAATCGCGCGTGAACCGCGGCCAGCAGCCGCTCCGTCACCGGCGTCTCCGTCAGAGGCAGCAACTCGGTTTCGTCCAAGCCCGACTGCGAGCGCTGTGTCTCGGGATCGAACTTGCGGATGGTCTCGATCTCGTCGCCGAAGAACTCGATGCGCACCGGCCGGTCGGCTTCGGGGGAGTACACGTCGAGAATTCCGCCGCGGCGCGTGAACTGCCCCGGCATCTCCACGAGATCCATTTGCGTATAGCCCACGCTGGCCAGGTGCGCGGTGAGCACCTCCACGTCCACTTCTTCTCCGCGCTTCAACGTGACAGCGAGGCTGGAATAGTACTCGCGATTGAACAGCTTCAGCGCCGCCGCCTCCACCGGCGCAATCAGGATGGAGACCTCGCCGGTGGCGAGCTTCCACAGCGCGGATGCGCGGTGCTCCTGCACATCCGGATGTGGCGAAAGATTCTCAAAAGGAAGCACGTCGTGTGCCGGCAAGCGCACCAGGCGCGCCGGATCCACGGCTCCCGTCAGCTCGCAGCCGGCGCGCAACGTGGGTTCCAGCGCCTCGGCTGCCTTGTTGTCCGCCACCACCACGATGACCGGCTGCCTGGCGGCCCGCGCCATCAATGGGATGAGCAGCGATCTCGCCGTCCAGGTCAGTCCGGACACACGCCTCCGCCCCGTGCCGAGGCTTAGATGCCTGCGCACACGCTCAAACGACGAAGACTGCTCCAGGTCCGCGAATATCTCGCGGACGAACGGGAGAATCATGCACTCACAGTTTATCAGCGCCCGCAATCGGATCGATCGACGCCGCGAGCCTGCCAACGGCGCCGGTTGGCGTCAAATCGGGGCCTGCGGTGGCAATCAGAGCAAACCGGAGATCGTCACCGGCTGGCCGCCTACGGTGACATTCGAAGAGTCGATGAAAAGCGCGTTCTCGACTTGCTGAACCGAAGATGCGCTTCCGATCGCGATATCGCTCAAAGACACGTTCAGGACCGGGTTGCGAGCATCGCCGTCGATTGCGAACGCAATCCCACTCACGTCGTCGCAGCTCATATTCTCCAGGTTGATATTCGTAAAAAGCGGCGGTGTGGGCCCGTATCCGCCCCCATAATCGCTCTGAATTCGCAGAAACCCCTCGCATTTCGAGGCCTCGCACGAGCGGATGAAGATACTTTTGGCGGCGCCGCCCGCCGCGCTGCTCGATTTGATAAAAAACGCGGAGCTGCACGGGCCGACACGGCAGTTCTGCACAAATACACTTTGGACAGTGCTGCCCGTCTGCGAGCCTATGGTGATTCCACCCCAGTTCGTGCTGATGGCATCGCAATTCTGAATCACGATGTTTTCGCACAGCGGCAGCCCCTGCGCATCCTGCCCATAGCCGGCCTTGACTGAAACGTTATCGTCGTTGGTGGTAAACCTGCAGCCCTCGATCAGCACATCCGCGCAGGAATCCGGGTCGCATCCGTCGTCATTCTCAAATCCCGGCTGCACCGTCACGTTCTGGATTGTGACGTTGGTGCAGAACGTCGGATGGATGGTCCAGAACGGGCTCCCCCGGAGCGTCACGCCCTGCAACAGAATGTTCCCGCAGTCGTACGGCTCGAACATGGTCAGGCGCAGATAGTGGCCGGCGCCGAAGATGCGCTTGCCTACCGGCACGCCTTCCGCGGCCATTTGCTCGAGCAGCGCCCAGTCGGGGTTGGCAAGATTCACCCAGGCGCTCCATGAATCCGCCGGCCCGCTGAACGTGCCGGAACCGGTAATGGCGATGTTGGTCTGCTGATAGGCGTAAATCAGCGGCGAATAGTTATAGCAGCGGATTCCCTGGTAGCGCACCTGGACAACGGGAAGATAGTCCGACGGATTTGCGCCGAATCGAACCTCTGCGCCGGCATCAAGATAGAGATTCACATTGCTCAGAAGGTGAATGGGGCCATTGACCAGATAAGATTGCCTGGCAGTCGGCACAACTACGCGGCCGCCGCCCACGCTGTTGCAGGCCGTAATTGCGGCTGCAAATGCGCGGTAACAATCCGATTTGCCGTCACCTGAAGCGCCGTAGTCTGTGACCAGATAATCTCGATCGGGAAAGCTGGGCGGCACGATGCGCGCAAGAATGCCCGGCAGTTGCTCCCAGTCTCCCGATGGTTGCGCGGGCGGGTGGACCGACAGGCTCTCGCATCCGCAGTCGGCAACCACGAGGGCCGCAACCGCCGCGCTTGCCCGGAGAAACTCGCGCCTCGCAATCGCCATCGTTCGTCCTGCGATTCAACTGATCGATCAGCATGGACCGCCGCAATATCTAACTGTACATCGCCCCGGGATTCCCGGCACCTCGTCGTTTTCACGTCGTAACCATCAATTCTCCTACATTATTAGGAGAATGTCGGTTGCACCATTCGCCGGATCGCGTGAATTCCCCCCCCCCGGTTGCGGGGTGCCAACTGCAGCTTTATCACTCCCCTCCCACCGCCTTGGCAAACGAATAGAAGAAATCCAGCGACTTCCAATAGGATTCGATCGGCAGCCGCTCGTCCTGGCCATGGGCACGTTCGTCGTCGCGCTCGAGAGCGACAGCCGAGTAGCCGTAGCAGGGAATGCCCGCCTGCGCGAAGTAGATCGAGTCGCTGGCGCCGTTCTCCATCACCGGTGTGACCGGCGTGTCCGGCCAGATGGCCTGCGTGATCCGCGTCAGCGGCGCGAACACCTCCTCGATGGGCGCGGGCGGCACGATGGCTTTGCGATCCGGCGCGGTATCCGATACCGCGCCCGCATCGGAGACGTATTTGACGGTGAGCTTGGGATCGCCGAAGACCTGGATCAGTTGCTGGCGAATCTCTTCCGGCGAGTGACCGGGAAAGATACGGCAGTTCACGTTGGCCTGCGCGGTCTGCGGCAGGGCGTTGTTGGCGTGCCCGGCCATGAGCCGCGTGGCTACGCATGTGGTGCGGAAGTTGGAGTTGAAGCTGGGCTCCGCGCTCAGCCGCGCGGCGGCATTCAGGTCCGGTGGGACGGCGAGTATGGCGCGCATATCGGCCGCGGTCTGGCCCGCCTCCTGGCTGGCGAGAATCTTGAAGTACTCCCGTGTCACATCGTTCAGCTCGAATGGAAATGAGTACGCCGCCAGCTTGTTCAGAGCCGCCGTCAGCTCGTAGATGGCATTGTCGGGCCGCGGCAGCGAGCTGTGCCCGCCGCGGTTGGTGGCCGTCACTTCGAAATCGGAGTACACCTTTTCGGTTGCTTCCACGTCGGCAACCACCGCGCGGCCGTGATCGAGCTCCACGCCTCCCGCGTCGGGATTGATGACGAAGGCCGCGTCCACCAGCTCGCGGTGCTGCTCCACCAGCCACTTCGCGCCGTTGAATTTGCCGCCCTCTTCATCCGCCGTGAGCGCCAGTATCAGGTCACGGCGCGGCTTGTAGCCTTCACGGTGCAGGCGCAGAAACGTCAGCACCAGCGCGGCGTCGGACTCTTTCATATCCTGCGTGCCGCGCCCGTAATAGTAGCCGTCCTTCTCGACGAACTGAAAGGGATCGGTGTGCCAGTCCGAGCGCAGCGCCTGCACCACGTCCATGTGGCAGAGGAACAGCACCGGCTTCTCGGTGGTGGGCGCGGCAGCGCGAATGCGCACTATGAGGTTCTGTTTGCGCGGGTCGGGACCGAGCAGATGTACGTCGTCGGGCGAAAACCCCGCTTCGAGAAACCGCTTCTCCATCGCCGCCGTGGCGGTGGTCACGTTACCCTGTGGCGTATCGGTGGTATTGATTTCGATCAGCTGCTGGAAAATGGCCTTGGCCAGCGCGCGGTCCGTCGGCGGCGTGGTGGGCAACTGATTCTGCGCCCAGTTCGAGCACACGGCAAGAGTAAGCAGGGGAACCAGGGCAAAGAAACTGTTTCTGCGCATGGCGGAATTGTACGGCGCACGGCCCATGTATTCGCAATGCCAGTTTGCGTGCACGCGGAAATCGATTTATCGTTGATCCGCTATTGAAATTCGAGGTCTGCGATGCGTCTGCGGTTCCTGATGGGTTTGCCCCTTGTCGCTCTCACGTTTGCTGCCGCGGCTCAAACGCCGGAAAGGCCGAAGATCACCGGCATCTCACATCTCGCCATCTACACATCGAACCCGGAGGCGACGGATCATTATTATCGCGAAGTCGTCGGCGCCGCGAAGATGCCCGATCCGGAGAACCCCACGGGCGTTCGCTACGCGATCAACGCGACTCAATTCATTGAGGTGCTGCCGCTTCCGGAGGGCACGGGCATCGATCGCCTGGACCACTCGGCCTGGAAGACCGACAACGCCGAGGGAATGCGGAAATACCTGGCCGCGAAAGGATGGGAAACTCCATCCGCGGTAAAGAAGGGCGCCGACGGTAGCCGCTGGTTCGAAGTCAAGGATCCGGAGGGCAACAAAGTTCAGTTCGTGCAGACGCCCGCCCACCCCAAAACGCCGGACGAGCCCAACGTCATCGGTCATCACATCATTCACATCGGTTTTCTGGTGCACAGCCGCGACGCTGAAGACAAGTTCTATCGCGACTTGCTCGATTTCAGACCCTACTGGTTCGGCGGCATGCAGGAAGGCCAGATCGACTGGGTAAGCCAACAGACGCCCGACAGCCGCGACTGGCTGGAATACATGCTGAGCCCGCTGCCGCCGGCTTCGACTACCCCGGCCGACCGCCTGCAACGCCAGCTTGGAGTCATGGACCACGTATCCATCGGCGAACCATCCGTCAACGATGCCTTCAAGGTGCTGCAGGCCGGCGATCGACTGGCCAATGTGCGGCACGATCAGTCGCCCAAGATTGGCAAAGACGGCAAGTGGCAGTTCAACCTCTACGATCCCGATGGAATCCGCCTGGAGTTGATGAACTTCCGTGCGACGGACAAGCCCTGCTGCTCGCCGTTCACGGCAGAAGATCCAGTGGAGTAGCGTTATCGTCTCTAATTGGCGAGCATTCGGATGGAGCTAAAATGGTAATTACCTATGCCCGCCGCAGCACTGTCACCCGGGATCATCGCCAAATACGAGCCCGTGATCGGCCTCGAAGTCCACGTGCAACTGCTCACGGCTGCCAAGGCCTTTTGCGGTTGCGCTAATCGATTCGGCGCGGAGCCCAACACCAACGTCTGCCCGGTGTGCCTCGGCCTTCCCGGCGCCCTTCCGGTGCTGAACGCGAAAGCCGTGGGGTTCGCCACGCTGGCTGCGCTCGCGCTCAAGTGCGAGGTGCGCGAGCGGTCGATCTTCGCCCGCAAAAATTACTTCTATCCCGACCTGCCCAAGGGTTATCAGATTTCCCAATACGACAAGCCGCTCGCCGAACACGGATGGATCGAGGTGCCAGGCGCAAATGGAGCGGGAAAACGCATCGGCATCACCCGCCTGCACATGGAAGAAGACGCCGGCAAGAGCCTGCACGAGGGCTTTGCCGACTCCGCGACGCGCACCTATCTCGACCTGAACCGCTGCGGCACTCCGCTGATCGAGATCGTCTCCGAGCCCGACATCCGCACTCCAGTCGAGGCCTTCGATTACCTCACGCGGCTCAAGGAGATCCTGCTCTACACCGGCGTCTCCGACTGCAACATGGAAGAGGGTTCGCTGCGCTGCGATGCCAACGTCAGCGTCCGACTCAAGGGAGCGGATCGCTTCGGCACCAAGGCTGAAGTGAAGAACGTTAACAGCTTCCGCTTCATCCGCGCGGCACTCGAATACGAGATCGAGCGCCAGATCGAAGTCATCGAGTCCGGCGGCCGCGTGGTGCAGGAGACGCGGCTGTGGAACTCCAGCGAAGGCCGCACTTACTCGATGCGATCCAAGGAGCAGGCGCACGACTATCGCTACTTCCCCGAGCCCGATCTGCCGCCGCTGATCGTGTCGCAAGAGTTCCTTGCCGAGACTCGGAAGAAGCTTCCGGAGCTGCCCGAAGCGCGCCGCGCCCGCATGATTGCCGCATACGAGTTGACCGCACAGGACGCCCACACTCTCACCGCATCGCGCGAATTCGCCGATCGCTTCGAAGCCGCGGCCGCCAAGGCCCGCAATCCGCGCCGCGTGGCCAACCTTCTGCTGAGCGAAGTGGGCGGCCGGCTGAAGGCGCTCGGCCTTGAACAGGATCAGTCGCCGGTCTCCATGGACGGCATCGTGTTCGCCGCCGATCTTCTCGATGAAGGCAGAATCAGCTCCAAGCAGCTCAAGCAGCTCTTCGATATGTGCTTCGAAAAGAGCGAAGATTTCCCCTCTGTCTACAATCGCGAAAAACCGGAGCAGATCACCGACGCCTCGGCCATTGAAACCATCGTCGATCAGGTCATCGCCGCCAATCCCAAGCAGGTAGAGCAGTACCGTGCCGGCAAAAAAACCATAGCTGGTTTTTTCGTCGGCCAGGCGATGAAGGTGTCGAAGGGCCAGGCAAATCCGGCACTGCTGAACGAGCTGGTAACGAAGAGGCTCGATGGGTAAATCTGCTCGCAAACCAGAAGCAGAGGTTGGTGTCCCACCCTTTCGCCAAAGGCAGGCGAAAGGATGGGGCACGGAGATTTCGTTCGAAACTTCAGATATCTGAATCCCCGTTCAATGACCCCGCCCCGCCTGGCGCCGCGAATGTTCGCGCCACGGCGTGCAAACCGAATAGCTCGGCGTTGCCGTAACGGTTTGTTTGCTCACAGCGAGTAACTTTCTCCGCACCAGCCACCTGACCGCCGCCTGCGCGGAGCTCTTCGAAACGCCAATGGATTCGGCCAGTTCCTGATAACTCACCGGCACCGGCCCTTCTCTGCGCGCCTGCTCGCCGGCGAGCCATAGATAAACGAGAAAGCCGACCGGCTTGCGGTCGAGGCCCACAAGGTCGCGCATCAACACGTCGATCACATAATCGTCGATAAGCGGCATGACTATACCGATCATTACTATAGCAATCCTTAGACGATTGCATTCCTTGAATCTTCCACGCTATGTTGGGCGCATCGGAGGACGAAAGATGATAAGGGGAATCAAGTTCGTAGGAGTTCCAGTGAGCGATCAGGACGCTGCGCTGAAGTTCTATATCGAATCGCTGGGCTTCAAAGTAATCACCGACCAGCCGTTCGGCAAGCAGCGATGGATCGAACTCATGATTCCCGGCGCCGATACCGGGCTGGCGCTCTTCACGCCGGAAGGCCACGAAAAGCGCATCGGCGAATTTCAGTCCATCTCGTACTGGTGCGACGATGTGTTCGCCACGGCCGGCGCGCTCAAGCAGCGAGGCGTGACATTTACCAAGGATCCGAAAAACGAAGTCTGGGGCTCGATGGCGATCTTCAAGGATCCCGACGGTAACCAGTTCGTGCTTTCCAGCCGGGGCAAGCAGAAGTGATGGTCGATTGGGCCGCTACTTCAACCTCAATTCACATTGGATGTCGATGCGCGAATCCCACGAACTGATGCTCTTGGTGGCGCTCTTGCGGCTGCCCTTTTCCGCCCACAGGTCGTAGTCGTCGGCCATGTTGACCTGGGTAAAGCGGAATTTTCCGTCGCTTTCAGAGGTATAGCTGCGAATCGATTTGCTTTTGAGGTTCTGGAGAAAAACGGTCGCTCCCGATACGGCTGGGGAATTCGCGTCAATGACTCTGCCTTCCACGATGCGCTGGCCCAGGTTCTGCGCCATCGCCGCCGGCGCGCCCACCAGCCCGCCGTTTCGAGATCCGGCGGGAACCAAACCAGCCGCCAGGGCAACAAATACCGTACCCGCGAGCAGCCTTGCGCGGCCAAATGTCACTCCTCCTCCTCTTCCTCGTCGATCAGCTCATCGTCGTCTTCGTCCAGTCCACCGTCCACCCGCGACAGTTCCAGCGGTTCCACGCCGACAATTTCGTATTCCGTGCCGCATTCGTCGCAGGCGACTACGTCGCCTTCTTCCACTTCATCCAATTCGATGTCAAGATCATTTTCGCATTCCGGGCAACTGGGCATGGCAGTCTCCTTTCGCACCAAGGCGTTCGGGATTTCGTGTTATAGGATGACGATATCTTACGATACGACTCCGCTAGTTTTAGCTTGAACCGGTTTTCAGGTCAAGGGCCAAATCGGCGCTACAACCCGGGCTTCAAAAGCTGGAGAATACACCATGAACGTTCGCCAACATGTGATGCTCTGCGCAGGCATTCTGGCCGCACATTTCTGCGCGGCGCAGCCCGATTTCCTGCGCAATGCCGCGCCGGTCCAGCCGGCAAAGCCGGACCCAGCCATCGCCCAGGCGCTCCAATCCATCGACCCTGCGCGCATAAGGGAGACGATCGAAACATTGGTAAAGTTCGGCACGCGCAACGCGCTCACCAGCATGGATACCAGCCTGCCGCCCGGCCAGGGTGTCGAGGCCGCGGCGGATTGGATTGAAGCGCAATTCAAAGCCATCTCGCAGCAGTGCAACGGCTGCCTCGAAGTCAATCGCGATACGTTCATCGCCGACCCCGCCAGCGGCGAGCCATGGGCCCGGCGCGTGCCGCGCCCCACGCGAATGGCCAATATCTACGCCATTCTGCGCGGAACCGATCCTGCGCAGGCCAAACGCATGGTGCTGGTCACCGGACACTATGACTCCATCAACTCCAACGTTTTCTCCGACTGGGCAAACACCTCCGGCGCAGCTCCCGGAGCCAACGACGACGCGTCGGGCGTAGCCGTTTCGCTCGAGTGCGCCCGCGCGCTCAGCAAGCTGCGCTTTCCGGCCACCATCGTCTTTGTGGCCGTGGATGGTGAAGAGGAAGGTCTCATCGGCTCCGAGCACCTTGCCCATCTGGCGCGCGAACAGGGCTGGCAGCTCGAAGCCGTGCTCAACAACGACATCGTGGGCGGCAACACTACGCCCGGCGACGCTTTGCAACTCAAGGATCGGGTGCGTGTCTTCTCTGAAGGCCTGCCGGCTGCCGCTACCCCCGAAGAGATTCGCCGCATCCGCGGCTACGGCGAAGAAAACGACTCACCCAGCCGCGCGCTTGGCCGAGCGATTGCCGATACCGCGCGCACTTATTTTCCCGCGTCCGGCCCCAACGCCAGGTTGGACGCATTTTCGGCGTTTTTGGTGTTCCGCCCCGACCGCTACGGACGCGGCGGCGACCACAGCTCGTTCAATCGCGAGGGCTTTGCGGCCGTCCGCTTCACCGAGTGGCGCGAGGACTACAACCACCAGCACCAGAACGTCGTCTATCCACCCGCCGGCTCAAATGCCCCGATCCTCGGCGATCTGCCGCAATTCGTCGATTTCAAATACGTTGCCAAAGTGGCCCGCCTTAACGCCGCCACGCTGGCCACGCTCGCCTCAGCGCCCGGCGAGCCGCAGAAGGTCACCATGGAAACCAACAAACAGGTGACCGACACAACCCTCCACTGGGATCCGCCCGACGGCGCGCCGGCAAACATCCACTATGAGCTGCTCTGGCGCGAAACCACGGCGCCGGATTGGCAATTCTCGCAGACCGTTGAGCCGCAGCCCGCGGAATCGGCCATTACCGTCACCGTGCCCATTTCCAAAGACAACGTCGTCTTCGGGGTGCGCGCCGTCGATGCCGCTGGCCATCGTGGCCTGGCCGTCGTGCCATAGACTACCGTGCCCCATCCTTGCGCTGATTTTGGCGCAAGGGTGGGAAACCACGAGATCACGCAGTCAAAGTCGTGAGCCCTTCGCCTCAATGACACCCGCCTGCTGAACCATGTAACCTGATTTTGACGACGATGCGCAGGCTTGGCAGCACTCCGTTTGCTTTTCCCGACTTTAGCGGCGCCACTCGCCGCCTGGTGCTCGCCAACCTTATTGCCTTCTTCGTGTTGGCGCTGGCGCAACTGGCATTCCCCGCCGCGACAGCGCAGGTGACCAGCGCGCTCGTCTTTCGCCCCAGCCAGTTTCTGGGCGGCTGGATCTGGCAGCCACTCACTTACAGCTTCGTCCATCCCAGCATTATCGGAACACTCTTTGAACTGCTTTCGCTGTGGTTCCTGGCCGCCATTCTCGAGGCCGGCCATGGGGCAAGCTGGGTCAACGGCCTCTACGCCGCCTCCGTGTTGGGAACGGCGCTGGCGGCGACCGCGATCTACATTGTCAGCGGCACGCTGGGCGCCGACCTGCTTCAGGTCCCCCTCTACGGCTGCATGGGCGGCATCTTCGGCCTGCTCGTGGCCATCGGCGTGCTCTACGGCGATCTCCAGTTCCTGATGTTCTTCGTCATCGGCATCAAGGCCAGGTACATGGCCATCATCTATGCGTTGATCGCCATCGCCATGCTCTTCGGCGAGCAGCGCATGTACGCCTTTGCGCAGCTAGGCGGCGCGCTGGCAGGCCTGCTGTACATTCGGCTGCTGCCCAAGCGGGGCACCTCGTTCTTCCTCAGCGAAAGCCTCTATGGCATGCGCAACCGCTACTACCGCTGGAAGCGGCGGCGCGCGGCGCGCAAGTTCGAAGTGTACATGCGCAAGCAGGGCCGCACCGTGCGCTTCGACGGCCAGGGCCACCTTATCGACGAAGACCAGGAAGACAAGAAGCGCTGGAATTAGCGAATGGATAGCGAGCGAATCGAAGTAATTCGCGAGGATTACGACCGCATCGCCGACGAGTACGCACGACACATCTACAACGAGCTCGACAGCAAGCCGCTCGACCGCGAACTGCTGCGGCGCTTTGCCGCCGAGACCCATGTCCGCGGCGATGTCTGCGACATGGGCTGCGGGCCCGGCCACGTGGCGCGATTCCTCCACGACGCCGGCGCCCAAGTCTTCGGACTCGACCTCTCGCCGCAAATGGTGGAGCAGGCGCGAAAGCTGAATCCAGGCATTCAATTTCGCGAAGGCAATCTGCTGGCGCTCGACCTTCCCGACGGCTCGCTCGCCGGAATCACTGCGTTTTGCGCCATCGTGAATATTCGAATTGAATCTTTGCCGATCGTCTTCAGGGAGATGGCGAGAGTGCTCATGCCTGGCGGCCTGCTGCTGCTCGCATTTCACATCGGCGGAGAAATCATTCGTCCTGGAGAGCTGTGGGGCCGGACAATTTCGATGGAGTTCTTTCTTTTCGATCCGGATGCAATCCAACGGCTCCTAACTGAGGCAGGGTTTGCGATCGAAGAAGTGATCGAGCGCGGACCGTACGCGCCCGAAGTCGAGTACCAGAGCCGGAGGGCGTACATCTTCGCGCGGAAACCGGATCTTTGATTCCTGCATCTTCGATTCTTTGCTCGCAAATCCGACGACCGAGGCCACCGAATCCCTTTCACGGCATACCCGGCGTTCCTGGAATCGCAGTCCAACGGTCGAGGAAGCCAAAGCAGAACCTACATCTCCCTGAGAAAAAGTGCCGTCGGAGCGCCATCCACCGTCGTGCTCACCACGCGCACCTGATCGCCCTTCTCGGCCTGGAACTTCAGTCCCACTTCCACTCCCATTGCACCCTCGGCCACGGTCTGCGCGTTGATCTTGAACGTCTGCACCGCCCCGGATTTGTCTTCAACCGAGATGGAATGATCGCGGTTGTCGATCTTCTCGAGTGTGCCGATCGTGGCCGAGAACGGCCCGGAGCCAAGACTCTTCAGCGCAACCACCGATTGCGCGCCCACATCCCCGACATAGAAAACGATCGCATAGGCTCCCTTCTTGTCGAAGGCATCCGCCGCGGTCGTTTCCGCGGCGATGTGTTTGTCGAAGGAGATGCGCGTTTTGGCATTCGTCAGGTCCGCGAATACACCCTGCGAACCGTTGTCCTGAAGCACGGTGATGGTTTTGGCGACGCTGTTGATCGAACTTACCGTACCCGTCAGCGCATGAACGTTCTCCTGGGCTACGGATGAAACAGAGGCAGAAACAAGGCATCCCGCCACAAGGCAGGCGTAGGCGAAGACTCTGAACATGAATTTCCCCCCGACCATTATCGATCTGCGCGCTCACGTATCGCGCAGGAGCCGTGTCTACAGCGGATGCCAACAGTATAGTTCGATCGCATTTCCGCCTGCAATACCTTCGGCGTTCGCAGTCAAAGTGAATGTTTATCCTGCGCAGATTCAGCCCTTCGGCATAACCTTCGATGTGCAGTCGCTTCTTATCGTGAGCCGCCCCGCGCCGGTCAGGCGGCAAAACGGAAAACGGCGTCGGACAGAATCGCGGAATGCCGCACGCTTATCCACTACAATCCTTTTTGAAATGACATTGAAGGTTGCCTTTCTTTTTCCGGGACAGGGTTCGCAGGCCGTGGGCATGGGCCGAGAGCTCGCTGACCGTTTTCCCGTCGCCGCCCAGGCATTTGCCGAAGCCGACGAGGCGCTCGGCTTTTCGCTTTCGAAGCTGATCTTCGACGGCCCGGAGGAAGACTTGCGCCTGACCGAAAACACGCAGCCGGCGCTGCTTGCCGTGAGCGTCGCCGCGGCGCGCGTGCTGGCCGAACAAGGCGTTGAGCCATCCCTGGCTGCCGGCCATTCGCTCGGCGAGTGGTCCGCCCATGTTGCCGCGGGAACTTTCTTGTTTGCCGATGCGGTGCGCGGCGTGAAGTCTCGCGGACGCGCCATGCAGCAGGCTGTCCCTTCTGGACAGGGCGCCATGGCTGCGGTGCTCGCGCTCGAGGGCGATCAGGTCGCGGAGGCCTGCCGCGAGGCCGCAGCCGAAACCGGACAGATCGTCTGCGCGGCCAATTTCAACTCGCCTACCCAGACGGTGATTTCCGGCGCAACTGCCGCGGTGGAAAAAGCGATCGCGCTGGCCAAAGCAAAAGGGGCGCGGCGCGCCGTCATGCTCCCGGTCAGCGCGCCCTTCCACTGCGCGCTGATGCAGCCGGCGCAGGAAGAGGTGGCGCGCGTGCTCGCCGCGGTATCTATGACCGATCCACGCATTCCCGTGGCCGCCAATGTCACCGGCGAACTGGTTACAACCGCCGCAGCCGCGCGCGACGCGCTCGTCCGCCAGGTGACCGGCGCGGTTCGCTGGGTGGATTGCATGAACACGCTGATCGCAGCGGGCGCCGAGGTCTTCATTGAAGTCGGGCCGGGCAAAGTGCTCTGCGGCCTGCTGCGCCAGATCGACTCCGCGCAAAAATGCCTCAACGTGGAAGACGCAGGGAGCCTTGAGAAAACGCTGGCGGACTTGCGCGGAGGAGAACCCGAATTCGGCTAATCGCAATCCCGCTGACTTGCCGCGCTTACGGCCCCAGATACAGCTCTACCGGGGAGAACCCCAACTGACGCGTCCTGGTGTCGTAATCGAGGAAAAGCGCCTTGCTCTTGCGCCCATTGATGAGCGCGGCCACCACCAGCACATTCCCATACATGCGCGCGGCCTTGATCATGTGGCTCTTGATCGCGCCGTAATCGTTGTCCTGGCTGTCCGGCCCCCAGTCCTGCTGAAAGCGGGCGAAGGGGTAACCGGCGTACTTGTCGGGATGCTGCTGCCAGTCCTTGTCGTGATTCCAGATCGCATAGGCGCCGGCAAGGTTGTTCTTTTCCACGTCTTTCAGGAATTGATCCACGGCCACCGTGCCGCGCCAGTGGTAGTTCCAGTTCCATGGCCAATCCAGCGGCAGTCCCGCCGCCAGCCACCAGGCAATGATCAGCAGGCCGACAGTTCCGGTGGAGAAATAGATAATCCGGCGGCGCCGCCGATCGCGAACGGTGTCGAACTGCGGCGCGTCGAGCAGGGTCATCGGTGGTCCTCTCAGGAACAGTTCACAGTTTCGAGTTCACAGTTCGTAGTTCACAGTTATGATTGCGGGCCGGCTTCACTCTCCATTAGACACCGCCGAGCCGGCTTCTGTTCCCTTTGATGCTGCATACCCGATCCGGCATCTCATTTCAGATTGACCGGACCAGATTCCCGGAAGCAGAGAACTACGAACCATGAACCGAGAACTGTGAGCTGCCGGCTACTCTTCACGGCTGTACGTCGTCCGCCCCTTCTCCTCGTGGCGCTCCAGGGCCAGTTCAATGAGCCGCGTAATGAGCTCCTTATACGGCAGCCCTGAGGCCTCCCACAGCTTGGGATACATGCTGATGCGCGTGAAGCCGGGAAGCGTATTCACTTCATTCAGAAAGATGCGCCGTTTGCCGTCCGGTTCCATCAGGAAATCGACGCGGGCAAGGCCAGAGAGATCGCACGTGCGGAAGGCCGCGATCGCCATCTCCCGCACCTGTTTGCTTTGCGCGCGCGTCAGCTCTGCCGGAATCACCGGCACCGAGCCCTCGGAGAGATACTTGGCCTCGTAGTCGTAGAACTCCTTGCCGGGGACGATCTCGCCCACCACGCTGGCCTCGGGCTTGTCATTGCCGAGCACGGCCACTTCCAGCTCGCGCGCCTTGCGCTTCTTGCCGCCTACTCCGGATTCGACAATCAGCTTGCGGTCGTATTTGGCGGCCAGCGCGAGCGCCGGCCCCAGTTCCTTGCGGTCGTGCGCCTTGCTGATGCCCACCGACGAGCCGAGGTTCGCGGGCTTCACGAACATCGGATATCTGAGCGCCGATTCCACTTGCGCGATGGCCTTGCGCGGTGAGTTCTCCCAGTCGGCACGGAGCAGCGTGAAGTGTTTCACAATGGGCAGACCCGCCTGCGCGAACAACCGCTTCATCACGTCCTTGTCCATGCCCGCCGCCGAGCCCAGCACACCGGAGCCGACGTAGGCGATGCCGGCCAGCTCGAACAATCCCTGGATGGTCCCGTCCTCGCCGAATGTGCCGTGCAGCACCGGAAAGACAACGTCGAGTGAGGGCTGGCCGCCCTGGCGGGACTCAACCGTCGATGCAGAGGGCTCCGGAGCCAGCAGCGTAGGGATGCCTTGATGCAGCAGCTTCGCCCCCGGAGTGGCCTCCGGATCTCCGGCGCGCAGGCGCCGCGCCACCGCGCCCTCATCGCCCGTCAGCAACCCACGCGCATCGGCAGCAGCCAGCCAGCGGCCCTCCTTGGTAATGCCAATCGGCGTCACATCGAACTTCTTGCGGTCGATCGCCTCGAGAATCGACGCCGCCGACAGCAGCGAAACCTCATGCTCGCCGCTGCGCCCGCCAAACAAGATGCCGACACGGAGTTTTTTGGCCATAACCTCTTCTATTTTCGCTTAAGCGAGCTGATCAAGGGAATCCGGAATCTCACCGGGCAATGTCTCGCAGAAGATCATTCGCAATCTTCGAACCGGTCCTGTTGCACGCCGCAAAGAAGAGCACAAATAGGAGCCCTTTTGAATTGCAGAGAAACCCTGGCTCAGCAATCTCGCTGAAAACTGTGTTTAGCCGTTTCACGAAGAAGTTCACAGTTGTAGTCTGGTCAGTAGTCTTCTGCACGAAAGCGACTTCCTTGTCCGGTTCCAGCAACGAAGTTATGAGGCTCGACGAATAGAACTCGTCTTCCCAAGCAGGTGTCCCAAATATTCGAGTCAACTTGTCGGACCAACTTGGTGACGGTTTCCGGTCCCTGGTCAACATGCGGTTGACGGCCCCATATGGAAACAGAATCCACAGATCCACGGCCTTGGTTCCAGCAATTGCCTCGATCACCGTCCACTCGACGGAAGCCCCGAATGGATCCAGAAAGACAACCGCTCGCTCGCTTCTTGTGTCCATCTGCTGACACCATTTGAGAAGGGCGAGATTGGCGTCGTCGTTTACGACGACAATGTTCCTGTCAGGGAATTCCTCTCGAAGCGCCAGAAGCTCGTCGCATTTGCCGCGGTCTTTCTCTATGAATATGTAGTTGTGAAATGGTGGCTCGATCTCGAGAGCTCGACGGACGCTTCCCTTCCGAAATTCCTCTTCCGCCTCCATTAACGATGGGATTAAGCCTGCGAGCGTACCCTCCAATTCGGGCCGTGGTATTGTTCCGGTACCCGCGAAAGCATCTACGTAGGAAACCCGAAAATACCGGGCGCGTGTGTTCCTGTCGAATATTTTTCGATAGGCTCTTAGATACTTGCTCAGGATCTGCAGCTTTTGCTGCGTCCAATTGCCCCCGAACATCACCTGTTGAGTCACAAGTGCCCCTTTCCGATTCAGTTGGAAAGAACGGCGAATTAAAGGCGAAGACTTGAGAGTATCATAGCAATGGACGGCGGGGGGCGCAACGGACGCCAGAATCACCGCCGTCCAGCAGACCGGAGCAGATATGAGCTTGGATTCGAAAATCGAATGGACCGATGCGACCTGGAACCCGGTGCGCGGCTGCACGAAGATCAGCCCGGGTTGCAAGCATTGCTATGCGGAGGTGTTTGCAGAACGGTTCCGCGGCGTACCCGGCCATCCCTATGAGCAGGGCTTCGACCTCAGGCTGGTCCCGGAGAAACTCGCGGAACCGCTGCGGTGGCGAACACCAAAAATGATCTTCGTAAACTCCATGAGCGACCTCTTCCAGGATGGAGTTTTGGATGACTACATCGAGGCGGTCGCATGGGTGATGGTCAATGCCAACTGGCATACCTATCAGGTCCTGACCAAGCGCTCGGCCCGAATGGCGAGTCTTTTACGCGGCCGTTTGCGTTTTGCTGCTCAATCGAGGCACATCTGGTGGGGCGTGAGCGTGGAAAACAGGAAGCACGGCCTGCCACGGATAGAACATGTTCGCGAGGCGCCGGCGTCGGTAAGATTCTTATCCGTAGAGCCGCTGCTGGAGGGACTCGGAAATCTCAACCTCAACGGAATCCATTGGGTCATCGTCGGAGGCGAAAGCGGCAACGGCGCGAGACCATTGAAGAAAGAGTGGGTCACATCGGTCCGCGACCAATGCGAGAAGGCAGGCGTCCCTTTCTTCTTCAAGCAATGGGGCGGGGTGCGCAAAAAGCGCGCCGGTAGAGCACTTGATGGCCGCACCTATGACGGATTCCCGGATCGAATCTACAATCCGGTATCTCCGACAGAAACCGCAGTCCGATGGGCACGAGAGATCGGGGAGAGATTCCCCACATCTAAATCGGAACTCTTGCCAGTCGTCGCATAGTGCAAGCCTTAGCGGCTTGGCTTACAATATCCTCTTCCCCAACTTCGAGAAGGCCAACTGCGCGTGATGCGGACAAATCGAACGAAATGAATGGCGGCAGCGCTGGGACCGTGTTTTAGCATTCAAACGCCAGGCGCCGCTCACCTCTTTACGCCGAATCCCCTACGGAAGCTGGACGACGTAACACTGCCGTCGGGATTGTGCGCGGTCTGATGGCACACCAATACGCAGGTGTTCGCGGCGCGATTGTAGGAGATGGGAAGGCTGCCGTTCGGGGCCACTACATTCACGTCGAAATTGACCAGCCGCTCGCCGCTGATGGTTCCGCTGGCGGCGCCCATGCCGTGAGCAGTGTGGCAGGTGGAACAGGTGAAGCCGGCGTTGATGTGGCTGCTGTGCTGGTTCCAACTGGTGTTCTTGATCACCTGGTTCGATAGATCGTGGCACTTGCCGCACATGCCGTAGGGTCCGTTCACACTCAAATCGGGATTGGGAAAGAGATTGGAAATCAACTGGCCCGGTGCGGCGGCACGGCTGAACTCATAGCGGCGCTCCAGAATATGGGTCCACTTCGAGCCATGGGGACCGTTCGGACCCACGCCCCCGAACTCGCGATTGTCGTCGCTGTTATGGCAATCGGTGCAAAGAATCTGCGTGCCCATGGCGCGTCCCTGCGTGACGCCATCCAGGTTCAGCATGTTAGGCAGCAGGCTCGGTTGAGGCAAAGGGCTGCTCCTCGCATGCATCACGGGATGGCTCGAGGTGGCCGTGGTGGCAAACTGCGGAATCTGGTTGAGAGGATCGCCGGCTGAAACCGCCCGCACCGGAAAGTACCCATAAATCGGCTGCACCTGTTTTCCCGTGCTGGTGCCGTGACAGCGCAGGCAGTTCTCATATTGATTGACGGCGGGCGCAAGCACGCTGATTCCGTCGGCGGCGCTGATGCCCGCAATGTCCTTTTGAGAGATGCGAATCAGCGGCGGAAGAGGAAATATGCCGACGGGTTCGGAGCCGTGTCCGTTGTGGCAGTCCACGCAGGTAGCGTGACGATTGTTGTTGAGCAGCGTGTTCTCCGCGGCATCGCGGGGGTTGGCCGATGTGGGAAACGGATGCCCTACCTTGGGCGCGGCGTACTCCGGAAAAACATTGGCGTAGGACGCCATGGGAGAGATGTTCGCGCCGTCGTGGCAGGCGATGCAGTCCTGTTCATTCGTACCGCGCAGCAGCCGCGACGTGCCGCTGGCGTTGTGCGGCGTATGGCAGGAGATGCAGGCATCGGCAGCCACCGTGGCATAACTTCCGAGCATGGCCTGGGGCGAAATCTTGTCGGTAGACAGGGCGTGCGCGCTGGTGGCCCAGTCGGCCAACGGGTTCACCTGGCCGCTCATTTGCCGCGTGGGATCGTGGCAGGCCAGGCACAACTGGCCGCTGGAGCTGTCCTTCACTAAAAAATTCTGCGATATAAGGTCTTTGGCTTGCACGTGCGGATTGTGGCACGACGTGCATTCGACATTTCCTTTGATCAGCTTCACCGCTCCGGTTGTGTCGGCGGTTTGACCGCTGGCCGCGAGCGTGGCGACCAGGTCGACGTTGTCCTTCAAGGGCAGCATCAGGCTGAACGGGTGCGACGACTGCATGTTGCTGCCGAACACGTCCGGCGAGTTCATCGATCCGCGCGTGGTGACCTGGCCATAGACCACGGTGGCCCCGACCGCCACGGTGCCGTCATGGCAGCTCAGGCAATGATTGGTGGAGGAGCCGAGCATGGGCTGTATTCCGCGGTTGGCTTCTGTGTCGCTCGTATACGTCGTGTAGTTTTGCGTAGTGAGCTTCTGGTTCCAGAGGCCGCGGTTCAGTCCGGAATGCGGCGCGTGACAGTAGGCGCAGGAGTCGGGGCGGGCGCCGGTGATCGGCGAACTGCTTCCCGGACCCAGATTGTGCACGCCCATCACGTCGCCGGGGATTTGAGCAGACAGCGTGATCCCGGTGAGAAGAATCGTCAGTCCGGCGAGGAGGATTCTGAGCTTCACCTCGTCCCCTCCGTGGCCAGCTTCTTCAAGCCAACATATTGAAATACCTGGACGCGGCGGTTGAATGAATCCACGACAAAGACACGATCGTCGTGGTCGATGAATAAGCCCGCCGGCAATTGGAACTCTCCCGCGTGAGTGCCCCGGGCGCCGAAATAATAGAGCAAATCGCCCTGGCGATCGAAAACCTGAACCAGGCCCCACATGGAATCCACAACGTAGAGATCGCCCTCGGAATCGACCGCGATCGCTTTCGGCCGAAACATGGCTCCGGGACTGTCGCCGATTTTACCGACGGCATACTGGAATTCTCCGTTGCGGTCAAACACCTGCACGCGGAAGTTCATGGCATCCACGACCATCAGGTTCGGCCCGTCCAGCCGCAACTCAGTGGGGAGATTGAATTCACCATTGGCTTGACCGGCTTTGCCGATGGTCTTGATTACCTGGCCCTGCATGTCGAGAATGAACACCTCGTCGCGCAGCGTGTCGGTTACGTAAATCCGCTGCGCTGCCGAATCCACGGCAATTCCGGTTGGCCGTTTGAAGTAACCCTCGCCGCCCTTCAGGCTGCCGATGGCGTGCACAAACTTTCCGCCGGGCTCGAAGACAAAGATCTCGCCCGCGTCCGAGTCGGTGATATAAATATTGTCCTGGGCATCTACCGCGACGCATTGCGGCGTCAGCATGTTGTCTTTGCCTTTTCCCGTGCGCTGGATGAACTTGTACTTATGCTGCGTGAAGTCGAAGATGTGCACGCCCGGCGCGCCCGGATCGGTCACAATGATGCGTCCGCGCGAATCGGTGATAACGCTGTAAGGACGCACCAGGAAGCGGTATTCCGGCGCGCCGGCGATCACGTCCACCACCTTGTTCCAGAAGCCGCGGTTCGGCTTGACTTCGGATTCCGATTTGAAACTGTGTTCCCAGGTGAGCTTGCGCCCACCGTCCAGAGTCATCTCCCATTGCTCCGGCGCGGCGGTCCGGACCTTGGATTTCTGCGATGCCCGGAGCGGAGCCGGCAGCAGCGCAACGCCGGCCAGGACCAGGGCCGCGCCACGGCATAGTTGCCGACCTCCACTTAGAAGAAGTTGAACCACCGCGACACCCCGACGTAGAAAGAAGATAGAGTTTCCGGCGGCCCGCCGGAGGCGCTGAAGCCTTGTTGCAAGCGGGCGAATCCGCTAATAAAGTTCACTTTGCGATACTGGTACTGGATAAGTGCGTTGAATTGCTCGTTCTCGTTGGTGGACTCGACCGCATTACTGGTCGTGTTGCTGTTCGACCTGGCATAGGCGGCTGTGAAAACGAGCTTGTTCACCGGAGAACTGGATAGCCCAAAGGAATAACTATCTCCGCCGAAGAGGCTCACCAGGTTCGCAGGCAGAGTGGGCGAAGGAATGGGCACCGGCACCAAGCCCGCACCGGTTGCCAGCGCCTGCCCGTTTGCTTTGGAATAGCTGCCGGTCGCCGTAATTAATGGGCCATAGCCCATACTGGCGTTGTAAGTCTCGCTGTCGTTGGCGGTGCCGGGCTGCTGGGTCAACGCGGTGCGCCCACCACCGCCGCCCATGCTCATGTTGAACTTCCCCCACCGCCGCCGGGCGCTGCCCGAGTAGTAATAGAACGAGTTCATGTAGGTTACCAGCAAGGTCTGTGCGTTCTGCGCGTAACCGAACGCCCCGGTCAGGTGCCAGCCCAAAACTTCGCTCGAATAATTCTCGGTAGTTGAAAAGCCCAAAGTATCTTCGCCGTTCTGGTCCGAGGTATTTGCGGTTGCGCTCACCGCGGCGTTGAAATTACCGTCAAGCAGTTCGTGCGCATAGGTGGCGCTTCCGCCGTATGAGGTCACTCCATAGTTTTGTCCGAGGAACTCCTGCGTGCGGCGCTCGACGAAGACCGAAGTTTGCAGATTCGATAAAGGAGTGTAGCCGGCAACGCCTAGCAGGTCCAGGGAATTTGACGCCTCGTTCGAGTTGAGCCCCGAGGCCACACCACCCGATGCGATGACCGACTGGATCAGTTGTCCGGTCAGATTGTCGGAGTAATTCGCGCTCCCCGTGAATGTCAGCTTCTCGGTCGGATGTACCGCCGCGAGAGTGTTAATCGTGTCAATGGTTCCGGTGGAACTGGTTCCGAGGTAGTTGGTGTTCCAGTCAGAGCGGTTAAATGCGGCCGAGACCGAGCCCTGCATGGGCAGCTTGCGCGTCACATTGAACCCGGCAGCGCTGTCGTCCGAGTGCGTTTCCGTCCCCTCGAGGCCGGCCACTACTTGCGGAATCAGGGCGTGACTGCCTCCCGTGGTATAGTAGGCGCCCATGTTAAAGCCCTCGAATCGATAGGCCGAATGAAGGTTGAGCGAATGAAACTGGTTTTGCCCTTGATCGTTCGTTCCATACACCGAATACTGGCTGCTGCCCATCTGGAATCCCGCCGAGAAACTGGGCGCGTCGGGGAGGTTTTCGTTCCAGTTGATGCCCAGCGTATCGCTATTGCCGTGGGTCACATAATTGGCAAGGCCCGGAACCGAGTAATTCCCTTCGCTGTTGTAAGCCTTGGAGTAGCTGATCGAACCGGGAAAGCGGCTGCCGCCGAAGATGTTGGTGGTCAGGTTGACCCCGCTGGCATCAGAAATTGACTGGAAGTCGGAATTCGCTCGCGACTGGTTCAGGTAGAGAGAGGCATTAAAGGAGAGAAAATTCGGACTGTAGAAATTGCCGGAAAGGGTGGAAGCGCCGCCAACCGTCCAGTTATGGGTGGAACTGGTCATGTTGCCGTAATCCGCCGTATACCCCGTGGAGATGGTACCGCTGGCGTTCGTGCTGAGTTCCCCGAGCCGGACCTGCGCGGCGGCCGGCCATGTGAGGAAGAGAAGCCCGGCCTCCACAAACCACGCGACTCGCAAAGAACCCGACACCGTATGCCATCCTTAACTTCCTAGCGCTTGCTCATGCCGTGGAGAATCTCGTTTTCGTTTCAGGCCTCGCTTCAGCTATATCGCCAGCCCTTCGAAACCAGCTGCCCTTTGTGCCCCGGGCCTCGAATGTCCGCTCCTTCCGCGGCCTCTCACATCTCTTCGACTTTCGCGTTCTGCCGCAACCTCTTGTCCAGCGCGGCCTGAAGCTGGTTTCTTTTGTTCTGGTGCAGATCTTTGTCGATTTGCGCTTTCACGTCGTCAAACTTCGCCTCGCCCGCCGGCGTGTGCTCATCGAGCCGCACGATGGTGTAGGCATGCTCGATTTGAATCACATCGCTGACATCGCCCGCCTTCATGGCGAGCAACGCCTTCACCACCTGGGGCGCCAATTGGCCGACGGGGACGGGCTTATGCTGGCCCATCATCACGCGGTAATCGTCATCCGAGATTTTCTCCGCAAGCAGCCCGAAGTCCATCGCCGACTTGGTCGCTTTCGCTTCGCGCAGCTCCCGCTCAGCCCGCACGCGTCCCTCTTTCAACTGGGCGGGAGTGGCGTTGGCCGGAGGGAGGACGGAAATCGTCTGGAAGGTAAATGACTCCGGATGTTGAAAGAGCGCAGGGTTCTTGTCGTAGTAAGCCCTGACCTCGCCCGGAGAGAGCGCGCTCTTCTTCTCAACTTCGGCCCCCAGAAAAGCATCGATCAGCAGCGAGCGACGGATCTTGTCCTTGAGCAACTGCGGCGAGCCATGAAATTCGCTTTGCAAAAATGCATTGAATTGGTCGGGAGTCGCGAACTGCTTGCGGAAGTCCATCTCGGCCTGTTGCATCTTCGCCGCCGGCACCGTCATTTTCCTGCGCTGCGATTCCTGATAAACAAGCTCTTCGAAAATGATCATCTTCAGGGCGCCGGCGCGGATCTGCGGCGCCAACTCTTTGGGAATTCCGTTGTGCTGGCGAGCGTAGGGAAAAATGGCGTATTCCTCGCGCAGCAGGTCGGCTTCGGTCAGTACCGCACCGTTCACGAGCGCTACCGGTCTGGCAGCCGTCGCCGGCCCCGCTGCGGGCGCCTGCGCCGAGGCCGCAGGCACATACGAGGCTACCTGGGCGCCGGCCGCCACGATGGCCGGCAGAAGAAACCCACAGATTGAATGTTTGTGCTTCATAATTGCCATCCTGTCCGGGAAAAAAAAGGGGAGAGAAATTGTTGCCCCCTCCCCTTCAATGCCAACCGATCAGAACACGGTTCCGGCGGTGCTGCCGTTCATTTCGTTCGACTCGCCGCCATGGCACTGACGGCAGAATTGCGCCGTCTGGTTGGTCAAGGGGTTGGCATCGGCCGGGTTGTACGGGCCTCGCAGGAAGAACATGGTTGCATAGGTGCCGGCAGGCAGGCCCGACTTCGACGTGCTGGTCACGTTGACCACGTTCATCAGGTGCTGGTTGTGACAGGTTGTGCACATGACCACCGGGGTGTTGTTATAGGTGCCCGGACTCACAAAGAAGCCGTAGTTCGTGACGAACTGGCTGGAATGTGTCCCGGTCATCTGCACCGCTCCGGTGGCGCTGATGGTGCAATCCCAGTTATATTGGCCGCCGCAGCCCATCACGGCATTGAGTCCGACCGGGTGGTCGTTGAGGTAGTTTCCGACGGTGGACCCATCGTTTCCGAGCAGGGTGGGAATGGTGTTCTGGGTTCCATAGGTTGGAGGCAAGGTCTCATAGACCTTGTTCTTCATCATGGCGCCCTCGGCATAGTTGCCGTCGTGGCAGCTCAGGCAGGTGAGCAGGCCTAATACGTCGGGCGTCGTCGCCGACATGCTGGTGGGCAGAGTTTCTACGGCGCCGCCTCCGCCCGTGGTGATTGTTTTGCCGTACAAGCTGCCAACATCCTCGCCCCAGAGGGCGACATTGCCCGAATTAGGGTCGGCGGTTTTGGCGTTGCCGTTGCCGTATGCGCCGCTATGTGGAGCGTGGCAAGCCGCGCAGCCGCGGCCGTAGTTGAGGTGAGCGCCGAGGACGTCGGTCGACGGCGACGTTATCTGGGCCATCCCGAGGTCCGCGACCGCCAGAAACATCAGAGCGATTAAAAAGGTGCGCTTCATTGACTAAAGCCTCCCGGTGCACGCTGCTGCTCGCCTGAACGTCGACATTTGCTGTGCCCTTCTCAGTTCAGTCTCGAAATTGGACATGTGCACGACTTATGCAGTTGCTGCGCGATGGAGCGAGGTGCCGCCCCTGACTCGCAGGTGGTAGTTAAGAAAAAATGCTCAACATTTCGCGAATCGGGCCGATGAAACATTCGCGCGGGTTCGCCACCCGATGGTGGACGTTCCGTCACAGTGCGCTTGCGAAGTGCGCCGAAGCAGCCGAATCTGGGGTGTCTCGTTTTCATAGGTGAGAATCGTCACTCCTTGAAAAGCTGATTGAACTCCCGCGGTGCATCGCCACACGCTTTGAACTTCATTTGAATATTCTCAGGTGATTGGGCTCACTTTATGTGACTGTAGTCACACAGGTGAGAATTGTGATCTTCATCACTCTTTCTATGGAATGCAAAGGGCTCCGCTGACGCTTTCCTAGCCGCTAAGTGGGATGAGCAACTGGGCACGGCGCGGAAGAGTTAAGCACCGCGGGAAATCGCGTATCCGATTCCCCGCAGCCCAGCGGACGCGGCCCAAAATGCTATAAGCCGCGAACATCGGGTTCAGCCGTAAATTCCGGCAACCATTCTTGTGTCTCGATTTGGAAGCCCGCGACAGTTCGTCACAGCTTTCTTGACATACCTATACATCTATGGGTAATTTCCCACCAGGGCCGTCCGAGGATGAACCGGCGCTTACGGTGTCGCGTATCGATCGGGATGAGGTGAATCGATGCCGCTCTTCCGCCGCATTGCCGACCTGTTTTCGCGTTCCAAATCAGACATAGAAATCGGCGCCGGATTGCGAGAACACGCTGAACCGCGAACCGCCAGGCGAGGCCCGGCTTCAAGCGTTGAAAGCCTGTGGTTCGATCTCCGCTATGCATTCCGGCGGCTGCGCAAGTCGCCGGGCTTTGCGGCCACCGTGGTTCTCACGCTGGCGCTGGGCATTGGCGCCAATGCGGCCATCTTCAGCGTCGTCAATGCAGTGCTCCGCAATCCTGCAGGAGTGGATCATCCCGAGCAAGTGGCGGTGCTGCAAACCCGCTATACGAAATTCACTCTCGATATCCCGTATGTCTCCGCCCCGACCGAAGGCTACGCCGCGTCACTCAGCAACCTCGCTGAGACTGCCGCTCTTGAGCAGCCCACCGGCTTCAACCTGCTGCGCGGCGGGCAGGCAGTGCACGTTGCCGCAGCACGCGTCTCGTCGCAATGGTTTCGCGTCTTCGGAGCCCAGCCGATCCTGGGCCGCACCTTTTCCGCAGGCGAAGACCAGCCCAACGCCGGGCCGGTAGTTGTACTCAGTTACGGATTCTGGCAGCGGGCCTTCGGCGGCTCCGCCAACGTCGTCGGCCAAACCCTCCTGCTCGACGGCAAATCGTATCGCATTCTCGGCGTGATGCGCAGCGATTTCGCATGGCCGCGCACCTTCGAGGTCTGGGTCCCGATCGCGCTTCCCCATTCGGCCTTTTCGCCGGATGAAGTCTTCAACGAAAACTATCAATCGGTCGTGCGCCTGCGGCCCGGCATATCGGTCAAGCAATTGAATGCGGCGCTTTCTACGAAGATGTGGGAAGACCTGCGTCGGTTGGGCGGGTCGCAATACGCTACCAGCTCCGGCTGGTCGATCTATGCAAACCCGCTCACCGAGTTCGCGGCTGGCCCGCTGCGCAAGCCGCTCTATGTGCTGTCCGCGGTCGTCGCGCTGGTGCTGCTGATCGCGGCAGCCAATGTTGCGGGACTTTTTTTGGCACGAGCCTCCGCGCGCGGCAAGGAATTCGCTATCCAGATGGCGCTCGGCGCCGGCACCGGACGCATGATTCGCCAGCTCTTTCTCGAAACGCTGCTGCTCGCGATTGTCGCGTGCATCGCGGGCGCTGCCGCCGGACCCGCAACCGGCAAACTGCTGCTGCGCTTGGTGCCCAACAACCTTGCC
>JBAUBR010000165.1:0-9507 GCA_049676965.1 Occallatibacter sp.
TTCCAATTCCTTGGGCGACGGACTGCGTTGGGCTGATTTCAAGAGCCGAGGTTTTCGAGATATCGGCGCTGAGACGTGGGCTGAGCTTAGCCATGTCGTCCGTAAAGATGGTGGCCTCGTGGCTGGCTCGGGAGATGGAAACATAGCCAAAGCGGGAGTTGAGCAGGTCCGGGTGGACGCCGGTGTCGGCGTTCACTAGAACCCGCTCGGCGGTGAGGCCCTGGGAACTGTGGCTGGTGACAGCGTATCCGTGGTCGAAGTGGCGGTGCTCCTGGGCATTGAAGTCGACCTTGCGGTTGCTGTCGAGGCGGGCTGAGATGCGGCCGTCCGGCGCGATGGATTCAATGGCGGCAAGGTCGCGATTGGCAACGCCAAGCGACTTGTCGGGCGCGGTGAACTGGATGCGGTCCCCCACGGAGAATTCGCGGTCGATCTCGCGGTAGACGCTGACGCCGGTCAGGCGGCGCGGATCGTACGTAGCTTGCTCGCCGGAGGATCTTTCGACGGTGAGCAGGTTTGCGGCGGGATTGATGGCGACTACCGCTCCATACGTTCCGGCATCGATTCCGGTGGCCTTGCTGCCGCGAGCATAGCGGACCACATCATTGATTTCGTAGTGGCTCGCCCAGGAGCGTTCGGCGCCGGTCATGTCCTGGCGCTGAATGAGTACTCGGAGGCTGTGGTCTTCCGGCGCAAGTGCTCCGTTGGCCTTTAATTCCTGTCGAACGGCGACGTTCAATTCGCGGCGGGACGCGTTGTCGGGCGAGACGATCAGGGTCTTTTCAGGAGACTCGACGTAGCTTTTGGCGATAGCACGGATGCGTTCTTCCTTGCCGGGAATCTCTTTTACCCGGCCCTGCTGCTGAAGCGATTCAAGTGCAGAGGAGACCTGCCCCTTAGCGAGCAATTCGACGGCCGATTTCAAGGCCGGGTCTTTCTGTCGAACGATCTCATCGAGCTTGGCAGTGCGCATCCCGGCGTCCTGCAACTGCTCGAATGGACGGCCTGCTTCAACGCCCTGGTGCTGGCGGGTGTCGCCGATCAGGAGCACGCGGTCGCTAGGACCGAGACGCGCAAGAAATTCTCGCATCTGGTTGGTGCTGGCGAGACTCGATTCATCGACAAAATAGAAATGCCGCTGCTCTTGGGTGGCGGGATTCAGGGTACGGGCAAGGAACCCTTGCAGGGTTCCTGACTCAACGCCGGCCTCGCCAAGCTGGCGAGCGGCGCGGGAGGTCGGGGCGAAGCCCTCGACCGCGTAACCCTGCCATTCGGCGGCGCTACGAACGACGGAAAGAGTCGTTGTTTTGCCTGTGCCGGCGTAGCCCTGGACACCCTGGACACGGTCGGAAGAGCTGAGTACATCTTCGACAACGCTCATTTGGGCGCGGTTGAGATGCGTGTTCTGGTCGGTCACTGCGATGGCTTGCTGGCGTGACATGACGGGCTCGACCGTGTTCTGTCCTTCGCGCACGCGGCGGACGATTTCATGCTCAGCTTGGATGGTTGTGGCCGTGGTGAACTGGCGGGCTGGTTGGCTCTGCGACCGCTCGACAATTTGAAATTCGCCAGTTGCTAAGCGGGCATCCAGGTTCCCACGCACCTGGGCAAAAGTGACCTCACCCATCCCGCGGCGGAGGCCGTCACGGATGAGTGCCCGCTCATCGACGACAGCCTCGCGCTCGAAGTTCTTGTCGCGGGAAAAGGTCAGCGACTCGCGCACGCGGTCAAGTGAGTTGGCTGGCTTCTCTTGATGCTGAAGTCGCTCTCGCGCGGCTCGGACGACCGCTTCGGCCTGGTGGCCGAAGTCGGCAGCGAGCTTGCGATGCGCGGCCATGACTTCGCCCGGAGAGTGGATTTCTTTGCGGTCGCGCGTTGAGTGCGCGGCAATCTCGGCGGCCTCCTTCCCGGCGCGCCCTGTGCGTTCACCCGAGATCACGCGTGCCGCGGAGCGATACCTGGAGCAGTACGGCGACCCGCTAGTAATGAATACCTATCTGAAGATCACGATCTTCGTGCTCGCTGTTGTCTGCCTCGTCCTGGCGGGTCTGACATTCAAGAGCCAGAGTGCGCTCGCCAGTATGCACCCCATGATCGTTCGCATCAACGACGTGGGGCGGCTGCTTTTCATCGACGCGCTGCCGGGCCTGCACTGGCCCGAAGCTCTTCTCGATGGCGAGCTAGTTGAGCTCGGTTCCGAGGACGCGCTGCGCGATCAAATCCCGGTAGCCGACCTTGAGTTTTTGATTCCCGTCCGATCCTCGGGACGCGTGAGCCATCTGTTTGTCATCGCTCCCAGCCGGGCACGGCGCGGGCTGGTCACTCATGAGTTGAACTCCCTTCGCAGCGTGGCTGCGCAGGTTGGCCAGCGACTGGATGCGCTGCGCCTCGAAGAGCAGATGGTCGAGCGGCAGAGCCGCGAAGCGGTGCTGCAGCAGCAAGTCACCGAAGCCGAGCTGCGTGCGCTTCGCGCCCAGATCAACCCGCACTTCCTTTTCAATTCGCTCAACAGCATCGCCAACCTCATCGTCGCCAATCCTGCCCAGGCGGAGACCATGACGCTGCGCCTCGCTCGCGTCTTCCGGCACGTGCTGGCGAACTCTGCCCGGCCGCTTGTGCCGCTCTGCGAGGAGATCGAGTTTCTGCGCACCTATCTTCAAATCGAAGAGGCCCGGTTCGGCAGCCGCCTCGCGGTCAGCATCGAGGTCGATCCAGCCATTGCCATGGAGCGCATCCCATCGCTGATCCTGCAGCCCCTCGTCGAAAACGCACTGAAGCACGGGCTGGGACCGAAGCCGGGGCAGGGCCATCTGTGGATTGCAGCCCATGCCCGCGGAGATCGAATGCGGTTGTGCGTTGAAGACGACGGGGTGGGATCCGGAAACGGTTCCCGCAGCAACGGCGACTCGCCGGCGGCGCCGGCGCACAACAAGGGCAATGGCGCGCGCTCCAATGGCGTGGGACTCGAGAACATCGCGCAACGGCTGAACGCGCTTTACCACGACCAGGGCGAGATGGTGCTGGAATCGCGCGACGCAGGCGGAACGCGCGTCACGGTCTTCCTTCCCCGCGGCAGTGGAGCCGCGTCGGCATGAGAAGCCTGGTTGTCGACGACGAGGTCGACTCACGCGCCCGGCTCATCAGGATGCTTGGCAGCCATCCTGAGATTGTTGTGATTGGCGAAGCGCAGGATGGCCTGGAAGCGGTGGAGAAGATAGAAGCGCTCGAACCCGACCTTCTATTCCTCGATATCGAAATGCCGGGACTTACAGGCCTGGACGTACTTCGCTCGATCGGCCCCAATGTTCCACTGCCGCTCGTGATCTTCATTACCGGCTACGACCAGCACGCGCTCGCCGCCTTTGACGCCAACGCGCTTGCTTATCTGCTCAAGCCCGTCGAGCCCGACCGGCTCGCCACTGCGGTGGAACGCGCGCTCCGGCTTGGCGCCGTGTCAAGCGAGAAAGAGCGGGAGCGGGGTGAAAGAGAAATCCCTCCCGGTTTTGTTCTCACCCCTGGCGGTTATCGCCACAGTTCGTTGGTTCACCCCGTTTCCGAGGGGCATCGCGTGCGACGACGCAACGATCAGATCCAGGTCGTGCACCGGCGATCGCAACGCATCGTGTCCCGGTCCGCCCAAGCCGCGGAAGATGAGCCGGTACCGGGTCTCGGATCCGGATGGATCACGTTCGCCTGGTGGTTGAATGATTCGGGTTCGTCCATTTCGCAACTCTCCACGCAATGGGTGGTTCCGCAGCCACCAACGGTAGACGCCGGCCAGACTGTCTTTCTGTTCAATGCGCTGGAAGATGCGGCCAATAACGATCTGGTTCAGCCGGTGCTGCAATGGGGCGTTTCTCGCGCTGGCGGCGGTTCCTATTGGGCGATCAGCAACTGGTATAACGACAGGACCGGCCATGTCTATTTCTCGAACTTAGTTCCGGTGAACCCGGGAGATCAGTTGACCGGAATGATTTCCATGACCGACCAAAGCAATGGGGGCTTCGGATACGTGTGCTCGTTTGCCGGTTTTCCGCAGATCAATCTGCAGATCAATGGGATCAGTGAACTGGCCTGGGCATCACAAACGCTTGAAGCTTACCAGATCGAGAGCCGCTCGGATTATCCCAATTCGTCGGTTACGTCCATGTCTTCGATTTTCATCGCTGCGGGAGGCGCAAATCCCCCAGTAAACTGGCAGATCAAGAATGTGATGAGCATTTGCGGAGAGCACTCCACCGTCGTCAATAGGGCCAATCCTGGCGGTCAGGTTGACATCAGCTATGGAGACTAACGGTCTTACAGATAAGGAGGTCAGTTGTACAACAGCGTCGTTACAGCTGTGACCGTCGGAGCCGAGGAGATCAAGAAACAATCTATCGAGGCCCTCAATATAAAGGGTTGCGCGGGAGACACGGCAGATGCGATTGCCGGCACGGCGCAGAAGTTTGGCCAAGAAGACGATATTACGGTTCTGAGGTGCGATTACGAGTTCAATTCGCTCAGCTTCTTGCCGACCGCGCCGGGTCCGAAATTGATATGAGCGTCCTTAATCGAAAGCCCGACAACTTCGATGCGCTTCAGGTCCCGCGTTCCTATCCCGGCTTCTTCCGCGAGACGCAGCGAGTTGTCGCCCCGGATGAACGGAGAAGTGCCGCGCTCGGCATACGGATCGTAGCCCATCACTGCCATCCCGACAGCGTCCACGCAGACGGCGTTGCGGCCGGCAATGATCACGCCCGGTGTCATCTTTTCCAGGCCCGGTAGCCACGGACCTTCTCCTCCCCGCACCGTCTCGACGCCATCCACGATCGCAATATCAACCGGACGAATACCGTTCTGATCAACCAGAATGCGCGGAACCCGATAGCCTGGATCGCGCGGAGAATCAGGATGCAGCTCGGCATCCACTCCGGAGGGTGCAGGCGTGGTTCCGTCGTGCAGCACAGGTCCGCGCTCTTGGGTCGGCCGCTCGTTCCCGCTAGGTCCGCAGTCCCCGCCATAGAGCGAGCAGGGCGTGTTGCCGAAGTTGTTCTTCATCGTCATGGTTACGCCTGCAATCCAATGGTTCTTCAGTTTCGCCATCGAGCAGTACACGTCGCACTGATAGAACGCCGGGTTCAGATGGTATGCCGGATAGGCGTACCCGCCCCAAGGAACTTTCATGCGCACATATTGCTTGTAGTTGCCCAGGTTCTGCACGTTTTCCCAAACCACCGGCATGCCCATGTTGTTGATCGCGTTGACGTCCAGGCCGTAGCGTGCCCACAACGAGAGACCCTGGTCGGCCGGGAAGAAGCTCTCAATCATGCGAACGCGCCGCGCACCTGCCTTGGCAAACAGGTGCACCGTCGCCGCCACCGATTGCGGGTTCGTTCGATAAGGAAGCTCAGGCGTCAGCGGCCAGTTCTTCGGATTCCCGGTGAGATTCAGCTTGAGCGCGACGGTCTTTCCGCGCACCAACTTCTCGATCCCGCCCATCTGATCGAACGCGAGAGAGAGTTGCTGCCCATACTGCGCATAATCGCGGCAGCGCACGATCGCAACCCGGCTCGCTGGAGCCTCGGCCTTCATCAGCTTCGGCATGCAAACTGCCGCAAGTGTCGCACCACCCGTCGTAGCCAGCATCTCTCGTCTGTTCATGCCTTCCACCTCCTCAACGCTATGCTACTCGGATATGATCGATTGCGCATGCCGTATTTCATATCCAGACGATCATTTGGAAAGTTGCTCGCCGCAGCCCCGCTCTCCAGGGCCTTCGCCGCCGAGCGCAACATGTATCTTTCCTTGAACAGCGTCCTGTTGCAAGGTCGCGTGCACTGGCCGGAATTCGCGCGCCTGGCCGCACAAGTTGGCTTTCCCGGCACAGACATCATGCTGGGTCCGGCGATGCAAGCCGGCGTCAGTGCGACCAACGACCTGCTGGCCGGCCTTAAGATCAGGCCGGCGGTGATCGATTTTCCGGTCGACTTCCGGAAAGACGACGCAACCTTCAAAGCCTCGCTCACCCAGCTCGACGCAGCCGCCCAGTTCGCCGCCGCTATCCACTGCCCGCGCATGATCACCTACATCATGCCGTCGAGCGATACGCCAAAAGACGAACTGCGCCAAACCTTCAAGCAGCGGTTTACAGAAAGTGCCCGCATTTTGGCGCGTTCCAACGTCCGCCTCGGCCTCGAATTTCTAGGTCCGCTCGAACTGCGCAAAATGTACAAGTACGAATTCATCTGGCGCATGAACGACATGCTCGCTTTCGCCAAGGAATGTGGTCCCAACGTCGGACTGCTACTCGATTCCTGGCACTGGCACCATGCGGGAGCCACCACAGAGGACATCATTGCCGCCGGCCGCGATCGCATCGTGCACATCCATTTCAATGACTCGCCGAACTTGCCTCCAGAGCAGATCCACGATGATCAGCGTCTGCTGCCCGGCGAAGGTGTTATCAACTTGACCGGCTTCTTGCAGGCGCTCCAAAGCATCCACTACAACGATGCGCTCAGCGTAGAAGTCTTCGGGCGAACGAAAGACATGACACCGGAAGCAGCCGCGAAAGCCGGCCTTGATAGCTCACTTGCCGTCTTTCGTAAGGCCGGAGTTCCCGAAGGGGCATAAGCTGCCATGTTGCAACTGACCTTGTTCAGTCATCGTTGGAGCATCTTCTATTTGCCGGCACACCCTTTTATCCAGGGCAGTGGATCTTGTGTTAATCCGTCGCCTAGGTTCAAGAACTATGTGCCGGCAGGTTAGTAATACCCGCACTCGAATCGTCCACTAATGCCGGTTCGACGCCAGATCTTCATCCGTCTTTATGTATGCATCCACGCGCAGCCCCACCGGAAGCTGAATTCCTGGATCGAGCTGCACCAGCGTCTCCAGGATCTTCGTGTCCACTTTTTCCGTCGGCTCGTCGGTGCGGATGTTCTTTCGCCCGAGCTCATTGCCCACTCGGACCACCCGTCCGGCGAAGCGTTGCGTACCATACGCGTCGGCGGTCACATAGGCTGCCTGACCCACTCGAACTTTGGCCACCTCGGTCTCGTCCACATCGACGCGAACTCGCAGCACGGAGTTGTCGCCGATGGTTACGATAGGGTCCGGCACGGTCGACGAATTGCTCACGCTTTCGCCGGCGCGATGGTGCTTTCTCAGGATGACCCCCTCAATGGGTGAGCGGATCAGTGTCTTCTCGTACACAGCCTGCGCCTGCGCCAACTGAGCCCTGGCCAGATCCAGAGCCGCCTGCGACGCCGCAATATCTTCTTCGCGCGGCCGGTCGTCGATCAGCGCGTGGTGCTGCATGGCCTCTTCGTAATGCGCCTGGGCGACGTCGTATTCGCGCACGTAGCGGTCCTTGTCCTCGCGGGAGACAATGCCCTCGGCGAAGAGCTGGTTGTGGCGCTCCGCCTCGGCCTTGGCGTTGGCCAGCACCGCGGCGCTTTCCTGAACAGACGAGAATGCCTGACGCCGCTCCTGATCGCGCGCACCATTGGTCGTCTTGCGCAGCTCCGCTTCCCTCTGCTTCACCTGCGCGGCAGAGGTTTGAATCTGCGCCTGAAGGTCCGCGTTCACGAGCACTGCGACCACCTGGCCGGCGTGCACATGGTCTCCCTCTTCCACCAGGACATCGCGGAGTTTGCCGCTCAACTCTGAACCGACTTTGATGTCTTCAGACACCGGCTCGACCGCTCCCGGTCCCGCGACATAGTGTTCCTGCGACGAAACAGTGGCCGGCGCGGGGGCATTGGCCTTGTGGCTCAAATGCGCGGCGTTCATCGTGATGCCCGCGGCAATCAGTAGGGCAACAGCGGCGGCGATCCAGATCTTCCTGTTCATAACGACCTCGCGAAGCTGAATTCGGGATTGGGCTTGGATAGGAGATGAAGTGCGTGAGCTTCCGTCGCTTGAGGGCGCAAGTGCTCAACGGACGAAACCGCTCCATCCGCAATGTGCACGACGCGGTCTCCGAGGTCGGCGATGCGGCTGTCATGGGTCACCACGGCAACAGCCCGGTTCTGCTGGTGGGCAAGTTGGCGCATCAGTTCCAGCACCGACCGGCCGGTATGAGAGTCGAGAGCCGCGGTAGGCTCGTCGGCCAGCAGAATCTCCGGGTTCCCGGCCAGCGCGCGAGCCAGCGCCACGCGCTGTTTCTGTCCGCCGCTCAAGTCGGCGGGATAAGCATTGGACTTGTCTTCGAGACTCACCTGCGCGAGAAGATCGCGTGCTTCGTTCCGGGCCCGTGTCCCGCGAATGCCTTTCAACTCCAACGCGACTTCCACATTCTCGATCGCGGTCAAGGTGGGAAACAGGTTGAACGCCTGGAAGACGAAGCCGATGTGTTTTAGCCGCACAGAAGGCAGTTCGCGCTCGCTCAGCCCGGCCACTTCCCTACCCGCGACCTGCACGCTTCCCGATGTCGCGCGCAGAATGCACCCCATGATGGAGAGCAAAGTGGTTTTGCCACTGCCCGAAGGGCCCATCAGGAAGAGCACTTCGCCCCGGTAGAGGTCCATGTTGACGCCTCCCAGGGCCGCAACGCGTGCAGCCCCTTCGACGTACGTCTTGGTGACTCCGCGAACTCGAATGGCAGCTTCCATCGTTCTCCCTCGTTTTGTGTGCAGAAGCGTTAACCGCGGAAAACCATAGCCGGGTCAAGGTGAGTAACTTTGTTGATCGACACCGCGGCGGCGATGCCGCACATCATTAGCGTCAGACCGAAGATCAGCAGCGCCACCGGCCAGGGCAGCAGAATGGCAGCGCCGCCCTGCTGCGCCCCATGCACAACAAAGAGGCTTACCGTGATGCCCATGGCATATCCAAGGACCGCGCTCATCCCCGCCTGCTGCAGAATCACGCGATAGACATAGCTGTTGGGCGCGCCGATCGCCTTCAGCGTTCCATACTCGCGCAGGTGATCCATGGTGGTGGCGTAGATCGTCTGCGTGACCACCACGATTCCCACCACGAGGCCGAGAAGCGCCGCCAGCAGTACGGCTACGCCTGCCCCGGTGGTGAACATCCAGTAGAAGCGCGTCATTCCGCTGAACTGCGGCGTCGTGAGAACGTCAACATCGTGGAGCCGGCCTGCGAGATCGTGCCGCAGCTGCTCGAGCTTCACGCCCGGCAGCGCGCGGACCAGGATGAACTCCGTCTGATCCTCATCGAGACCGGTGAAGTCCTGCGCATTCTTGAACGTCGTGAAGATGTACGGAGAAGTCGTGAACGAGCGGATACCGTGCGTGGTCCCCACAACACGCGCACGGTAACCCGCGGTGCGCTCGAAGCCGAATAGTTCTCCCTTTTCGCTTCTCGCCGCTAAAACGCCGTCGGCAAGCAGGGTGAGCTGTGCCGGTTGTGAGCTCAATGCGCTCCAACATCTGATAAACGTTAGAACCCTATCGTGACCGCCCCGTGAGACGAGGCAAGATGGGGCCCGGCATATTGGACCGGGGCGGTTTCGATAGGGCCGTTTGGAGTAAGTCGCTGGCGGGACGGACGCGGTGATCA
>JBAUBR010000166.1:0-1624 GCA_049676965.1 Occallatibacter sp.
GTGCTGGGGGGGGAGCGGGTGCCGGGCGCCGGGCGGCTGGGCGGCGAGCTGGAGAGTTCCGCAGACGGCCAGAACTGCGGTTCTTATGATCGTTCGACGCAAGGCCCCTCCACGGGTGTTGGCGTGACTTCCAATGTAATTCCTTTGCAGGCAAGCTCCAAGAGCCGGAGAGAAGCCTGCCGGAGCAGGGAAATGGCGGTGATGCGGAAATATATTCTTCCCCATCGTTGCCCAACTGGAGGATACTAGCGTCTAAAGGGTGCAGCGAAGCGGCACGGAGTGGTGTATCCGTGCGGAGGTGAGGTCATGACGGCTGGGTTTGCGGAGAGACTTCAGGCAAACGCGATGAAAGCTGCCACGGTGGCAGGATTGGCCGTAGCTTTGGCGACCTACGGGTGGGCGCAGTCCACGCCTCAATCGAGCCCGAGCGCATCGACTCCGGCGGCGCCCTCGGCGACGCCGGCCAGCGATCCGCAGGCCACTCCACAATCGACCCCGCCGCAGTCGACCTCGGGGAACACACAGCCTTCATCGGCTCCGGCGGCGCAGCCGGCGCCGGGCACCGCCTCGGTAGGCGGCGATCTGCCGCCGGCTCCGGACGACAAGTCGAATAAGAAGGACAAGAAGGACAAAGATAACAAGGATGCCTCGGCCACCGACGACAATGTCAAGGTCGACGCCGATAAGGTGATCCAGCCCGGAAGCGAGATGATCAAGATCAAGCCGGGAAGCATCGACGACGTGAGCGCGGTGGGCAATCGCGATATCGGCGGGCGCGGCTTAGGCAACTGGTACTCCACCGATACCGAGATCAAGATGGGCAAGATGTATGCCTCCGAGATCGAGAAGAGCACCCGCTTCATCACCGATCCCGTGGTCACGGAGTACGTGAACCGCATCGGCCAGAATATCGTCAAGAACTCCGATTGCAAGGTTCCGTTCACCATCAAGGTCATCGATTCGGACGAGATCAACGCCATGGCGCTGCCGGGCGGGTTCTTTTACGTCAACTCCGGCTTGATTCTCAATGCCGACGAAGAGGCTGAGCTGGCCGGGGTGATGGCGCATGAAACGGCCCACGTCTGCGCGCATCACGCGGTCCGCGAGCAGACGCGCATGAACTACGCCCAGTTGGGCACCATCCCGCTGATCTTCCTCGGCGGCTGGACCGGCTACGGCATCTACGAGGCCGCGTCGATCGGCGTGCCCATTACGTTCCTCAAGTTCTCCCGCGAGTTCGAGGCGCAGGCCGATTTCCTCGGCGTGCAGTACATGTACCGCGCCGGCTACGATCCGCAGGCCTTCATCAGTTTCTTTGAGAAGATCCAGGCCCTCCAGAAGCGCAAGCCCGGCCTCGTCGACAAGGCGTTTTCCGACCATCCGCAGACACCGGACCGCATCCTGCACACGCAGGAGGAGATCGCGAAAATACTGCCTCCGCGGGACCAATATACCGTGACAACCTCGGAGTTCGAGGACGTGAAGGCGCGGCTGGCGCGCATCGAGAACAAGCGCCGCCTCACCGACACCACGAACAAGAAACCGTCGCTGCGCCGCGCCAGCACCGGCTCCGGCGATCCCAACGCCCAGGGCGACGACGGCAGCGGCGACGACCGGCCCACGC